>JBBIJI010000001.1:0-188643 GCA_037446055.1 Nitrospiraceae bacterium
GACTTCCCCCGCAATGGAGAGCTGAGCCTATCGTGTTATGCTGCACGCGTAGGCCACAGCAGACCTAATAGTTAGGCAGCAGGATCTCGAATGGCGTTCCAGCGACAAGAGGTATCAGAGCTATTGGCGCGGTGTCACCGACGCTGCTGTATCTGTCATCGCTTTTGCGGCGTCAAGATCGAGACCGACCACATCAAGCCGAAGGAGCAGGGCGGCGACGACTCCATCGACAACGCTATTCCCGTGTGCTTCGAGTGCCACGCAGAGATTCACGGCTACAACGATAAGCACCCCCGTGGCCGCAAGTTCCTCCCGGAGGAACTCCGCCTGCACAGAGACCAGTGGTTCAGGATCTGTGCAGAGCAACCCGGCGTGCTTCTGTCGGCGAGTCGAGCTGCCGATGTCGGTCCACTTCAGGCGCTGATTGACGAACTTGAGTTCAACGCCAAGGTAGCGACCAAGCCCGACTCAGCAGAACAGGGGTGCGCCTTCCATGAGCAACAGTTTCGGCGGGCTATTCATGAGGGCTCGATCGCGATCCTGAAAGACGAAATCAGGGATGCCGTGACTGAGGCCTACGTGGCTTTGGGTGCGGCCAACCGGTTGATCGAGACCGCTTGGACGCATCCGAAGGGGTCGAATCCTTGGGCGAACGGAGTCAACGAGGCCAGAGACCGAATCGTAGCCGCACGTTCACGAATCCAGAGAGCCAAGGATGAACTCCTCAGGTTTCTGGCGACAGAGACGTCTGCCTAACAGCGCAGTGGAGCAGACCGCTGGCTCGCGTTCGTTAGCCGCATAGAGCGACGAACATGAGCCAGCATCAGCAGTTTTTCGACGAAGCGTGGCGGCAGCTCACATTATCAGATCTTACCGTGAAAGAGATCGTCCAACTCGTGAAGGCCTACTTGACTGCGTTGTTTGCCTGCCTGCTGATATTCGCACTGCCAGACGTATTAATCGTTGGCCTGGATTTTGGTCTAAAGGCATCTCTGACACGCCAGGAGTACTCATGGTGGTCGATGATACTAGACTATGGACTACTAGGATTGGTTGCATATCTCATTCTCACTAACATCCCTGACGTGTTCGAGAGCGTCGGTGAGTTATTTGCTGAGTCAATGGGCGCGTAGGGTCTCACGGACCATGCAAGTTCTAGGTTTCATCTTTCTGGTCTGCTATTGGACAGCCTGGGGCAAGTATCCGGCTGCTGCCTTCTGGTTCAGTATCATGGTTCTGATGCCTGCTGGATGGACCTATGGTCGGTACGTGAAGATCCTGAAACAAAAGGAACAAAACCAAACGGTTAACGCATAGCGAACGGCCATTGCTGACGAATTGGGATAGGACAGAAAAACGGGGTCATTGTAGTTTTCGGTGGGCACGCCTGGGCTCAGAGCGGACTTCACTGGACCGACGGGGACCCCGCCCGGCGTCTGGAGGAGGAAAGCTGGAACTGACTGACGGACTGCGATCGCAGATCGCAGCGGAAGGAATTCCAGAAGGTTTCCGCTCCAGAGCGCCGAGGATGGGGTGTCGCGAGAGGTGCGGGAACGGCGAGCCCTGGCATGCCACTTAAACGGTGAGTTGTCTCAAGTGATTTGACAGGAAGAACGGCGGTTTTCTACACTGTGCCTGAGTGGAAGAGCGGGACCTGACTGTGACGAAGATGCAAGAATACAGCTTCACGATTTTGTTTGAGCCAGCCGAGGAGGGCGGCTATGTGGTCACCTGCCCCGCCCTACCTGGTTTGGTGACGGAAGGCGAGACACTGGAAGAGGCCCGGGTGATGGCCAAGGACGCCATCCGCGCCTATCTTGAAAGCCTCCGAAAAGATGGCCTTCCGATTCCTCCCGACAAGAAGATCGCGCTCGAGCCGGTTAAGGAATCCGTGACCGTGCCGCTCGAAGCGGCATGAGTCAGCGCCTCCCACCACTGAAGCCAAAGCAAGTTCTGCGGGCTCTTCAACGCGCAGGCTTTGTCGTTCATCACACCAGCGGCAGCCACTATATCCTCAAGCATCCGGACAAACCCAACTTACGAGTGACAGTTGCCTATCACGGCAAAGAGCTCAAACGTCGGACACTCGAATCCATTGTCGAGCAATCAGGTCTGACGACTGAGGAATTCTTGAACCTGCTCTGACGGTAGGGGAAAAGGTAAGAATGCCTGGAACGATTTCGTTGCGCACGCATGCCTGCACTCAGAGCGGACTTCACCCACGACTTGCTCACGCGGACAGCCTGGCTGATCCTCGAACTGCGCGCGTCGAACGAGCACCGCCAAACAGAACTTGTTCGACCCGGAGCGGCCTTTAGGCTTCTCCGCGACGGGATAGCTTCCGACCCTTTGGCAGACTCTACTTAGATTGATTTCAGCCCGTGTGCGGGTTCCGCGAGCAAAGAGGATTGCTGGAGTCACGCCTGCTCCTTTCGCGCTCCGGGACCGAGGGACTACCACGGGCGCTATTCCTCTCATGTGCGGGCTGCGCGAGCACAGAGGATTAGCCAGGCTGCGCGCGTTAGCCTTCCCTTGCTATCCGCTTGCCTTCGTCGTACCATTTCCGCGGCGATCCGCCGTATCCATTTCCGAGTGATTACGGCGAAAGAACCTGAGTATGACTGGGACAATTCGAGAGCTTCTGGCCGAGCTGCGTGCCGGGTTGGCGGCGCTGTATGGCACGCGCCTGCAGGGAGTTTATCTCTTCGGGTCTTACGCCCGGAAGGAGGCTGATCCGGAATCGGACGTTGATGTGCTGGTTGTTCTGGATCATCTGGACCGTTACGGCAACGAGGTCACTCGAACGAGGTCGCTCGTTTCCTCGCTCTCCCTCAAATTCGGCGTGAGTATCAGCCGCGTGTTTGTCTCACAACATGACTGGGCCAGTCGGGAGACCCCCTTCCTCACGAATGTTCGAGAAGAAGCAATTCCCGCATGAGCGATCCCTCCAAGGCCCTCCTCGATAAAGCCGACCGGGCCATTCATGCAGCTCAGATCCTGCGCAGCGAAGGCGATAGCGATTTTGCAGTGGGCCGGGCCTACTATGCGATGTTGTATGCTGCTGAGGCCTTGCTGATTTCGAAGGGTTACGGTTTCGAAAGCATGGCAGTGTGCATGCGGCCTTCGGCGAGCACTTCGCCAAAAACGACGCACTCGATCCTAAGTTGCACCGCTGGCTCTTGGATGCCTACGATCAACGAATTCTGGGCGATTATGGCGTAGAGGCTGCCTTGACTTCGGAGGATGCAGGATGAGTGATCCAGCAGGCTCGTGAGTTCGTACAGGCCGCACGCAGATACCTTGGATTGCTGTGACGCCTTCACCTGATGTCCATTCGAATAGGACAACGCTGCGTGGAACCGTTTTATGAGCTCGTCGCTTGGGTCAACGGTAGGCCTATCCTTCAGAGATCTTGAGCAATTGAAGCACCGGATCCGAGAATAGCCGCAACGACTATGATGCGCCCTAACAGGCGCTTAGAGCTGCCAGCGGCGAGCCGGACAATGCGCAGCTGCCGTTGGGTCGCTCCAATGTCAGGCGACATATGCCAAGCAAACTTGATTACCAGGCGATGCTCGATGTGGCCATTGAAGAGGCCAAACTCGGCCTGAGTGAAGGCGGGATTCCGATCGGGGCGGCACTCTTCGACCGGAATGGATCTGTACTCGGGCGCGGCCACAATCGCCGCATTCAAGAGAACGACCCGTCTGTCCATGGTGAAACCGACGCGTTTCGAAAGGCGGGGCGTCAGCGCAGCTACCGCGACAAGATCATGGTCACTACCCTGGCCCCGTGCTGGTATTGCAGCGGCCTTATCGTCCAGTTTCACATCGGGACGGTCGTCATCGGGGAGACGCAGACCTTCCAAGGCGGTATGGACTGGCTTCGGGAGCGAGGTGTGGAAGTTATCGAGATGAACTCGGGCGAGTGCGTTCGAATCCTCACTGAGTTCATCAAGGCGCATCCCGACATTTGGTCCGAGGACATCGGTGGAGCCTGAATGCACACTGCTGCTGTCTGAGGGAAAAAAGCGGTTCTGGAACCGTTTTGCGGTTCAGGAGCTTGCGCTGGCGTAATTCCGCTTTCCTTTCATCCCTTCGTTGCGTAGGATAGTGCCATGGCAATCCCGCAGCGAAGGCAGCCTCCGATGTGGTTGGCCAAACTGTCTGTTTTCAGCAGGGAACTGCGTTCGGTACGATGGCCAGTCTCACCGGCGGCTGGGATTCTTGAGGGATGTCGTCTTTCTGATCTCGGTCAAACGATCTTCCGCGCTACCATGCAGGCCCAATACCACATTGCATCGCCCGACGAGCTTGCCGCACTTCGTGACAGCCTTGACCGGCGTTTGGAAAACGAGTTGCGTCGAGTGTTCTCACGGTAGTTCTTGCAGGCGAGGACTCGTTGCCCACAAGCCATGAACCACCGCGTGACTTTTTTCAAACTCTTCGCACGCTGATCGAGAGTCTTCCCGCTCCTGTTCCTCCCTATTGTCTCATTAAGGCATTGGCGCTCAGCGCCTGGGGGCAGCCTCGGGCAACCAAGGACATCGACCTGCTCATCCTTCTGAACGAAGAGAGTCGAGGCCGGGTGTTGAACGCGCTCGCGTCGCGCGGATTTCTCAAAGATGAAGCATGGATCGAGCATAATCCCATGTTGCGGGAGACGATGCTGCGGCTGTCTTCAGGCGACGTGCCCATTGATTTGCTGACTCCTCGTGATGCTCAGGAAGAAGAAGCCTTAACTCGTCGTCGAATGATCGAGGTGGAGGGACTTTCGCTTTGGACGATCAGTCCAGAGGATCTCGTGCTTATGAAGCTCAAGGCCGGGCGTCCGTATGATTTCGGGGATGTCGCCACAGTCATCGTGCGGCAGGGGAATGCGTTGGATCTGGAGTATATGTTCCGATGGGCGAAGCGACTCGGCGTTGTCGAGGAACTAGCCTATGTACTCGATCAATCCTCTGGGACTGGCTGAACCGGCTTAGACACGGCAAGGAACAGCCTTGCGGGACAAGAATGAGAAAAGGGTGGCTGGACCCGTTTTGTGAGTTCGCTCCTGGAGGCGCGGTTAGCGGCGAGCCCTGGCTTGCCACGTCATCTTGGCAAGAGGAACCGGAGTCCTGGGACCTTTTCGCCTGCTCAAGAGGTCGGAGCCTCGGCCTGGGTTTGGACGTGCTGCCATTCCTCCCCGATGCCCAGCCGTTTAGCCCAATTGGTGATGTAAGCTCGGTCCAGCGATACGGCTTGGCGAACGAGGACTGACAGGACATCGATAAAATCCTGCGCCCGTCCCGCCACAGCAACTTTAGCTGGATTGACGAAATCGCAGCGATGGACGGAACTGCTGCCAGGAGCAAATCTGCTGGTAGGTGAGATCGCGAAGAGTTTCTTGAGAAGCTTCCGGATGGTCGTTGCGGCAGCGCTCGATCAACTGCCGGCGTCCGAAGTCCGATAGCTGAATCGAACGCCACAAACCTTCTTCCGGCGTAGCGGGCCAGTCCGGAGGTCCGGAGAAAGGGCTCGAGCGTCCCAACCGTTGCGCCCACAGAGGTAGCGCCTGCTCGTGGTTATTGTGTGAGAAGATATTTGAACGCCCCATAGATGACCCACGTGCCACGGTCGCCAGTCTAGCCCGCATTATTCATGACGGTTCGTCGCGATTGCAGCAGAAGCGTTCATGAATAATGCGGGCTAGCACAGAAGACGGCAGGCCCGAAGCCGGAGGTTGCCCGACCGGTTCTTGATGAGGGTCGCCTTTGTTGACAGCCCTTTCAGGCGTGTGGTACGGTCCACCGAACTTTGCGCCGGAACGGCGCCTTACACCTCGCTCCCAACCGGTTTGGGGGCCTTACGTCCAGGAGGATCGCTGCATGGAGCTCTACGAGTCTCTGTTTATTATCCGTCCGTCGTTGACCGACCCAGATACGGCCGCGCTGATCGACAAGATGAAAGGCGTCGCCGAGAAGTCCGGCGCGACGCTCCTCAAGCAGGAAAACTGGGGCCGCAAGAAGCTCGCCTACGAGGTGAAGCGCGAGCGCAAGGGCACCTATGTGTATTTCTATTTCAAGGCCCCCGGGAGCGTGGTGGGGGAATTGGAACGGGCCTATCGGCTCGAAGACTCGATCATCAAGTTCCTGACCGTTCGTCTGGAGGAGGAACCGCAAGTGCGTCGGTCGTCGCAGACCATGTCCGAAGGACAGGAGGCGATCGGTGGCGGGATTTAATAAAGTCATCCTGATCGGGAATCTCACCCGCAACCCCGAGTTGCGCTACACGCCCAATGGCACGCCGGTCGCGAGCTTCGGCCTGGCGACCAGCCGGCGGTACAAGCAAGGCGACGAGTTGAAAGAGGAAGTGTGTTTCGTCGATATCGTGGTGTTCGGCAGACAGGCCGAACATTGCGGACAGTATCTGAGCAAGGGCAACGGCGTCATCGTGGATGGGCGCTTGCAGCAACGTCGATGGGAGACGGAGGACGGACAAAAGCGCAGCAAGCACGAAGTGGTGGCGCAGACGGTCACCTTCCTCCCGAAGAGGAGCGAGGGCGGGGGCGGAGGAGATGCGGCTCCCGTGGATGAGCCGGTGGGCGAATTCGAAGAACAAGGGCTGTAAACGGAGGCGGAGATGGAACGAGGCGGAGGAGGAAGCGGCGGCGGGCGGTTGTTTCAGCGGCGGCGGCCGTGCCGGTTTTGCGTGGATAAGACGCCGCTCGATTTCAAGGACGTGGCCTTGCTGAAGAACTTCCTCACGGAGCGGGGACGCATCGTTCCGCGACGGATTTCCGGCAATTGTTTGCGACACCAGCGAGATCTCACCATTGCGGTGAAGCGGGCGCGCCATATCGCTCTGGTCAGTTTCGCGGAAGAGCGCTAATGCTGCTGCTGGAACAAGCGCGCACGCGGCTCGACACCCTCCAGGACGAGCAGGCTGGAGGGTCGCGTGCACCACAGGCGTTGGAGGCCGTCATGGATGCCTTAACTCCTCAGGTGGCCGAGATTCCAGAGGAAGGTCTACACGTGGTCTGCGCCGCGAGCGGCGAGGACCTCGGATTGACCGACGTCGATGCCGTGATCGACGGCACGTTGGCCGTCTCGCTCGAGCTCCGCAAACACGGTGATGCCGTGGAGGTGACCGGTTTGCTCGAAGGGGTGATCCTCCGGGAATGTGTCCGCTGTCTCTCCTGGTATAAAGATCCCCTTTCCGTCGGGATCAGGGCGCACTATGTGCGATCGACCGCTCAACCGCGTCGGCCGCCGAAATCAAACGCCGCGATGAGGAAAGAGAAGCCGGATCGGCCTGAGGCATCGGGCGAAGCGGAGGAGGACGATATCTACGAGTATCAGGGGGATCAGCTCATGTTGGCGCCTATGCTGCGTGAGCAGACGATTCTGGCCGCTCCGATGCAGCCGCTCTGTCGGGAGGACTGCCAGGGACTCTGTCCGCAATGCGGACAGGATTTGAACGTTCGGCGGTGCGCCTGTCGCGGCGAGCCGCAGGCCTCGCCGTTTTCGGTGCTTCAGGGGTTCAAAGTGACGCCCTCTCGGAAGCGGTCTTCGGAGTGAGCGAGAGGATGAGACGAGAAGGGAGTTTCGATGCCGAATCCGAAACATAAGCATTCACGGGCCAGACGCGACAAACGGCGAACGGCGAAGACGCGGCTCATCCCTCCGGGCATGTCAGTGTGTCCCCAGTGCCACGAGCTCAAGATGCCGCATTACGCCTGCTTGAATTGCGGGACATATAAGGGCAAGCAGATCATCACCGTCGAAGAAGCGTAACAGACGCCGGGCCGCCTTGTGCGGCTGGCCCGGCGGGAGTGCGTAACTTACCGTCACCCTATCGGCTGCCCAATCACCCACCTGCCGTGAGCAACCACGAGCGCATGAAAATCGTCCTTGATGCGATGGGCGGGGATTTTGGACCCGGTCCCGTCATCGAGGGGGCTTTGCAGGCGATCCAGGAGCTGAACGTCGACATCATCCTGGTCGGCCAGGAATCCGTGCTGGAGGAGGAATGTCGGCGTCGAGGCTGCCGCGATCCGCGTCTCTCCATTCGCCATGCGCCGCAAGTGGTGGAGATGCACGAGTCGCCGTCGCAAGTCGCCAGAAAGAAACGAGACTCCTCGATCTGGGTCGCGACCGAGCTGGTGCAGAGCGGCGAGGCCAGCGCAGTCGTGAGCCCGGGGAACACCGGGGCGAGCATGGTGGCGGCCTTCTTCGTGCTCGGTCTGACGAAGGGCGTGGAACGGCCGGCCATCGCGACGATGCTGCCGACCTTGACCGGCACCGCCGTCATGCTCGACGTGGGCGCGAACGTGGACTGCGAAGCCAAACATCTGGAACAGTTCGCGGTGATGGGCAACGAGTACGCCAAGCACCTCTACGGCAAGCCCAACCCGCGGATCGGGCTGCTCAGCATCGGGGAAGAGGATACAAAAGGGAACGAGGTGACGAAGGAAGCGTTCCGGCTGCTCAAGGCGAGCCCGCTCAATTTCATCGGCAACATCGAGGGACGCGACTTCTACAGCGGCAACGCCGACGTGGTCGTCTGCGACGGCTTCATCGGCAACGTCGCCTTGAAAATCTCCGAAGGGGTGGCGGAGACGATCAAGAAGCTCCTCTTGAAGGAGATTTCCGCCTCCTGGTTGGGCCGCCTCGCCTATCCGCTCATTGCGGCTCCGCTTCTCAGCCTCAAGCGCAAGATCGACTACGCGGAGTTCGGCGGCGCCCCGCTGTTGGGCGTGAACGGGATCACGATGATTTGTCACGGTCGTTCCTCGGCCAAGGCGATCAAGAACGCCGTCAAGCGTGCGCAGGCGTTGGCGGAATTCAAGCTGCATGAGCTGATTCAACGGGACATCGAGGAGAGCCTCGCCCGCCATCAAGCGGAAGGAGCCCCGGCGTGAGGGCCCGGATCACCGGCACCGGCTCCTATGCGCCGGCCAAAGTGCTGAGGAATGTCGACCTGGAGCGCATGGTAGCGACGTCGGACGAGTGGATCGTCGAACGGACGGGCATCCGCGAACGTCGCATCGCCGCGGCCGGAGAGGCCTGCTCCGACCTCGGCGTCGTCGCGGCGGAACGGGCGCTCAAGGCGGCCGGCGTGGCGGCGGCCGACCTCGACACCATCCTCGTCGCCACCTGTACCGGTGATCAGCCGATGCCGGCGACGGCATGTCTCATCCAGCACCGACTGGGCGCGATCCGCGCTGCGGCCTGCGACCTCGGGGCGGCGTGCTGCGGGTTCGTCTACGCCCTTTCCGTGGCGGACGCCTATGTCCGCACCGGCATGCGACATGTGTTGGTCGTCGGGTCGGAGGTCATGTCAGTCATCATGGACTGGACGGACCGGAACACCTGTGTCCTGTTCGGAGACGGAGCCGGAGCAGCCGTCGTGAGCGCGACCGACGAAGACCGCGGGATTCTTTCCACCCATCTGCATTCGGACGGGAGTCTCTGTGATCTGATCACGGTACCGGGCGGAGGCTCACGCATGCCGCCGTCGGAGAAGGTGATCAGCGAGCGGATGCAGTTCATGAAGATGAAGGGCAACGAAACCTTCAAGGTCGCTGTCCGGACGCTCGAGGACGTGGCGCGCGAGACGCTGGCGGCCAATGGACTCACCGTGGCCGACGTGGATCTCTACGTGCCACACCAGGCTAACGTGCGCATCATCAGAGCGGTGGCCGAGCGACTCGGGCTCCCGATGGAGAAGGTGGTCCTGAACATGGACCGCTATGGGAACACGTCGGCAGCATCAATTCCTCTTGCGCTGGATGAAGCCGTCCGCGACGGTCGGGTCAAGGACGGGAGCGTGATCATGATGGGCGCCTTCGGCGCGGGATTGACGTGGGCCTCCGCGCTGATTCGGTGGTAGGCGGTCATGCCGTCAGTCGTGAGTCATCAGCGATCAGCTATCTGTTCCTGATGCTGTCTACTGAACGCCGACGGCTGAAAGCTCGAATGAACTTTTCCCGTTGACATTGTTGGCCATTTCTACGATATCTAACCGCGATATGTCCTCCGGAGTCGGGCTTGTCTTCCCCGGCCAAGGGTCGCAGTCGGTCGGCATGGGACGAGCACTTTACGATGCTTCTCCCGTTGTGCAGGGACTGTTCGCGGAGGCGTCGTCGATTCTCGGGTATGATGTCGCGGCCCTGTGCTTCGAGGGACCCGCCGAGCGACTGAATTTGACGGAGTATACCCAGCCTGCCTTGCTCGTCAGCAGCGTCGCAGCGCTGCGCGCGTTCGAGCCGGCAGGGGTCAAGCCGATCGCGGTGGCCGGTCACAGCCTTGGGGAGTATTCGGCCATCGTCGCCGCGAACGGCCTCTCGTTCGAAGACGCCGTCTCGTTGGTGCAAAAACGCGGGCGCTATATGGCGGAAGCCGTCGCCCCGGGTGCCGGGCTCGTGGCGGCCTTGCTCGGATTGACGTCGGACGTGGTGAAAGAGGTGTGTCGTGCGGCGTCCCCCGCGGGCGTAGTGGCCGCGGCCAATTTCAATTGTCCGGGACAAGTCGTCATCGCCGGAGAAAAGGCGGCGGTCGAGCAGGCCATCGAGCTTGCCAAGGCCAAGGGGTGCCGCAAAGCGATTCCCTTGCCGGTGAGCGTTCCGGTCCATACACCGTTGATGCAGACGGCCGCCGATCGCTTGGCAAAGGATGTGGCGGCGGTTCGCTGGACGGATTTGACCGTGCCGCTCGTCAACAACGCCGAAGCCAGATCCCTGACGAAGGCAGCGGACGTTCAGGCTTCACTCATCAGACAATTGCCGTCTCCCGTCCTGTGGGAGGGTTCGATCAGGACTATGGCTGACATCGGCGTGAAGACGTTCATTGAGGTCGGGCCTGGCACGGTGCTGACGGGGTTGATCAAGCGTATCCTGCCGGAAGCCGTGACGCTGAACGTGAGCGATCCGAAGTCGCTGGAAGCGACGCTAAGCGCGTTGAGCGTGACGCGTGACGCGTGACGGGGTCCGAACGACAGAATCGGCTGCGATTGTTTGGCAGTGGGTGCGCGTCATCGGGACCCATCGCTCTGCAGAATGGGCACCCGTTGCTCCGGGAGATGCAACGGGTCCCCGGTCCCCCCGTCACGAGATAGGACCTCATGTCTCTAGCAGGTAGAGTCGCCATCGTCACAGGAGCGGCCCAGGGCATTGGCCGGGCCATTGCCGAGCGGCTCGCGGCGGATGGCGCGGACATCGTCGTGGCCGATCTCGATCCGGGTCGTTCTCAAGAGACCGTCGATGCCGTGAGCAAGCACGGTCGCCGAGCCATGAACGTCAAGGTCAACGTGGCCGACTTCAATGACGTGAAGACCATGGTGGAACGGGTGATGGAGGAGTGGCGGAAGGTCGACATTCTCGTCAACAATGCGGGTATCACGCGCGATGGGTTGCTGCTGCGGATGAAAGAAGACGACTGGAACCTGGTCTTACAGGTGAACCTCAACGGAACGTTCCACTGCACGAAAGCCGTGTTGCCCGCGATGACCAGAGCCCGGTATGGGCGAATCGTGAACATCGCGTCCATTGTGGGGGCGATGGGGAACATCGGTCAGGCCAACTATGCGGCATCGAAGGCGGCGGTGATCGGGTTTACGAAGACCGTCGCACGGGAATACGCGAGCCGGGCCATCACCGTCAATGCGGTGGCTCCCGGCTTCATCGATACGGCCATGACACAGGAGCTGCCGCCGGAGGTGAAAGAGACCCTGCTGAAGCAGATTCCTTTGGGGCGACTCGGATTGCCGGCGGACATCGCGGCGGGCGTGCGATTCCTGGTGTCCGACGAGGCGTCGTATATCACCGGACACGTGCTGCATGTAAACGGCGGCATGTTGATGGCGTGACCGAGACTCAGGCCACAATTTTTTTATCGAGGAGGATGTATGGGGAAGGAGGTAGGCAAATCCATGGCAACGGTGGAGGAGCGCGTCAAGAAGATCATCGCCGAGCAATTGGGTGTCGAAGAAGATGAGGTGACGCCGGAGGCCAGTTTCGTGGAAGACCTCGGGGCCGACTCGCTCGACACGGTGGAGCTGGTCATGGCCCTGGAGGAGGAGTTTGAGATCGAGATCCCCGACGAGGATGCGGAGAAGATTCTGACCGTCGGCAAGGCGCTCGAGTACATCAAGGAGAAAGTCTGAAGAAAGACGGCGGGTGATGGCGGCGGAGAAACCAACGAGACGGGTGGTGGTAACGGGGCTCGGGATGGTCACGCCCTTGGGCACCGGCGTGGACAAAACGTGGAAGGCCGTCTGTGCCGGCGAGTCCGGCATCGGGCGCATCACGAAGTTCGACCCGACGAAGTACGCGGCGCAAATCGCCGGCGAGGTCAAAGACTTTGATCCAGCCCGCTTCATCGAGAAAAAAGAAATCAAAAAGATGGACACCTTCATCCATTATGCGGTGGGGGCCAGCCATCTGGCGGTGGAGGATGCGGGCCTGAAGGTATCCCCCGAAGAGTCCCCTCGCGTGGGCGTGTACATCGGTTCCGGAATCGGCGGCCTCGGGTCCATCGAACACTATCACAAGGTGCTGCAGGAAAAGGGCCCCGATCGAGTGTCTCCTTTCTTCATTCCCATGACTATCATCAATCTTGCGTCGGGTCAGGTGGCGATTCGACTCGGGGCCCGCGGCCCCAATTCGTGCGCAGTCACGGCCTGTGCCACGGGCAATCATTGCATCGGCGACGCGTACCGAATCATCCAACGGGATGAGGCCGACGTCATGATCGCCGGCGGTGCGGAAGCGGCCATCACGCCGCTGGGCGTCGCGGGCTTTGCCTCCGCGCGAGCGCTCTCGTTCCGCAACCAGGAGCCGACGCGCGCAAGCCGCCCATTCGACAAAGATCGTGACGGGTTCGTCCTCGCGGAAGGCGCGGGAGTGGTGGTGCTCGAGGAGATGGAACATGCGCGCCGACGCGGCGCCAGGATCTACGCCGAGGTGGTGGGGTACGCCATGAACAGCGACGCGTATCACATTACGGCGCCGCCCGACGACGGCGAAGGAGCCGTCCGGTGCATGGAGCTGGTGATCAAGGACGCCGGCATCGCGAAGACCGACGTCGGGTACATCAACGCTCACGGCACATCGACCATGGCGGATGCCATCGAAACGAGAGCGATCAAGCAGGTCTTCGGCGACGCAGCCTACCGTATTCCGGTGAGCTCGACCAAGTCCATGACCGGCCACCTTTTAGGCGCGGCCGGCGGGATTGAAGCGATCTTCAGCGTGTTGGCCCTGCACCATGGGCTGCTCCCGCCGACGATCAATCTGGACACGCCCGATCCCGAGTGCGATCTCGACTACGTCCCTCACAAGGCGCGGCCTGGTCATCCGAAGGTCGCCCTGTCCAACTCATTCGGCTTCGGCGGGGTCAACGCCTGTCTCCTCTTCCGCCGCTACGACGCGTAGGTTGCGGGCGAATTTCTTCCCACCCTAGAATGGTATCGACGAGATTCCCAGAGTCGTAACCATGACTTCCTCCGTCTCCATCGAGTCGATGCAAGACGCCTTGCCGTACAGGTTTCGCTCGGTGGCGCTGCTCGACGAAGCGCTCACGCACAAGTCCTACGTGAACGAACGTCGATCACCGGCACGGAAGCACAACGAGCGGCTCGAGTTCTTGGGAGACGCGGTCCTCTCCCTGATCGTCAGCGACTACCTGGCGACGGCGCTGCCGGATTCCACGGAAGGCGCGCTGTCCAAGCTGAAAGCCAAGGTCGTGAGCGAGACGTCTCTCGCCAAGGCGGCTCGTCGGTTGGAGTTGGGAAAGCTCTTGCGGCTGGGGCGAGGGGAAGAGCTGTCCAAAGGTCGAGAGAAGTCTTCCTTGCTGGCCGATGCGCTGGAGGCCGTCATCGCGGCCGTCTATCTGGACGGGGGGCTCGAGGCGTGTCGGTCGTTCACTCTGCGCGTGCTGGCGCCGGAATTGGACGCGATTGCGGAGCAGAAAGAGCGACCGGGCTCGGAGGATTACAAGACCCAGCTCCAGGAATGGTGCCAGAAGCACCATGAGACCTTGCCGCGCTATGAGACCATTCGTGAGACCGGGCCGGACCATCGCAAGATGTTCGAGGTCGAGCTGACGATCAAGGGGAGCGTGATGGGCGTCGGCGCCGGGAGCAGCAAGAAGGAAGCGGAACAAATGGCCGCAAAACAGGCGCTCGACCAAGTCGGCGCCTGACGCGTTGGCAGCGGGAAGATCGGAAGCCGACAGGATCCGAGAAACGGAGGAAGGTCAGTAACCTATGCGGGTGGCTCAGGGCACGATTCTGGCGGGAGTGCTGTTGGCGGTCCTCGCGTCTTTTGCCTGCTCCAGTTCCCAACGGGCCGAATTGGGAATTATGAGCACCAAGGTGCAAAGCCAGGAGCCTCAAGTTCCGGTGTCGCAGGGCCCGCGGGCGATCATCACCACAAAGTATGGCGATATGGAAATGGTGTTTTTCCCCGAGGTGGCGCCGAAAACCGTCGAGAATTTCATCAAATTGGCGAAGTCCGGGTTTTACGACGGCACCACGTTTCACCGGGTGGTGCCCGGCTTCATGATTCAAGGGGGCGATCCGTTGACCAAGGATTCGAGGCGGAAGGACGAGTATGGATCGGGTGACCCCGGGTACAAGTTGAAGGCGGAGTTCAATGACACGCCGCATCGACGAGGAATCGTGTCGATGGCCCGCGCGGCGAACGATCCGGACAGCGCGGGCTCGCAGTTCTTTATCATGATCGAGTATGCCCCTCATCTGGATGGGACCTACACGGCGTTCGGGAAAATCGTGCGCGGGTTAGGCATTGCGGACAAGATCGTCAATGTGCCTCGTACGCAAGACGGGCGCGATTTGGCGTTGGAGCGGATCGAAATGAAGGTGAGGATCATCGAATAGGAGAGGAGGTTGATGATGAGAACGGAACTGCGAGGAGGGATCTCGCGTGTGGCGGTGCTGGCTGTTGTGTGCGGTGCGATCACGGCGGTGCATCTTTCGATGGCGGCAGACCCTGCGGCGATGGGGAAGAGTCTTGCCGGTGGCGGTGGGCCTCGCGCGATCATCAAGACGAAGTTCGGCGAGATGGAAATCAAGTTTTTCCCGGACAAGGCTCCCAGGCACGTGGAGAACTTCATCACGCTGGCCAAGTCGGGCTTCTACGACAAAACGATTTTCCACCGGGTGATTCCCGGTTTCATGATTCAGGGCGGCGACCCCAACACGAAGGATCCGAACAAGAAGGAGACCTATGGGATGGGCGGCCCTCCACATCGGCTGAAGGCTGAGTTCAACGACATCCCGCACAAACGGGGGATCCTCTCCATGGCGCGCACGTCGGACCCCAACAGCGCCGGCTCCCAATTCTTCATCGTGGTCAAAGACTCGAACTTTCTCGACGGTCAATACACGGTCTTCGGCGAAGTGACCAAAGGCATGGAGGTGGCGGACCAGATCGTCAATCAGCCACGCGACGCGCGGGACCTGCCGACCGAGCGGGTGGAGATGACGGTGAAGATTGTGGAGTAGCGTCCATCGAGATAGTGTCTCGTCTCCCGCGTGTTCGCCTCGCTGCTGTAGCTTTCGCAAGAAGGCTGCGGCTCCCCCCATCCCCCACATGAGAATGTGGAGGCCTTCCGATCCCCGTTTGGCTGATTCAACGGCCAAACGGGTTCGGGCCTCGCTTCTTCTTGCGCTGCGCACATCAGCGTGCCTCGCCCGCGATGTCGCCGGTGCCACTGCCTCGACGGGCTCACTGTCGGTGAGAGCGACAAGGGGAATTACAACATGCTCCCTGTTCGTGACGATATGCCATCGGAAACCTCTGCAAGAGAGTCACCGGTCAGTGGTGATAGTGACACGCGGGGCAGTGGAGATGCGAATCCTGTTCAGGAGGGTGGCATGAACGACCGAGGCGACAGGACGATGCGAACGGTCTTCTCGAAACCCGGTTTGAGTTTGCGAATGGCCGGAGGTGCTGTATAGAACAAGCATGAGCTTGGCCACGGCCTCGATGTCCCGCTGGATGGGTACGAGCGGATGGACTCTTCTCGTCGGGGCCGGCATATTTCTCGGCAGCTATGTCTATGAGCAGACCTACCTCCCCTGGAAGTTCGGACCCTCCGAGCTTCCCTATGCCGGATCGTTGCTTAACTCCAAGCTTTTTCTTTCGGGCTTGGTGCTTCTGCTGCTGAGCCATCTGTGGCTTCTCACCTTCCTGGCTTTAGTCGCGTGGAAGAAACAGCAGCCTGGCCACGCGACCACGCTCGCCGCAATTTTTTTGGCCACGACCCTTGCCGTCGCGTACCTGCCGTTTACCGTTTGGGATTGGTTGCTGATTGAGAGCCGTGGTCCAGGGAAGTATGGAGTTGAATACCTGACGCGCGCCGCCGGTGCCGGGGACGAACGCCTGCTCCGGTCGCTCTTGCGGCATGGCGTGAACGTGAATGCCTACGACTCACACGGGACGACGGCGTTGCATGCAGCGGCCGGTGGGAAGCAAGCACGTGCTGTCCAGATCCTCATCCACCACGGGGCCGATGTCCTGGCACGCCGGGACTACTGCGCGGAGACACCGCTGATGGATGCGGCAGTCGTCGGCGACGCAGCGATCGTGAAGCTCTTGCTCGCCAATGGAGCCGATCCGCGCCAAGAAAACTGCGATGGGGCGACGGCCGGTGATCTTGCCAAGGATCAGGCAGTGACGGCTCTCTTACCGACGAAGTGAGTGGCTACACGGTAGCCATCCATCCGCCGGATCCCCCGTTGAGATATAACCGAGTGGTCTGAAGGCCCTTGTAGGTTCGAATGGCGAGAGAGCGCGGCGGTCTGGTGACGCTAGTGATGATGACGGCACTCGGGGCCGTGGATGTGAGGAGCAGCCACCGTTGGGGATGGCATGAAGGATTGCCCGGGCAGCACGATGTGTCCCGGTTCCTGTTGCTTCGCGAGGTGTGCGGCGATCTCGGGATGGTACGTTTTGACGTACCCGATCAAACCGCTTAGGAAGCGCTGCGATTGGAACTCCTTCCCCGAAAATTCCGTGACACATTTCAGGATACGATCGAGCACCTCGGTCGCCGACTGCGCGTCGACCGCGTCGGTCGGTTGTTGCTTGACGAAGGTCTCGTACTCCTTCTTGAGCCGTTCGGCAAACACCGGCATGGGGGCACCCGGAATGTGCAGCGGACTCAACGTACGCCGTAGAGCCTGGATGGCTGCGATGACTTCGGCATCCTGCCCGTCGCGCCGTCCGTGGAAATAGCTGAACGTCATGATTTCGACCAGATTGAAGAGCGTCGCGGCCTTCTCTCCTCCCACCTCCGACAACCGGCGGTACAACTCTCTCCGTACGGGCGCGAATTGCTCCCCGAGGCGCTTCTGTTGATAGTCTATCCCCGTGTCCAGGTAGGAACAGTCCGGCGGGCAGGAGATGCGCGTGATTCGATGTTCCCCGCAGCACTGGCTGCAGATCAAGCCGCTCAGGGCCGGGCAAGGGCGCTTGCCCTTGCGCTCCTTGCAATAGACACACTTGCTCATTTCTTTGCTCCGCCGGTCTCCGGCTTGGGCGGCGGAGGCACGAAGCCATAGTCCGCCAGCGTTCGCTTCTGCCCTTTGGGCCGCGCGCCGCTGGGCGCCTCCAGCCCATTGACCTCTGCCGCGTCGGCGTACTGATAGGGCACCAGAATCAGGTTGTTGGCGCGATCGATGCTGATGTCGGCCGGCGACGGAAGGTACTCGGCGATGACCTGGAAGCGCTTGTCCGGCGACATGCGCCAGATCTTGCCCCTGGTGAGGTCCGACACATACATGTTGCCCCAGCGATCGAAGTCGACGCCGCTCAGATTTTCGAAGCGATAGGACAAGAAGCCGTTCGAGGCCAGCTCGGTCAGATTTCCTTCCGGCGAGATCTCAAGGATCTTCCCCTTGTCCCAACTGACGACGATCAAGTGGCCGTTCCTCGGGTGGACGGCGATGCCCGACGGTCCGGCGAGCCGGTCGTCGTGAAGGAGGACGGTGATGGCGCCCTGCTTGGTCGTGTCGATCCGGTAGACTGTGTTCCCCGCATGATCGGTCGCATAGAGCAGGCCATGGCCGTCGGCTGTGACATCGACGAGAGAGATGGGTTGTCGCGGCCTTGCGCCGAGCGCCGGCGGCATCGTGATCGAGACGAGCGGTTTCCCCGTGGTCGCATCGAAGCCACGAATGGTGTCGAGGTCCGCTACGTAGAGGATCCGGTCTACCAGCGCCATGCCCTTTGGCGCGTGGAGTTCCACGGCATCCTCGCCGCCGCTGATGAATTTGAGCTTGATGATCTTGCCCTCGGCGTCCAGCTTCGTGATGAAACCGTTGTTGTCCCGCGCGTTCGGCTCGCCGTTCACGTTGGAGATGAAATAGACCTTGCCGGAAGGATCGGCCACAAAGCTCTGCGGCGACTGGAGCCCCATCACTTGCGCTCCCTGGACCGTCGTCTGCAGAAGAACCACCAGGCTTGCGAACATGATGGCCGCCGCATGACGGACTGACGCAGATGGAATCCGGCGATAGCGGGACCGCTGGGGGGATAATTTCAAGGGTGGCCAGGTGTTGTGATTCTAAGCCATCGTAACGAAGGCAAGAAGAGGGTGTCAAGGAACGATGAGCCGTCAGGGGCCAAACGTCAGGTGTAGGGAGGGATTGTCGGGCAAAAGCGCCCGGGTGTCAGTTCCGCGAACCACGCTTCGAGTTGGACGTCCCTGATGCTTCACCCTCATGGGCCAAGGGCGTTGACTCTGCCGAAAATGCCCTGCTATGGTGCGCTGCTTTTGCGAAGGTGAAGGTTGAGGCTTAGAATGAATGCATCGCAAGGCTCGATGGTCCGTCCTCAATCTAACCGGAGGCTTGACATGAGTGTTCAACCAGGGAGGAATCAGTGGCGGCACGGCTGATTGACGGCAAGGCATTGGCACAGCGGATACGGGATCGCTTGGCGAAGGAATCGGCTGAATTCTTGGCAGAAACCGGGATGAAGCCGGGACTGGCCACGATCTTGGTAGGCGATGATCCCGCTTCTCATATTTACGTGAAGAACAAGCAGAAGGCCTGCGATGCGGCGGGTATCTATGTCGACGACCACAAGCTGCCGGCGAGCACCACCCAGGGCGAGCTGCTGGCCTTGATCGAGAAAAAGAACGCCGATCCGAAGATCCACGGCATCCTCGTGCAGCTTCCCTTGCCGAAACACATCGACAGCAAAGTGATCCTCGACGCCGTGTCCCCGCAGAAAGACGCCGACGGGTTCCATCCGTACAACCTCGGGCGTTTGGTGGAAGGCAACCCGGTGTTCGAGGCCTGCACGCCGAAAGGCGTCATCAAGATGATCGAGTCGACGGGTGTGCCGATCGAGGGAAAGCGGGCCGTCGTCGTCGGACGGAGTAACATCGTGGGGAAACCCCTGGCGCTGATGCTCCTGCACCGCCACGCCACGGTGACCATTTGTCATTCCAAGACCAGGGACCTGCCGGCGGTGTGCCGGGAAGCTGAGCTGCTGCTCGTGGCGATCGGCAAGGCCAGGTTCGTCACCGCCGACATGGTTCGAGAAGGTGCGCTAGTGATCGATGTGGGGACGAACCGGTTGCCCGACGGGAAAGTCGTGGGCGATGTGGACTTTGGTCCGGTCAGCGAGAAGGCCGCATGGATCAGTCCGGTCCCGGGCGGCGTCGGTCCGATGACAATCGCCATGCTGCTGGACAATACCGTCGAATCTGCTAAGAGAATAGCCGGGATGAAGTGAGGATCGTGGAATGAGCCGAGAACCCCGCCGCCTCAGAGATGTGTTGGCCCGGAACCAATTTGCCGTCACGGTGGAGTACAATCCTCCGAAGGGGACGAACATCTCCGCCCTCGTCGAGAGCGCCAAAGGCCTCCTGGGGCGGGTGCACGGGGTGAACGTGACGGACAACACCGCAGCGATCGTGCGGGCCGGTTCGCTGCCGGTCTGCCGGGTCCTCTACGAAATGGGACACGATCCGGTGATGCAGCTCACCTGCCGAGACCGCAACCGGATTGCGATGCAGTCCGATCTCATGGGCGCGCATATCCTCGGCATCCGCAATATACTATGTCTCACCGGGGACTATCCGACGGTGGGCGACCAAAAAGAAGCGAAGCCGGTGTATGACCTTGACTCTGTCCAGGTCATGCAGTTGGTCGGCGGGTTGAACCGCGGCAGGGACTATGCGGGCAACAAACTCGACGGGGCCACGGACTTCACCATCGGCGGGGCCGTGACGCCCGAGGCCGATCCGATCGGCCCCATGTTGCTGAAATTTGAGACGAAGGTTCGGGCGGGCGCGCACTTTTTCCAAACACAGGCGGTCTATCAACCTGAACTCTTTCGGAAGTTTATGGCCGCGGTCCGGCAGTTCAAGGTCAAGGTGTTGGCCGGTATTCTCCTCTTGCGCAGCGCGAAGATGGCGGAGTTCATGAATGCCAACATCCCGGGTGTCTCCGTGCCTCAGGAGATGATCGACGAGTTGCGGGCTGCCGGGGACAAACACGCGCTGGATGTGGGCGTGGCCATCGCGGTGCGGACGATCAAGGCCGTGCAGGGCTATTGTGATGGCGTGCACATCATGGCGATCAAAGCCACGGACCGCATCCCCGAAATTCTCACGAAGGCGGAGCTGGTGTGATGACCATCCCGGAGTTTCAGAAACAGAAACGCGACGGGAAAAAGCTGGTCGTCGTTACGGCCTACGACGCGCTCTTCACGCGGATCGCGGAGCAGGCCGGAATCGAAACCATTCTTGTAGGAGATTCGCTCGGTGTGGTCGTCCAGGGCAAGAAGGACACGCTTTCGGTCACGATGGAGGACATGCTGTATCACACGAGGCTCGTGGCGGGGGCGGCGCAGCGGGCGCTCGTCGTCGGCGACATGCCGTTTCTGTCCTACCAGACGAGTATCGTTGACGCCGTGAGGAACGCCGGCCGCTTTCTCAAGGTCGGGGCGGCGGCGGTGAAGCTGGAGGGCGGCCGCGCCGTCCTGGACCGTGTCGAGGCCATGACTAAATTCGGCATTCCGGTCATGGGACATCTCGGGATGACGCCGCAGTTCGTTCATCAATACGGGGGCTACAAGGTACAGGGAAAGACCAAGGAGAGCGCGGATGCCTTACTGGCGGAAGCGAAGGCGCTGGAAGCGGCCGGCGCGTTCGCCCTCGTACTGGAAGCAGTGCCGGCTGAGCTGGCACGCCGCGTCACGGAGTCTCTCACTATCCCGACGATCGGCATCGGCGCCGGTCCGCATTGCGACGGGCAGGTCCTCGTGCTCTACGATCTCCTCGGCCTCTTCGACGACTTCACGCCGAAGTTTGTGAAGCCCTATGCCCACCTCAAGGCCGACGCGCTTCAGGCTCTGCGGCGATACAAAGAGGAAGTCGAGCAGGGGAAATTCCCCGGCGAGTCTGAAAGCTACCGCTAGTCATCGAGCAGGGTGAGCGCCTTGCGCTCATGACGCCTCGTGGAATGGTTGTTCAGTAGAGAGTTTCGGCATTTCATCGGAGAAAACAATCTGTTTTTTCCGTTGCTCTTCCTTGTTCGGTTGATCGTCCTCACCACCGTCGAGATTCTTCGGCCGGCCCGAAAGGTGATTTACCGCAAGGTCATCCTGAATGATTTAGGCGCATTCGTCGCCTACCAATTCCTCGTGTTTCCTGCAGCGAACTGGATCGATCAGCACATCGCCGTCCGTCCCCATCTTCCCGAGGCCATTCTCGCGATGCCGCTGGGCCTGCGGGTCTGCTGTTATCTGCTCATCGCCGATTTCGGTCATTACTGGATTCATTGGTTTATGCATACCAAGCACGTATGGCGCATTCACAAGTGGCACCATGCTCCGAAATATATGTACTGGTTGATGGGCGTTCGGGCGACGATCCCGCAACAAGTCCTCGTGAACCTTCCCTATCTCTTTGCCTATTCATTCCTCGATCTCTCGCCCTGGTGGATGACGGTGGGGATCGCAGCGGGTCACATCATTCAGAACGACTGGATGCACCTGAATGTCACGTGGCGATCCAACTGGTTGGAGTGGTTTGTCGTGACGCCCCGGTATCACCACATCCATCACAGCGACCAGCCCGCCCATTACATGGCGAACCTGGCCGCGCTCTTCACCGTGTGGGATCGGCTCTTCGGGACCTACGTGAATCCGGAAGAGGTTCCGAAAGAGCTTTCCTTCGGACTCGGCGAAGAGGTGCCGACGTGGCGCCTGGTCGCGGGGGTCTAGTTCTGAGGAGGAACTAGACCTGTCTGGCGTGCCCGGGGCAGACGACCTGAAAGACCCGTCGGTCCTCCAACCTAACCGCTGTCAGGGCCTTGCCCCACACGCACCCGCTGTCGATCGCCAGCAAGTTTGGTTCAATCTGCAAACCGAGGGCGGCCCAATGGCCGCACACGATGGTGGCTTCGGCGTGGCGACGGTCGGAAAAGTGAAACCACGGATGATAGCCCAGCGGTGCCAGCCCCGGCGGGCCGGTAAAGGTTGTGTCCATGGTACCGTCTTCTTTGCAGACTCTGAGTCTGGTGAACACCTTGAGTGCAGCCACGGCACGAGTGGCCCCCGTCAATCCCTCCGACCACTGAATCCCTCTTGTCTCGAACACAAGTCGCAGAAAGGTCTTTCTCTCGGGACCCTGTAGGTAGCCTTCCGCCTGGCGGGCCAAGGTTTCAGCATCAGCCATGGACCATTGAGGCAGCAAGCCCGCATGGACCAAGACATGGGGCCCTTCTCGAAACAAAAGCGGTCTTTGGCTCAGCCAGTCGAGCAACTCCTCGCGATCCGAAGCGTCGAGGATGTCTTGAATCGTGTCCGTTGGGCGCAGTGCGACGATACCGGCCCACGCAGCGAGCAGGTAGAGATCGTGGTTCCCCAGCACCGTTACAGCAGAGGGCCCAAGTTGCTTGACGTAGCGTAAGACCTGTAACGATTCGCGGCCTCGGTTCACCAAGTCGCCGACGAGCCATAAGCGATCCCGTGCCGGATCGAAGTGGATGCGGTCGAGCAATGCCTTCAGCGGTGCGAAGCACCCTTGTATGTCGCCGATGGCATAGGTGGGCATGGGAGTGCGCTGTTCAATGATGCTGGGGGACGAAGGTAACGCGGGTCGTGTGAGGATACAAGGGATCAGCCGAGGATGAACACGGAAAAAAGAGGCTAAAACTTGGCTTCTTGGATGACCCAGCGGTCACTTTCTTTGACGACCACATATGTCACAGGGGTCGTCCGACTGCCGAGCGCGCGAACCGTTCCGGTAAACGTCGCCACATTGTTTTCGAGTTTCCGGTCAAGGAAGTCGGCGGTGTAGTTCCCGTCGAGTATCCGGTTGGCCTGCACGGCTTCCGTGAACTTGTCCAATGGCATGGCGCTCTTGGCGCTTTCGGAAAAGTAGGAATAGGCTTTCTGGTAGTCGTGCTGGCTGATGGCCTCGAGATGAGCATGGATCACGCGGGCCGGTTCGAGTGTCCGCCCCCAAAACCACCAGGCAGCCCCAGCGGCTGCCAGAACGATCACCATCAGGAATCTCATCGGGCATCTCCCTGTGCGAGGATCGGGTGAGGGCTGTACGATCCTGCTCGCGGTTCAGTCTAGGAAGAGCGGGAGGGTCTGTCAAAAGAAAGCCGGAAAGCGCGCAGGGGTTGGCTCTGGATCAGGGGTACCTGGCTTCGATCGTGCTCCGCAAACCTCCGCGAGCCGCGAACTCTCCGATGACCTTCGCCCAGACCGGTCGGCACGCACTGACGACATCCTGCAGAATCCGGTTCACGGCATTTTCGTAGAAGATGCCGAGGTTACGGTAGGCATGGATGTAGAGTTTCAACGATTTGAGCTCGAGGCATTCCTTATCGGGCATGTAGTGGAGGCGAATGGTACCGAAATCAGGCAGCCTCGTTTTGGGGCAGATGGCGGTGTACTCCGGGATCTCGATCGTGATTTCGTAGCCTTTATATTGGTTCGGGAATGTTTCAATGTCTGGAAGCGGGGCTGAGATGCCGCTCTTCGCGTGACGTTCGTTGTATCCGAGCCGCGTCGTCCGATTCTTTTGCTCCTTACGCCTCACGCCTCACTCCCTCGCGCTCCGAAATATGATTTGGTGATCTGGTGATTTGCCGAAGTTTTTCCCGGATCAATACTTCACGAAATCGTACCTCACCAGATCCTACTTTGTCGTAAGTCACACTTGTTTCATCCAATCGAGCTGGCCGAACTGCTCGAGTTGATTGTAGAGCGTGACCCAGGGGCAGGGCATTTCCGGATAGACCTCACAATAGCCTCCCTTCCGTACACCCCCACAAGGACCGTGGGTCATGAACTTGGGACACTCCGCTTTCGGGCCTCCATCCGGGATCGGGGGCCGCTTATGGACCCCACCGACATGCTGAGCCCCTTCGTCTTCCCCGGGTATAAGCACTCTGAGCGGCATGGCACTAGTCTAATCACTTTTCCGTGAATCAGCAATCAGTTGGTACGGTTGGTCAGAGCGAACTGCGCTCGGTCATGATCGAAGGCCCCTCGGTAGGTCGAAGGGCCTATCTCATATCTGCTGGGGTAGGCCTTCTTTCGGAAACGGTGGGACTTCTGCAACCTTGCGTTGCCCCGGGGACGAGTATAGACTTCGATTTGTTCAATAAGGACAGCGGGTTCTGCCGGTCTTATCAAATTGACAGTTTTTCTCGGCCTTTGTTACACTGCGCGATGGTTCTGACGAGCTGAGATTCAGATCTATGTGGGTGAAGTGAGTTAGAGTGATCTGGGTTGCAGACTCAGTCATCCGTGCTGAAACTTAGCGCCTGACAATCTCAAGTCGGCAGCTGATAGAGGGAGGGTACGATGAGCCTGGAATATGTAAAATTTTCCAGCGGATTTGAAAAATTCATGCCCAAGGAATATCGGGACCTGGTGGAACACGGTCCCTTCGGGAAAAAAGTCACCGTCTCCCAGATGGGCAGCTTCAAAGAAATCCTCGAAGAGCATCCGATGTGTGCCGGCTGCGCGATGACCTTATTTATTCGCCTGGCCATGGTCTCGTTCCCCAATCCCGAGGATACTATCACCGTCGGCACTGCAGGATGCGGACGGCTCTCGATTTCGCAGGCAGCGATTCCCTTTGTGTACGGCAACTACGGAGACCAGAATGCAGTGGCCAGCGGATTGTCTCGCGGGCTTCGGTTACGGTTCGGCGACAAGCCAAAGGATGTCGTTGTGATGGCCGGGGATGGAGGCACGGCCGACATCGGATTCGCGCAGGTGCTCCACTCCTGGTTTCGTAAAGAGAAATTCACGACGATCATGTTGGACAACGAAGTCTACGGCAACACGGGCGGCCAGGAGAGCGGCATGACCAACCGGGGTGCTGTTCTCAAGATGGCCCCGCTCGGCAAGAAGTTCGAGAAGATGGACATGGTCTCCATGGCGAAGGTGGCCGGCTGTGCCTACGTGGCGACCGTCGTGCCGAACAACCCGCGCCGTGTCGAAAGCGTCATCAAGAAAGCGGTCTTGATCGCCAGAGAAGTCGGGCCCTCCTATATCCAGGCCTACACATCCTGCAACATCGAGTACGCGATTCCGACCGACAAGGTGATGGAAGATGCCAAGAATGTCGAGAATGATCGCTATCAGTTCTCCGAGTACATCACCGACGACGCCAAGCAGTATTTGACCGATCGATATGGCTACAAGGAGTTTGCTCAGAAGGCGGCCGCGAAGACAGAGATTCCCCAAGGCTGAAGCCGAAAAGGGTCGGCCTCAGGACCGAGCAGCAGGAAAGAAGGAGACGCGACGATGGCAAAACGATTCAACATACGGATGGCGGGCGTCGGAGGGCAGGGAGTCGTCACAGGCTCGCACATCCTCAGCACCGCCGTCATCAACGCCGGGGGCGAAAGCACCATCGTGCCCTTCTATGGGTCGGAGAAACGTATGGCCCCCGTCGAGAGCTACGTCCGGGTCTCCGACGAACCGATCTATGAGATCGGAGAGATCACCTTCCCTCATATCATCATCATCTTTCACCCCCAGGTCATCACGCACGGCAAATCTTATACGATGCCCTTCTACTTCGGGCTGAAAGATGACGGCATTGCCCTGATTAATCATGACGGACCGATGAAACTCCAGAAGGATCACCAGCGTGAGCTCGAAGAGCGTCGAGCGAAGCTCTATTATCTACCGGCCACGAAGATCTCGCTGGAAGTATCCGGAATGGACCTCGCGACCAACATGGCGCTCATGGGGGCCATCGGAGCGATTACGGGGCTGACCACCATCGATGCATTGGCCCAGGCGGTGAAGGATCGCTTCCTCGGCAAGGGTTTCGTCGTCTCGGGTGGAACCGCGGCGCTGGACAGTGTGGTCGAGCGAAAGTTCAAGAAGAAACAGGAGCTGATCGAAAAGAACGTCGCCGTCATACGCGCCGGATGGAATTATGCGGTGGACAACGGCTGGAGCGCCTCATCCGTCAAACGCGCGGAAGAGCCGGTGGCGGCGGCAGCGACGGCGTAGGCGTGACAGGAAGGAGCCTCCATGTATCTGGTAGCCGACATCAACGTCGACATCTGCGCGTCAAAGAGTTGTAAGCTCTGCACCCAATACTGTCCGGAGGCCAACACCATCCTCTACAGCGACGAGCTGGGGAGGGACAAGGGGTACAAGTACGGGTCTGCCTATGTCGCCGTAGACCGCTGCAAAGGCTGCGCGCAATGTGTCTGGGTGTGTGACAACATGGCCAAGAACCACGCCATCAAGATGATCATGATCGATCAGTTGCCGAAAGCCGCGCTCACGGACAACATCACCTACGGCGAAAAATCCACCACGGCCGTCCTGGCCAGCCCGGTAGTCGGGTAGCACAAGAGGAGAGACCAGGGAGTGGCGACACAAGATACGAGAGAGCGCATCATTGTTCCTGGTCCCGCAGGCTTTCATCCTCCCTCGGCGGCCCAGTTAGGCGTGTCCCTGCCGGAGCCCGGCGAAGGTCTTTACTACGGCCTGTTGGAACCCAACGAAGATAAGGTCATTGAAGAGATGGCTCGTAAGATGCTGACGAGCCCCAACGCGACCATATTCCCCGGTCCTTTGATCCTGTGGGCTTGGAACCAGCACGCGGTAGAAAAAGCCCATGCCGTCCTGGAGATTGCCGCTGAAATTCCGGACGTGATGATTATTCCGATGCCGGACTACCGGCCCAAGTATCCGAAGATCGATCCTGAGGAAGTCATCAATCCGAACCATCCTAATCTCACCATCTGGGGAAACAAGATCGAGGCCTGCATCTTCGTGGGGGTCCACTGCCATTACGCCAATCTGACACTGAAAATGATTCGGGCCGGCACGAACTGCTGCACGATGGCTATCTGTGCCGAGCAGGGGCATGAAGATGCCATGCTGACGATCCGTGATGCCGATACGGAAAAGCTCCGCAAAACAGCCAGGATTTTCAAGAAGGTGCGTGAGGAGTTGGGGATCAAGCTGCCCGCGAACGGCGAGAACGTTCGCTTCACGGGGACCCAATCCAAAGTCCACGGCGGGAAGACTCACACGAACCCATTGGCATTTGCGCCCTCTCCGGTCGGTAGCGGCACCGCCGCTCTCTTCGGCCACACCGCCGAGAAGATGCAGCGCGAAGCCTGACAGAAGCGAGCAGCCGGCAGCGAGTAGCAGACAGCCGGAAGAGGGAAACCCTGAATCATCGCTTTCAGCTACTAGCTGCCAGCTAGTAGCTGAAAAGTAGAGAGGTTCCATTATGAGTGAAGCGCTGGAAGCCCAACAAAAGACCAATCCCCAAGGTGATCCGATCACCAGCGTGGCGGCTCCGAAGTTAGACGGTAAGAAAGACCCGCACGCGGAGGCCAAGAAACAACGGGTCGTAACCCCGGAATACATGTTCCTGGAAGCCCCGCGGACGAAGGAATTCATCACCGGCAGCGAGGCCGCCAAGGAGGCGGTCCGCCGTTCGAACGTGGACCTGGCGATCGCCTATCCGATAACGCCGCAGAGCGAAACGATGCAGCTCGTAGGTGTGCTCTACGGGGAAGGCTATGTGAAGGAGTACTATCGCGGCGAAGAAGAGGTCGGCGTGATGGCGGCCATCGCCGGCGGGTCGCGTGCGGGTGTGCGCTGTTTTACCGCCACGGCCGGGCCGGGAACGCTGCGTGGGATGGAAGGCATCACATCTTGGCCGGGACACCGGCTGCCGGCGGTAGCCTTCTTTACCTGCCGCGTGGTCAACGCGCCGCTGGCGATTCAGCCGGACAACATCGAGATTGCCTATCTCCTGAATTGCGGCATGATCGTCCTCCACGCCGAGAACCAACAGGATGTGTTCGATTTCATCATGAAGGGGTTCGTCATCAGCGAGAAGAACGACGTGACCTTGCCGGTCGGCGTCGCCTGCGACGGGTTCTTCGTCACACATGCCCGCGGCTACGTCCACATGCAAGAGCGCGGTATCAAACTGCCCCCGCGCGAAGCGTGGCGTGGCGCCGTTCCCGTGCTGGACGCCGAGAATCCCCCGGCGCGTCTATCGCGGGACGCCCCCGTGCAGAAGTCGAATTTCATGGCCTACAACATCCACGCTGTCTGGCAACAGGAAGTGTGGGCCGCCGTGGAGCGTTCCCGGAAGTACATCAATAAATACATGGGCGGGCTCTGCACCGCTGAAAACATGGAGAACGCGGACGCGGTGATCATCGCTTCCGGCAGTGCGGCAGCCCAGTCTCGCGAAGCGGTTCGGCTCTGCAAGGACAAGGGGATCAAGGTCGGGCTGATCAAGATCCGATCTCTTCGCCCGTTCCCCACGCGGGAGCTGCGTCAACTCTGTGCGAACGTCAAGCTCATCGTCGTCCCCGAGTTTAATTACGTGGGCTGGCTGGCGAAGGAAGTGGCCACTGCAATCTACGGTTACTCCAAGGCCAAGATCATCGGCGGGCCACGCGTCTATGGCGGACAGTCGATGCCGGTGGAGTTAATTGTAGATGAAGTGGAATCCGGCTTGACCGGCAAGAAATCGACGAATGTCGCGATGTCCCAGGTCATGGGGACCGAGGTGGATCCGGAAGCCGTCGCCCACTTCATGCGGAGCATTTGAGGATTTGAAGGAAGCAGAGGCTGAAGCACCAAGGGCCCGATCCCTCCAGGGATCGGGCCCTTGTCGTTTTTTCTCAACGAGGACCTCTTCGCTGTGAGCAGCAAAGAACGGGAAGCTGACGCGGACGGCTTCGGCGATGCTTCAGCCTTGCAGGTCTTCCTGAACGAGGTCTTCGCTCTCCGGCATGCCATGGGCAATGAACTTCGCGTAGGACAGATAGATCATACTGCTGTCCCGCATCGCCTTGGCGCCGTGGGTCATGCGTTCGAGCCTGGTGGGATCCGAGGCTTCTGACGATCGTAGGGAGGCCACGTACTCTTCGAGCACCTGGGTGTAGCGCTCCATCGCCTTTTCAACGTCTCGATAGGCCTGTAAGATGGCATCGGTCATGGTGGCTCTCCTCTCGTCAGCTAAGATACCGCAGGACCTTTCAGGGGGTCAATTGTAGCCGTGCCGCTCTCTCGTGTGCTCTCGGATCCGCTGCTCCAAGCCATCTGTGACGTGTCGGGTATTCCGAAAGAAGGCTCGGTTCCATCCCGCACGGTCGTCGAAGGAGTGCTTGCGCTCTCCGAGCGGTTTACGCGTGGAGGCAATGGGACCCCTTCGGCCTACTTGGAGGATACCCAGCTTCGCGCCGCCTATCTCCAATACTACTTCCCCGTGAATCTCGCCAAGGTTCAGACGCTCTTGGATGAAGTCGGCCGGGACCTGATCAGCACCGACCGAGATCGAGAGACCTTCCGCGTTCTGGATATCGGGAGTGGTCCTGGAACCGGTGTCATGGCGGTGGTGGACTGGTTCTCCAGGCGGCAGCCTTCGTCCCTCCACTGCGTCGCTGTTGATCGTTCGAAGACCGCCTTGGCTCTGTGCGAGCAACTCTGGCAGGGGCTTGTCCCGCGGCTCTCGGGAATCAACGCCAGGCTCGTGACCGAGCCAGTCGACCTTGAGCGGGTTCAAGGTATGCGGGTTCTTCCGCTGACCTGGCAGGATCAGCCCTTCGACCTCATCATCATGGCCAACTGCTTGAGCGAGTTGTTCGTCAGGGATGCCGCTGCGACTGAGCGTCGAGTGGGCCTGGTGAAACAACTTCTCGATCTCCTCGATCGCTGTGGCACGTTCATCTTGGTGGAACCGGCTTCCCGTTTTGCCGCGAGAGCGTTGCATTTTGTCCGCGACCGTGTGCTTAAGGAGGGCCGATGGACGGTCTACAGCCCCTGCCTCCATGAACAGCCGTGCCCCGCTTTGGTCAAAGAACAGGACTGGTGTCACGAAGAGCGGCCTTGGCAACCACCGACCATAGTCAATCTGGTAGATCGGGAGGTCGGGTTCATCAAGGATGCGCTCAAGTTCTCCTATCTGATTCTCCGCAAGGACGGGAAGACCCTGGTTCCCCGCGAGCCGGGTTTGTATCGCATCGTGAGCGAGTTACGGGTGATGAAGGGCGAGAAGCGCGCCTGGTTGTGCCATGAGGGAGGACGACCGGAGGTAGGACGGCTGGATCGCGAGCGGTCGGCAGCCAACGCGGCGGTGGACGATTGGCATCGTGGGGCGATCGTCAGGATCGATGAGATTGTGCGCGGGCGGCGCAGAGGGCGGGAAGCGACGGTCGGGCGGATTCCATCATCCGCATCGGTTGACATGGTCCGGTCGATTTGAAGTTGGCTGATAGAGGGCTGGCAGGGCTAATCCCTCGTGCTCGCGCACCGCGCACACAAGAGATTGGTGGACTGGCACCCGCAATGGCTCTTTGCTCCCGGAGGCCGCACCCTCGGTTCATCAAATCTGCAACTTTAGGGCGGTGCTCCCTCGACGGCCGCAGTAGAGCCAACGCGGGCACCAGCCCCAGAAAGGGAACAGACCAGCAAGCTCGGAAGGGTCATTTATTTATCTCAGTGCTCGGTGGACGCGGGCACTTGGGGATCAGCCCCGCCGCTCGAAAGAGGGGAGAGTCCGGCGGGGACAGATTGCTGATAGACCTGTCCCCGCTCGGGATGTGGATCAAGGACGGGCCGTTCCCATATTTCTGATTCCGACAAAGGCCACATTCCGCTGACCCACTGGTTTGTCAACCCGCCTCGAAATTGACCCGCATAAGTCATTCCGGTAAGAAAGCCACGGTCGTACGAGCAATTGAACCTGCGGGATCTGAATGAATCTGCCCAAAAAAGATCGGGTTATCGTCGAGCGTGAGAAAGTGAGGGATTACCTGCTCGGCGAGACTCATCCGGACGGGTACGGCAAGGCGGAGTTCTTTGCTGCGAAGGGCTTCCGCCGTGAAGCCTGGCAAGTGCTGGCTGAGGCGTTGAGGCAAGTGGCGCGCGAGAACCCTGTGATAAAAAGCATGACTTCCTTGCACGGGGAGAAGTATATTGTGGACGGTGTGCTCCGGACGCCGAGCGGTCAGACTGCTCTGGTACGAACCGTCTGGATCGTGGATGCTGGCGGCGATACACCGCGCTTGGTGACTGCGTATCCGCGAGAACAGGAGTCGTGACGATGATTAAGGAACATGATCGAGTGGTATTGGCCGCAAATGTGCCGTCCGAAGGTCTTGTTGCCGGAGACGTAGGCACGGTTGTACATATCTATCGTGACGGTCAGGCCTACGAGGTGGAATTTACCACCTTGGAAGGGAAGACCGCTGCCGTGGTCACACTGGAAGCGTCCCAGGTGCGTCCGGTTGGTAAACGGGAGATCACGCACGCTCGCGAGCTGGCTTCACGCTAACAACGTTTTTCAGTTTCTGCCGTCAAAGCGTGAACCTCACCGCTTCCGCTCCATGAGCAAGACAACACAATACACGGACGAACCCCTCGGAGACCTCAGAGTCGTTCCTGATTTCCTGCCTCGTCCCGAGGAGCTCATCTTTCGGGACGAAGGAGTGAAAGTTAAGCGCGGAATGAATCATGGCAGGAAGAGCTAAGAAGAGGGAACACGATGGACCCAAGAGAGGATCCGGTGCCTATTGGGGGCGCAAGGCCGACGCCAAACGCGAGGGCAACCGGGCTCGTCGCGAGAACGCAAAGCGAGCTATTCGGCAGGGATTGCAGATTCAGGGCTGGAAACCAGCGTCTGATCACTGAAGTCCGCGTGAGGCGTGGGGCGAGTGGACACCCCACACCGACTTCTGTGTTTCATTTGGAGGAACGGATAGCAGAAGATCGGCGACAGGACCCACTTTGTCCAGGGGTTGAGACGGGCGGAAAGGCTTTTCTAGAGAAAAGCTGAAGGCTGACGGCTGATCGCTGAGAGCTTCGGAATCAATCCGCTTCCGGCTCGGAGCTGCCGTGCTTGTGGGTAACGCGATCCTCGTCGAACAGCTCTTCCATTTCTTCCGCGATCAGGTCGCGATCATTGGGGATGGAGACCAAGGGGATCTCTTTGCGGACCTTGGGTTTGTCCTCTGGCGGGGATGCCAAAGGGTCAGGCTTTCGGGGGGGCTTTGCGTGGTTGCTCACGGCTAGAAGTATACAGGAAACTACAAAGGCACGGAACTATTCGAAGGCCTCGAGCGAAGAGTGTTCTGGAAATTGGATCTTGCAGGCCGAGCAGGTCACGAAGTAAATGGCTTCCCGAACTGACATGACGATCCGAAAATCGAGGCTCACGCCGCGGTGCTCGCAGGAGGGACAGGAAATCTCTTTGAGTCGATAGGGCACGTCCGGCTGTGTCCTCAGATAGAACTCCATGTCCGTGTGCACGGGGAACGTGTAGCGGCACTTGAGGCAAACGCCGCGACACTCCCCATCAGGCTGGAGGGTCCGGCGGTCGATTCCGAATGTGCTTCCCTTGCAGATGGCACAACGGACGGTCGTCAAACGTTTCTCGATCTCTTCAATCGCGAGCTGGGCCATAGGTGCGGGGAAGTATATAAGGCGCGGAAGGGCATCCGCAACCGCAGTACTCGGAGAGGTGAATTCGATAGAGTATTGCGGGCTCCCACCGGACTTGAGTCCTTGCCTGTACCCGATCCGGGTAATGCTTGACCAGCCCCGGCTCCTGAGATACTAATGGCTTCATGCACGCCATTACCGACACGCTCTTGGTCGGCAATATCCATGACGCGGAAGAGCCGTCGCCGACCATCAGCGCGTTGCTCTTAGTCGCTGAAGAGCATGATGTCACGCCTCCCTCGTGGATCACCTACGCCAAGATTCCTTTGAAGGAATACGGGCCTCCCCCGGTACCGGACCTCACAAAGGCGGTGGACTGGCTTGAAGAACATGTCCCGGCCAATCGCGTCATGGTGTGTTGCCGGGCCGGCATGAGCCGATCCGTCTCCGTGGTGATTGCCTATCTCTGCTGTGTCCAGGGCATGGCGTATGACGAGGCGGCCGGATTGGCCCTTTCTCGGCGTCCGGGCGCGGTTCCGCTGCCGACCTTGCGGGTTGCGATCCAAAAGGTCATGTGGGAACGACGCCGGCGCGCGACGCAGAAAGTCACCGACGGCGGTCATCAAGGAAAGCCGGCTTCACGCTGCGCCTGATCGCAAGCCCCTCTTGTCTCTCCTTCAGGACTGCTTTCGCTTCACCAATCCGTGGCTCTCCTGGATCTATCGGTTGTCCCGCGCTTGCCTTTCATTGCTCCCCGTGGCGTAATGACCACAAGAGTCTGTGGGACGGAGGGACCCCCCTGGTGGTTCACCTGGTCGCCGCCTCATCTGAACAGGAAATCGCCCCATGCCGGAGCTTCCTGAAGCCGAAGTCGCCGCCCGACAGTTGCGAGCCCGCATCCTGGACGCATCGATCGTAGACTGGACGGTACACCGACGGGATATTTTCCGAGAAGGCTACCCCACGTTGCCGTGGTACCGAGACAGCCGAATTTCCGGTGTGACCCGCCAGGGGAAGAGCGTGGTCTTGGCGTGTACCAAAGGGGCGGAGACGCGATTCCTCGTGGCGGAACTGGGCATGACCGGCCTGCTGCTTTTCAAGTCCGTCCCCGTGAGGCTCCCCCAGCACGTCCATGTCGAGATCGATTTACAAGGGGCGCTGGAATCGCAATTGCGCTATTGGAACCCGCGACGCTTCGGCCGGCTGTATCTCTTCGATGCGGAGGGATTGCGCCGCTTTACGGTCCGCCGGTTCGGGTGCGACGCCTTAACCGTGCCGCGGGAAGAGTTCGTCGAGGTGGTCAAGGGTCGGCGAAGTCGTCTGAAGGCGCTGCTCTTGCAGCAGCAAATCATCGCGGGAATCGGCAACATTTATGCGAATGAGATTCTGTTTCGCGCCAGGCTCCATCCGTTCAGAATTGCCAGCCGACTGCGTCGATCCACCATTGAGCGACTCCACGAGACCATGCAACAGGTCCTTCGCCATGCGATTGCCTGCGGTGGATCCAGCATGAGGGATTTCTTGGCTCCCGATGGAACAGCAGGCCACTACAAGCAGCACCATCTCGTGTATGGGAAGCAGGGTCAGCCTTGCCCGAATCGCTGCGGAAGAACCATCAGCCGCCTCCGCGGCGAGCGAAGCTCGTATTATTGCGGCTCCTGCCAGACTCGATAGAATTCCTTCCAGTGAGCTGCCGTTCTGGAGGGAGCGAACTCCTTGAGACCGTTCATTTTCAACCGGTTAGGATCACGGCCGTGCCATGGGAGTCATAGGTCTATTGTGCCCTGTCTGTAGGGCATCTGGCATATTGAGTCATTCCCCTCGTTTCCGCTACACTCTGGCCTTCTTGCCGCAGGCAAATCATCGAGAGCTGTTGAAGGAGAGACTGCATGGCCAAGGTGCTTGAAGGTCCTGGTATGGGACTGATGAAGAAATGGGGCATCAACGTTCCCAATTATGTCGTCGTCACCTCGGTTAATGAACTGACCAAGCTCGGCCAAGCCAATGATTGGCTGAAGAAATCCAAGCTGGTGGCGAAGGCCCACGAAGCCTTAGGGTCGCGGTTCAAACTCGGGTTGGTGAAAGTTGATCTGGATTTCAAGGGTGCCGAGACGGCAACCAAGGACATGCTCGGACGTCAGGTCGGCAGCATCACCGTCTCGCAAGTCATTGTGTCTGAAATGATTCCCCACAAGGACGAGTACTATTGCGCCGTCAAATCGACTCGCGAAGGGGCGGAAATCCTCGTCGCGAACTGCGGTGGGATCGAAGTCGAGTCCAATTGGGATCGGGTCAAACGGCTCGCGCTCGATGTCGGCCAGAGCCCGACACCGGAGGGATTGGAGAAGCTCGCAAAGGACGCAGGCTTTTCCGGCCCGCTCGCTAAGAAGGTAGCCGACTTTTCCGGCAAGATGTTCGCCTGTTTCGACAACGAAGACGCCCAGTACCTGGAAGTGAACCCGGTCGTCGTGCGCGCGAGCGACGGGGAGTTGGTGGCGCTGGATGCGGTGACGTTGCTCGACGCCGACGCCAAGTTCCGCCATCCTGATTGGAACTTTGCCTTTGCGGCGGAGTTCGGTCGCGCGTATTCGAAAAATGAGCTCGAAGTCATGGCGGTCGATTCCAAGATCAAGGGGTCTGTGAAGTTTATCGAGATCCCCGGCGGAGACACGGCCATGTTGCCGGCCGGCGGTGGCGCCAGTGTCTACTACTCGGATGCGGTGGTTGCGCGCGGGGGCAAGCTGGCGAACTATGCCGAGTATTCCGGCGATCCTCCCGACTGGGCGGTCGAGGTGCTGACCGAGAAGGTCTGTTCGTTGCCAGGGATCAAGAACATCATCGTCGGCGGCGCCATCGCGAATTTCACGGACGTGAAGAAGACCTTCGGCGGCATCATCAACGGGTTCCGCAAAGCCAAGGAGGAAGGGAAGCTGAACGGCGTCAAGATTTGGGTGCGCCGCGGCGGCCCACGCGAGAAGGAAGGGCTTGATGCGATGCGCGCGCTCAGGGAAGAAGGATTCGACATTCAGGTCTTCGACCGCTACACGCCGTTGACGGATATCGTCGACAAGGCACTCCAAGAGAAGTGACGATTTGGTGATTTTACGATTTCGTGATTTGACAGATCTTCAAATCACCAGATCACCAAATCAATACATCACCAAATTCTGCCAAACGGGAGATCCCGATGAGTATCGTTGCGAACAAAGACACTCGCGTGGTGATTCAGGGTGGCGCAGCGGGCGTCAACGCCGCCCGCCGTATGGCTGAGTTCTGCTACCTGATCAAGAGACCCCTGAACGTCGAGGCGTTCGTCTATCCGCCGGACACCGGGAAGACCAACGAGATTCCGTACGGCAGCGGGCTCCTCGCCGTCCCCATCTACAAGTCGGTCGCGGAGGCGACGAAGAACCATCCCCAGATCAACACCAGCCTTGTATACATCGGCGCCGACCGCGCGATGAAGGCGGGCATGGAAGCGCTCGACGATCCGCACATCAACCTCGTGTCGATGATCACCGAAGGCGTACCGGAAAAAGATGCGAAGCTGCTCGGCGCCCATGCGCGGAAGCTCGGCAAAATCTTCAACGGCCCCTCGTCCATTGGCATCATTTCGGCCGGCTCGTGCAGGCTCGGCGTGATCGGGGGCGCGTTCGACAATCTGGTGCTCTCCAAGCTCTATCGCGAAGGCTCGTTCGGCGTCATCACCAAATCCGGGGGGCTCTCGAATGAGATCATGTGGATCTGCTCGCAGTTTGCCGACGGGATCACCACCGCGATCGGCATCGGCGGCGATGCGTATCCCGGAACCGACTACGTGTCCTACCTCGAAATGTTCGAGGAGGACCCTCAGACCAAGGCCGTCGTGATCGTCGGCGAAATGGGCGGCGATCTCGAAGAGCGCGCGGCTGAGTGGTACGGAGCGAAGAAGCGGCGGATCAAGCTGATCGCGGTCGTGTCGGGATTCTGCCAAGAGAGTTTGCCGAAGGGCATGAAATTCGGCCATGCCGGCGCGAAGGAAGGGATGAAGGGGGAAGGCTCGGCCCGTTCGAAGTCCGAGGCGTTGAAGAAAGCCGGTGCCATCGTGCCGCCGACCTTCGGAGCCTTGGGCCCTGCCATCAAGGACACCCATCAAGAACTGCTGAAGTCGGGTCAGGTCAAGGAAATCGTCGAGCCGGCGGTCCTACCGAAACTCCCGAAGCCGGTCGAAGAGGCCATGAAATCGGACGAAGTTGTGGTGACGCCGCTGATCCGCACCACCATCAGCGACGACCGCGGCGACGAGCCGTGCTACGACGGCTATCCCGCCTCGGAACTCATCAACAAAGGCTACGAGATTCCTCACGTCATCGGGTTGTTGTGGGACAAACGACTCATCTCGAAGCAAGAGGCGGAAATCATCAAGCGCATCCTCATGCTGTCGGCGGACCACGGACCGTGCGTCAGCGGAGCCTTTGCGACGATTCTGGCGGCCTGCGCCGGGATCGGGATGTCCCAAGCGGTGGCGGCGGGCTTGATCATGATCGGCCCCCGGTTCGGCGGCGCGGTGACGGATGCGGGACGCTGGTTCAAGTATGCAGTCGACAACAAGATGTCGGTCGATGAGTTTCTGGCCTACATGAAACAGAACGTGGGGCCGGTGCCCGGCATCGGTCACCGAGTAAAGAGTCTGCGCAACCCGGACAAGCGGGTGAAGGAGCTCGTAGGATACGTCAAGAGCCTGAGCATCAAAACGCCGTGCCTCGACTTCGCGCTTGAAGTGGAGAAGGTGACGGCTGCGAAGAAGGACAACTTGATCCTCAACGTGGACGGGACGATGGCCGCGGTGCTCGTCGATCTCGGGTTCCCGGTCGAAAGCTTGAACGGCTTCTTCATCCTTGCGCGCACCATCGGCCTGATCGGTCACTGGGTCGATCAGAAGCGCCAGGACAGCCGCTTGATCCGCCTGTTCGATTATCTCGTGAATTACGCGGCGCCCAGGAAGCGGGAAGTGCCGCCACTCAAATAGGCAATGGGTAAGAAGAATGCGGCTTCCACGCTATAGCCTATAGCCCATTGCCCATCGCCTGCACTATCATTGGAGAAGACACTATGTCACTCGATATTGCCCAGAAGCTGTATGGCTCTATGCCTGAGAAGCTAGCCAAGGCCCGAAACAAATTCGGCCGGGGCCTGACGCTCGCGGAAAAACTTCTGGTCGCTCACGCGGACAATTTCGATCAGCAGACCTGGGAGCGCGGGAAGGCCATGCTGTCCCTGCGCCCCGATCGCGTGGCGATGCAAGACGCCACGGCGCAGATGGCCATGCTCCAGTTCATGCAGGCGGGCAAGAAGAAGGTCGCCGTCCCGAGCACGATCCACTGCGATCACTTGATTCGGGCGGAGATGGGTTCGGAGAAAGATCTCCTCCGCGCGATGGACGAGAACAAGGAAGTGTACAACTTCCTCGCCTCAGCCGCGAAAAAGTACGGCATCGGGTTCTGGAAGCCCGGCGCGGGGATCATCCACCAAGTCGTCCTGGAGAACTATGCGTTCCCCGGCGGGCTGATCATCGGGACCGACTCGCACACGCCCAACGGCGGTGGCCTCGGCATGCTGGCCATCGGCGTCGGAGGAGCGGATGCCGGCGAAGTGATGGCGGGTTTGCCCTGGGAAGTGCTCCATCCGAAATTGATCGGGGTGCGTCTCACCGGCAGGCTGAGCGGCTGGGCCTCTCCCAAAGACGTGATTCTCTATCTCTGCGGTTTGCTGACGGTGAAGGGCGGTACGAACAAGATCGTCGAGTACTTCGGCCCCGGCGCGGAAACGATCAGCGCGACCGGCAAGGGCACCATCTGCAACATGGGCGCGGAGCTCGGCGCGACCACCTCCGTGTTCCCCTTCGATCAGAAGATGGTCGCCTACATGAACCTCACGGATCGAGCCGACCTGGCGAATCTCGCGCGGGCGAACAAAGAACTGCTTGTGGCCGATCCGGAAGTCTATCAAGCGCCCGAGAAGTACTACGACCAGATCGTCGAGATCGATCTGTCCACGCTCGAGCCGCATGTCGTCGGGCCGCACACGCCCGACCACGCCAGACCGATTTCACGTTTGGCGGCCGAGGCGAAGGAAAAAGGGTATCCGGTCGAGCTCAAGGCGGCGCTGATCGGGAGCTGCACCAACTCATCGTATGAAGACATCAGCCGATCCGCTCACATCGCGCGGCAAGGTCTGAAAGCCGGCCTCAAGGCCAAGACGGCGTTCCTCATTTCGCCAGGGTCCGAGCGTATTTATCACACGATGAAACGCGATGGCTTTTTGGAGACGTTCGAACAGTTGGGCGGGACGGTCTTGTCGAATTCCTGCGGCCCCTGCATCGGCCAGTGGAAGCGGGCCGACGCTGTGAAGGGAAGGGCAGATTCGATCGTCAGCTCCTTCAATAGGAATTTCCCAGGCCGCAACGATGGCATCAATGAAACGCTGTCGTTTCTCGCAAGCCCCGAGGTCGTGACCGCTTACGCACTGTCCGGCAACCTCGGTTTCGATCCGGTGCATCAGATGCTCAAGGGAGCCGACGGCAAGGAGTTCAAGCTCGAACCGCCGCAGGGTGAAGAGCTGCCAGCCAAAGGGTTCGCCAAAGGCGAGGAGGGCTACGTGGCCCCTGCCGACAACGGCGAAGCCCTGACCGTCGATATTCCGCCCACCAGTGAACGGCTGCAGCTCTTACAGCCCTTCCCGCGATGGGACGGAAAAGATTTCGAGAAATTGCCGCTCTTGATCAAGACCAAAGGCAAGACGACGACGGACCATATCTCGCCGGCTGGTCCCTGGCTCAAGTTCCGCGGCCACCTCGACAAGATCAGCGACAACATGTTCCTGGGAGCGAATAACGCCTTCTCCTCCGAGCCCGGCAAGGGGACCGACGTGCTGACGGGCGAATCGAACCTGACCATCGCCCAGATCGCGCGGCGGTACAAGGCCAAGGGGATCGGCTCCGTTGTCGTGGGCGATGACAACTACGGGGAGGGCAGTAGCCGTGAACATGCGGCGATGTCGCCCCGGTTCTTGAACGTGAAGGTCGTGCTGACCAAGAGTTTTGCGCGCATCCATGAGACCAATTTGAAGAAACAGGGGATCTTGGCGTTAACCTTTGCTGACCCGAAGGATTACGAGAAGATCGAGCAGCAGGACCGCATCAGTGTGACGGGGCTGAATAGTCTGGCTCCTGGCAAGCCGGTGCAGGTGACGATTCACAAGGCGGATGGCCGCGCGCTCACCATCCAGGCGAACCACAGCATGACGGAACAGCAGATCGCGTGGTTCAAGGCTGGTTCGGCGTTGAATGCGCTGAACTGACACGATGCGGAAAGGGGAACGATTATGACGGGACGAGCATACAAGATCATTTATACGAAGACCGACGAAGCGCCCATGCTGGCGACCTATTCATTTCTTCCGGTCGTCAAGGCCTTTACCAAGGCTGCCGGCGTGTCCGTCGAATTGCGGGATATCTCGCTGGCGGGCCGCATTCTTGCCGTTTTCCCTGAATATCTAACACCTGAGCAGAAGTGCTCGGACGACTTGACTGAGTTGGGCGAGCTCGCGAAAACGCCGGAAGCCAATGTCATCAAGCTGCCCAATATCAGCGCCTCGATCCCGCAGCTCAAGGCGGCCATCAAGGAACTCCAAAGCCAGGGATACAAGATCCCGGATTACCCGGAGGAGCCGAAAGATGACAAGGAGAGGGACATCAAGGCGCGCTACGACAAGGTCAAGGGCAGCGCCGTCAATCCGGTGTTGCGCGAGGGGAACTCCGATCGCCGCGCGCCGCTGTCGGTGAAAAACTACGCCAAGAAGCATCCGCACAAGGTGGCGCCCTGGAGCCCGGACTCCAAGACCCATGTTTCCCATATGAAGGGCGGCGACTTTCGATCAAACGAGAAATCCATGACGGTGCCGGCTGCCACCGAGGCGCGCATCGAATTTGTCGGTCAGGACGGCCAGACCACCGTGCTTAAACCCAAACTGCCGTTGCAGGCCGGTGAAGTCATCGATGCCACGTTCATGAGCAAGGGCGCCTTGCGCCAGTTCCTCGAAGAACAGATCGAGGACGCCAAGAAGCAGGGCGTTTTGTTCTCGCTCCACATGAAGGCCACCATGATGAAGGTCTCGGACCCGAAGATCTTCGGTCATGCCGTGTCCGTCTATTATAAAGACGTGTTCGAAAAGCACGCCGCCACGCTTCAGAAACTCGGCGTCGATCCGGACAACGGAATCGGCGACCTGTATCTTAAAATCAAGGCGTTGCCGGAAGATCAGCGGAAGGCCATCGAAGCCGACATTCAGGCCGTGTATCAGAAGCGCCCCCCGATGGCGATGGTGAATTCCGACAAGGGGATCACCAACCTGCACGTGCCCAGCGACGTGATTATTGATGCCTCCATGCCGCCGGTCATTCGCGACGGCGGAAAGATGTGGGGGCCGGACGGGAAGCTGGCGGACACCAAGTGCGTCATTCCCGATGCCAGTTACGCGCCGGTCTATCACGAGGTGGTCGAGTTCTGTAAGAAGCACGGCGCCTTCGATCCTCGGACGATGGGCAGCATTCCCAATGTCGGGTTGATGGCGCAGGCGGCAGAGGAATACGGCTCGCACGACAAGACCTTCAAGGCGCCGGGCAACGGCACGATCCGCGTCGTCGATGCGTCCGGAAAGACCTTGTTGGAGCACAAGGTGGAAGAAGGCGACATCTGGCGCATGTGCCAGGTGAAGGATGCGGCGATCCAGGATTGGGTCAAGCTCGCCGTCAATCGCGCCAAGGCGACAGGCGTCCCCGCGGTATTCTGGCTCGACAAAAACCGGGCGCACGACGCCGAGCTGATCAAGAAGGTCAATCACTATCTGCCAACCCACGATACGAAGGGGCTCGACATCCGCATCATGGCTCCGGCGGAAGCTACGCGATTCTCGCTGGAACGGATGAAGGAAGGCAAAGATACCATTTCCGTGACCGGCAACGTGCTGCGAGATTATTTGACGGACCTGTTTCCGATTCTCGAAATCGGCACGAGTGCCAAGATGCTGTCCATCGTCCCGCTGCTCAGTGGCGGCGGATTGTTCGAGACGGGCGCGGGAGGGTCAGCCCCCAAACACGTGCAGCAGTTTCAACAAGAAGGATATCTTCGGTGGGATTCGCTGGGTGAGTTCCTGGCGCTGGCTGCTTCATTGGAGCATCTGGCCAAAGCCTCAGATAATCGGACGGCAAAAATTCTGGCGGACACGCTCGATCAAGCCAATGCCAAGTTCCTCGAGAGCAATAAGTCGCCGGCCCGCAAGGTAGGCGAGATCGACAACCGGGGCAGCCACTTTTATCTGGCGATGTATTGGGCACAGGCGCTGGCGGAGCAAACTGAAGATAGGAACCTGGCGGCCAAGTTCGCCACAGTGGCCAAACAGTTGCAAGAAAATGAAGCCAAGATCAATGCCGAGTTGTTGGCCGCGCAGGGGAAAGCGGTTGATCTGGGCGGGTATTATCATCCCGATGATGCCAAAGCGACCAAGGCGATGAGGCCGAGCTCCACGCTGAACGCGATCATCGACGCGATTGCCTAGAAGACGTAAAGCGTAAGGCGTGACACGTGATGCGTGATGGGCAGATGCATCGGCTCTTTACGCATCACGCATGACGCGTCACGATGGTTTAGCTCATGGCGCAAGAAACGACGGAAAACGTGATCGACCAGCCCGAGGTCCTGAAGCCCCGGATGGTCACGGTCGAGATCGCCGGCAAGAAGTACGAAGTCCCGGAAGGCATCACTGTGATCAAAGCCCTGTGGTATGTCGGACAGGACGTTGTGCGCGGGATTGGGTGTCTCGGGGGCTTCTGCGGAGCCTGCGCGACCTACTATCGGACGAAGGACGATCCGAAGGTGAAAACCTGCCTGGCCTGCCAGACGGCGGTGGAAGAGGGCATGTCCTTCTCGATGGTGCCGCCCTTCCCGGCCAGAAAAGCCATCTACGACATCGCGAAACTGCAGGACCCGAAACAGGATCTCTTTAATCTCTATCCGGAAGCCCCCCTCTGCCGGAATTGCAACGCCTGCACGGAAGCCTGTCCGCAGCAGATCGACGTTCGCGAAGGCGTCTGGAAGGCCGTCTTCGGCGATTTCAAAAGCGTCTCCGAAATGTTTATGGACTGCGTGATGTGCGGGCTCTGTGCGCCGGTCTGCATCGCGGATATCGCGCCGAGCCTGGTTGCGCTTTACGTCAGCCGCGCGCAGGGCGCTCACTTTGCCGAGAAACCGGAGCGGCTTGAACATCGCATTCAGGAGATCGAGGCGGGCCGTTTCAACGGCGAATGGGACCGCATCCTGAAGATGAACGATCAGGAACTGGCCGAGCTTTGTGCAACGGTGAAGTAGCCCATGGTTAATGGACAATGGCTAATGGTCAATGGAAAAGAAACCGGACTAACAGGGTTTTTTGCAGGAACCTCTCGTCCATGAACCATTACCCATCAACCATTACCCATTGACCTTATCTCTATGGACATTCACAAGCTCCAAGAGATCGTCCACAAGACGCGCGAGGCGCGCCGCAAGCAGACGCTGCCGAAGTATACTCCGGCCGAACGCGATCAGCTCATCAAGAAATATCATCCCGACTTCCGAGAAAGCGCCTATCGGCCGATCAAATTCGGGCCCAACGCCGGCGAGATGACGGTCAGGGAGTTGGCCGCCCTCCTTGAAGGCGAAAGCCCGGTGCCGACCGACCTGGAGCTGACGCCCGACTATACGACCGACGTGCTCGTCATCGGCGGCGGTGGCGCCGGTTGCGCGGCCGCGCTGCATGCTCACGAGCACGGAGCCAAGGCCATCCTAGCCACGAAGCTTCGATTGGGCGACTCCAACACCGTCATGGCCCAGGGCGGGATGCAGATCGCCGTGACGGATGAGGATTCGCCGATCACGCACTTCCTCGATACGCTCAAGGGTGGTCACATGAAGAACGACCACCTACTCCTGAAGACGATGGTCGAGGAAGGCCCTTCGATCGCCAAGTGGCTGCTGGAGCTCGGCGTGCTCTTCGATCGCGACTCGGACGGCAACCTGCACGTCAAGAAGGGCGGTGGCAGCTCGAAGCCTCGCCTGCTCACCTGCTCGGACTATACGGGCCTCGAAATCATGCGGGTCTTGAAGGATGAGGTGCTGAATCGGAAAATCCAGCTCCTCGAATTCTGCGCCGCGGTCGAACTGTTGAGCGACGCGGGCGGTGCCTGCACCGGCGCTGTGCTGCGCGATCTCGACAACAAGCGCTTCATCGTGGTCGCCGCGAAGACCGTCATTCTGGCAACCGGTGGGATCGGTCGTTTGCACATTCAGGGGTTTCCGACGAGCAATCACTACGGGGCCACCGGCGACGGCCTGGCGATGGCCTATCGCATGGGCGCCAAGCTCCTGCAGATCGATACGTTTCAATACCATCCTTCCGGGGCCGTGTATCCGGAGCAACTGGTCGGGGCGTTGGTCACGGAGGGCATCCGGTCGGAGGGTGGACATCTCGTCAACTCCAGGGGCGAGCGATTCGTCAACGAACTGGACACCCGCGACGTGGTCTCCTCGTCGATTATCCGCGAATGCGAGGAAGGTCGTGGCATCCGGACGATGTCGGGCCGGGTCGGCGTGTGGCTCGACACGCCGCTGCTGGAAGTGGAACACGGGCCCGGGACCTGTGAGAAGCACTTCCCGGCGATGGTGCGGCAGTATGAACGATTCGGCATCGATATTTCGAAGGATCCTGTGTTGATCTATCCGACGTTGCACTACCAGAACGGCGGGGTGAAGATCGACGTCAACGGGGAATCCGAGGTGAAGAATCTCTTCGTGGCGGGCGAAGCGTCGGGTGGATTGCACGGCCGGAACCGTCTCATGGGCAATTCCCTCCTGGACCTGATGGTATTCGGCAAGCGTTCCGGCACCACCGCCGCGACGCGCGCCGCGTCCATGCCTCAAGGCAAGCTGACCCTCGGGCACCTCGCCCGATTCAGGGCCGAGGCGAAAAAGCACGGGGGGGCGTCATCAGTGATCTCGCCGATGATTCTGCCGACGTATGCGAGGAAAGAGTAGCGGATAGCTGGCAGCGAACAGCGAATAGCTCAGAGGAAGAAATGGGCGAGTTCGGCTATTCGCTACAAGCTACTGGCTACTCGCTTTTTGAGGAGAAGAAATGAACGTACATGAATTTCAGGCCAAGCAGTTGTTCGCTCAATTCGGTGTTCCGGTGCCGAGGGGAAAAGAAATCAAGACGCCGCGCGCGGCGGAGAAGTGGGTGACTGCGCTGAACAGCCCTGTCTATGTGGTGAAGGCGCAGATTCATGCGGGAGGTCGCGGCAAGGCCGGTGGCGTCAAGATCACGAAGAATCAAGCCGAGGTCCCGGGGCTGGCCAAGGAGCTGCTCGGCAAGACGCTCGTCACGCACCAGACGGGGCCGAAGGGTCGCAAAGTTCGCCGACTGTTGATCGAGGAAGGAGCCGGCATCGCCAAGGAGTTGTACCTGAGCCTCCTGGTAGATCGCGACCCCGGCTGGCCGGTCTTCATCGCCAGCACCGAAGGCGGCATGGAGATTGAAGAGGTCGCCGCCCATACGCCGGAGAAAATCATCAAGGAGCCGATCGACCCCGCCGTCGGGTTTCAAGGCCACAATGGGCGCAATATCGCCTTCAGCATCGGGCTCAACACGATGGAACCGACGCTGGTCAATCCCTTCGTGCAGATGCTGGGTAATCTCTACCGGCTCTTCATGGAGAAAAACGCGGCGCTCGTGGAGATCAACCCCCTGGTCATCACAACAGACAAGAAACTCGTCGCGCTCGACGGCAAAGTGTCGTTCGACGACAACGGCCTGTTCAAGCATGAGGACGTGCAGGCCATGCGCGATTTACACGAGGAAGAGCCGCTCGAAATCGAAGCCGGGAAGAACAACCTTAATTACGTCAAGCTGGACGGCAACATCGGCTGCATGGTGAACGGGGCGGGCCTCGCCATGGCGACGATGGACGTGATCAAGCTGGCGGGGAGCGAGCCGGCCAACTTCCTGGATGTCGGCGGCGGGGCGACCAAAGAAACGGTCGCGGCAGGATTTAGGATTCTGCTCAAGGACAAGAACGTCAAGGGCGTCTTCATCAACATCTTCGGAGGCATTGTGCGTTGCGAGCGCATCGCCCACGGCGTGATCGAAGCGGCCAAAGAAGTCAACATCAAGGTGCCGCTGGTGGTGCGGCTGCAGGGGACAAATGCCGAGGAAGGGCGGAAGCTGTTGACCGACTCGGGGTTGAAGGTCGACGTGGCCGATGATTTGTGGGAGGCGGCACAGAAGATTGTGGGGATGACGGGGAAGAAGAGGGCGAAGGCGGCGACGGCGGCATAAAGATTGGGCCTGCGGTGGCTGGCCCGTCCTCTTTGCTCGCGCACCGCGCCTGAAAGACAGTGAGCGGGAACGCCAGCCGTGTTGGCCCTTTGCTCCCGGAGCGCGCACACGGGACTCATCATAATTTGACATTAGGGGCGGTGCTCGCTCGACGGCCGCAGTCAGCCCAACAAGGCTGCCGTTCCCGCAAAGAGGAATCGCGCAGGCTAGGATGGATCAAGAGTAGAATCGGTGCTCGCTACGGGAAGGGGCGCCTCTCCGCACGTCCGGGGTGGGCGGGTGAGAAGGCAGCGCGCAGTGAAGGGCAGCTCAGTCACCGTGCTGTTAGATGACTTGCCCTCGCCCCATCGGGGAGAGGGGTGGGTGAGGGGGAACGGTTGCCGTGGGCGAGTTCATTGTCAAGCTCTTGGCAGAGGTATTTCAGGGTATTGTCGGCAATCTCTGGCCACCTGGCGCGCCAGAGGCCTGGAGTCAGAATCGGGCGGTTATTCTTGGTGCAGCCATACTTACGTTGGGTGCGCTACTTGTGATTTATCTTTTCAGTTGATTTCAGATAGCAACGAAGAGAAAAGGGGAACGTCGTGAGCATCTTAGTGAACAAGCAGACGCGGGTGGTAGGGCAGGGGATAGCGGGTGTTCTGTGAAGGCGGTGAGCATCAATGCAAGGATCGAGCAGCTTCTGAGGGCGCTGCGTCCCTATGGACCGGAGCAAGTGTACCTGTTCGGCTCAGCAGCGCGTGGGGAGGCTGACGAGCTGAGTGACCTCGATATCGTTGTGATCAAGCGGACGACCACGCCGTTCCTGGAACGACTGAGGGAAATCGCCAAGCTCCTGCCCATCACGCTCGGCGCCGTGGATGTGCTCGTGTACACGCCCGAGGAGTTCGTGGGGATGCGACGTGACGGGAACGCCTTCGCCGAGATGATCGTTGAGGAAGGCCGGCTTATCTATGGCCAGCCAGCGGAAGTCTGAAGCCCGGCGCTGGTATCAGCAGGCCCTGTATGATTTGAAAGCCGCGCGCTGGAACATCGAAGGCGGGTTTCACAGTAGCGCAAGCTTTCTCGCTCAGCAGGCAGGAGAGAAGGCGCTGAAGTCGTTCCTCTACTACATGGGGAGTAGGCGAACTGCACTGCTCACCCACTCGCTGGTTGAAATGATCCGGGAGGTCACCGTGCAAGCGCCGACGATGTCGGAGTTGATCGAGCAGGCGCGCGCACTCGACCTGCATTACGTGCCCTCGCGATACCCGAATGGGTTGCCGAGCGGGTTCCCGCATCAGTTCTACGGTAAGGAGACAGCGGAGGCAGCCGTTCAAGCCGCAGACCGAATTCTAGGGGCGGTGGCGGAACTCTATCGTCATCACGGAGAGGACGACATTCTCGCTGAAGAGATGTGACCGCCAGGTCCTGCCAATTGAAGCCGGGAAGGAGTGAGATCGTGAGCATTTTGGTCAATAAGTCCACGCGCGTCGTGGTGCAAGGGATTACGGGGAAGGAAGGGTCCTTCCATGCAACGCAGTGCAAGGCCTACGGCACCCAGGTCGTGGCGGGTGTGACGCCGGGGAAAGCCGGGCAGGAAGTGGAAGGCATTCCAGTTTTCAACACCGTGGTCGAGGCGGTCAAGAACACCGATTGCGATACGTCACTGATTTTCGTGCCGCCGGCGTTTGCCGCCGATGCCGTTCTCGAAGCCGCCGATGCCGGCATCAAGCTGATCGTGTGCATCACGGAAGGCATTCCCGTCAACGACATGGTGAAGGTGAAGCGGGCGCTGCGCGGGCGCGATGTGCGCTTGATCGGCCCGAACTGCCCGGGGATCATTACGGTCGATGAAGCGAAGATCGGGATCATGCCCGGCTTCATTCATAAGCGCGGTGTCGTGGGGGTCGTGTCGCGCAGTGGAACCTTGACCTATGAGGCGGTCCACCAGCTTTCGACCTTAGGGCTCGGCGAAACGACCTGCGTGGGGATCGGTGGCGATCCGGTCAACGGCACCAGCTTCATCGATGTGCTGCCGCTGTTCGAACGGGATCCCGAAACACAGGCGATCGTCATGATCGGCGAGATCGGCGGTGATGCCGAAGAGAAGGCCGCCGAGTTTATCAAGCAGAACGTCAAGAAGCCGGTCATCAGCTTCATTGCCGGGATCACGGCCCCTCCGGGACGCCGTATGGGTCATGCCGGCGCGATCATCTCCGGCGGCAAGGGCACGGCGGCGGAGAAGATGAAAGCCCTCGAAGCAGCCGGCGTCCTCGTCGTGAAGAATCCGGCTGAGATAGGGGCCACCGTCAAATCTGCCTTGGGACGCTGAAACACGCCGCAATCTCCATTCTGTAATGGTTCCCCGACTTAGTTGCCGAGGCTGTACTTCCGGGTCAGCCGCTTCACGCTCGGACCCACAAAGTTTTTTCTCCGCTCTTCTTGCTACAAAACGGGTGGCAGGCGATGGCCCGCTCGAAAGGGCCGCTGTATTTCGGCCCATGCACTTCGACTAAGAGCGCCCGCGTGCGGCTCAACCAGCGATCCACGTCAGGATCGGCGAAGATCGCTTTCTCAGCGCCTTCGACGTCGAGCTTCAGCAGGTCGATCTGAGCAATGCCGAGTTCGTCCATGAGCCGGCCGATCGTGATGGCCTCGACCGTTTTGTCCGCCGGCCCCGCCTCTTGGACGCGATAGGCATAGGGTTCTGCCTCCGGGTTTTCGATCGACAGGCGGCCGTTGTGCGACCACAGACCTTTCCGGATACAACGAATGTTGGGGTAGGAAGCCGTGTTGCGCTCCAACGAGCGAAAGTTTTCTGATTCCGGTTCGATGGCCACGATCGTGGCTCGTGGATACCGGAGCGAGAAGAATATGGATGCGTAGCCGACATTGGCGCCGCCGTCGACGATGAGCTTGGGCTGACCGTCCAGGTCGAAGGCGAACTCATCATCGACGAAAATGGATTGGAATGTCAGCCGGTCAGACGTGCGCGCTCGCAACAGGAGGGGAGCCGGTAGGGTCGGCACCGACAGAGTCAACTCGCCGTGCGCGTATTTCGGTTTACAGTAGAGTTCAGTTCCCTTGAGAATGCCGAATCGTCGAACGTAGCGGGCGAGTCGAGAGGCCATGAGCGGACGTCAGACCAGAGGCATTAAACTGTGATGCCCCAGAGTTGCTTGGCCAGGAAACCGATGGCATAACTCACACTCACGGCGACGGTGATGATCACCAAATTGAGCAGGATGCGGCGCTTGATGTCCATGCCGGAGAGGAACGACAGGATCGTCGAGACGACGATGACCATGAGGCCGGCGGTGACGACCGAAAAGAACGGGTCCTTCGCGCCGATCAGCACCGGGAGTACCGGCACGGTCGCGCCGACCAAATAGGCTCCCCCTACGACCAACGCGGATGCAAGGGGCTGCTCCTCCATTGCCGCGGTCTCCGAATCTTCACCCAGAAAGATCTTCTTGGCGATCTCGGTCGTCTTCACTTCCTTTTCCGAATTGAGGGCCAAGAAAGCTCCCGCGGCCATGGACAAGGACCCCGCTACCGCAGTCGTCGTGGCCGCCACGAGCACCATGACCGCATCACCGAAGGCGCCGAAGAACCCGCTCACCGCGCCGAGAATCTCGACGAGCCCGTCATTCAGCCCTAAGAAGATGTTCCGGATCTTTTCCGCGTTGATCTTTCGCTCCGTCAGTTTCGTGACCAGGACGTCCTCGTGCTTGAACTCATCCATCAAGATGCCGCGGAGCGCTTCTCCCAGCGGTTCGTTCTGATATTCCCGCCACAAGGCCAGATACTTCCGCACTCCGTGGACTTCGATCGCTTCCAGGATGAGATGGATACCGGTCGTGCCGAAGATGCGGCAGGTCAGCACCATCAGGTGCAGCTTTACCCTACGACCCAAGTCGAGCCGTTCCAGGCGAGTATCGAAGAGCTGCTGCCAAAATGCGAGGTGCTGGACTTCGACGTCGATCAGCTCCTTGAGCGTCTTTTGCGCATCGGGATCGGTAGCAATATCGCGCAGGGAGCGATAAAGCGACAGATCGAACAGTTCATCCAAAATGAGCGTCCGCGCAAGATCAGGGTCACGCACCATTGTGGCAGCCATCACGACTCCCTCGGGGGAGAGCCTTCGTTCCAGGAGCAGAGGTGCGGATTATAGCAGAAGCACAGGGCAAGGGGGGCGAGTCCCGAGGACTGAGGGTCGCGATCGTCGAAACGCCTAGTGGCTCATTTCATCGAGGACGATCACGAGATGGGCTTGCCGAGGATTCCCACGTGAAGGGAGACCGTAGCCACGGACATGAACTGAGGGGTTCGCTCCCACTACCGAGTCACACGTCGTGGGTGCCGCGCTCGCATCAAGCATGCCTCTTTGCACGTAGACCCGCAGGACGGTCTTGCAAAAGGCCACGAGCGAATCCGGCAACTTACCGGACCATGGATGAACCGGCCCGCCGTCGAGGTGCTCCACCAGTCGCTCCGCCCGCCGATTCCGGTAGAGCACCTTCAAGCTCGGTGACAAGATCAGGATACCGGGAGTCATACCTACTTGAATCACATTTAGGGCCGGCAGGTCAAGTTTCTGGCGGGCATGAATTGGCTGTGAGCGCCTGACGGCAGACGGCGATCGCTTGAGAGCCAACTAGAGGCCGGCTGGCAGGCAAAGGGTCAGCGTGTTGCCAACTCGTAGTCGAATCTCCGACGGCGCAGCGCAATCTCGCCGCGCCGACTTAGCGCGTCGACCGTCTGGAAGAGCTGGTTCCAGCTCAGCTCCGGGAGGAGGGAGACCACACCCTCGAGAGTTATGGGCTCAGGGCCCTTCAAAATTTTCAAAACCATCGCTTCGTTAGCGTCGCGACCTTGGGCCATGATCTACCCTCGCATAATGAATTCGACTCGTACCATTGCGTCTTCAGTTGAGTTACCTCACGCCCTACTGTGGTCATTGCAAATAGCCGATCGGTCGAGTGTTAAGCCGACGTTAAATGTTTGTTCAGAACGCAGGCTCGGAAGTCTTGAGAGGGCCATCACCCAACCTGGGTGAACATCGTACGGCAGCGACCCGCATGGCCCCGAGAACCAGGAGGATCGCGCCGAGCACAGCCAGTTCGGACCAATCCCCGCCTTTGAACCATTGCGAGATCACCTCGGTGAGCATCACGACCAGGATGGTGTCCACAATAAATGTGACCTTCACACGACCTTCCGAGAAGTACGTGACGGTGGTTTTGAACACCTCGACCACGGCGAGCAGGATGAGGGTATCGACTATAAGATGGCGAAGCGCCACTTCGACCGGCTGGGAGAGCAAGAGCTGCAGATCCAGAAAGGTCTTCACGACGCCGCCGGCCAGTGCCAGGAGAATCGTCACGATCAGCACGCTGAGCACGCCTTTGATGCTCGTCACCCACAGGTGCGCCAAATTGACGGCCGTGAGCTTCACGATGGCCTGCGGGATGCGGCGAAGAGACATGCGTCGCGGCTTCGTCGGGAACTCAAGTTCGACTTCAATCGGATTGACAGGTCGGTGTGTCATGACAAGCTCCACCATGTTCAGCGCTTCCCACGAATCACCAACCAGATGTCTCGGACGGTTGAGGCCATGAGATAGATCACGAGGAAGCTTATGCCACCTTGTAATCCATCGAGCACAGCTTCTCCCACGAAATTGAACATGGGTTAAAACTCGTCGATCGAGACGGGATGCAACAGATCTCTCACTGAGACGACTCCGACAATCTGTCCGGCTCTGATCACGGCCAGGTGTCGGGTGCCATGCTCCTCCATGAGATCGGCCGCCTCGGTGATCGGCCGGTGCTCCTCGATGCCGATTACGGGCTCGCTCATGATCTGATCCACCGGAATGAAGTACGGCGCTCTGTCATGACCGACGACCTTACGCACGATGTCGGACTCGGTGACGATCCCGACAATGGCGTCCTCCCGTTCAACGAACACGCTGCCAATCCTGTGCGTCCGCATCAGCTTCGCGGCGTCGATCACTGACGTTCCCGACTCTACAGTGACCAGCTCCGGCGTCATGAGTTGCCGTATCGCAAGCATCTGTTTCCTCCTTGTGTGATGAATGGTTGTCGGACATCCGCGCGCGCGTACCGATAGCCCAGCGCAATGGAACTGGAGGCGTTCCTTGCTCTCTTGCCGCAGGTTCCGGAGAGCCGTCCGACCGACGCAGCCGGATCAGTGGGTACAGCACCCGATGGCGCATTCCTGTCAGCGTGCGAATGGCGTACAGCAGCGGCAGCAGGAGTATTGCCATTCCGACCAGCATCAGTGTCTGACCGAGCAATCCCACAAGTTGGCTCCCTCAGGCGCCTGAAGACCGTGATTCATTTGAACTTCGAGATGGAGTAGAGCAGGGGACTGAGGAGAATCAACATGGCCAAGAGCATCATCACAACTTGGTTCATGGCGTTGTTTCCGTCTTGTTGCGCGGTGATCCTTGCATCTACGCCAACACTCTACCGAGCCGGCATTCCAGATCGGTCACCATTGCGTAAACGTTCTGTTAAATCGAAGGGGGAAGTATGCGAATGGCCCTGCGCCGCGCAGTCGGGAATCTGTACGGACTGCTGTCAGGAGAAAAGCGGAGGAATCCGGTTCTGGGATGTGACACGCACGTTCCTCTTTCCCCGTAGGGTTATGAAGAGAAACGCCCGTTCAGGTGGACTGAATTATTGAAGGAACAAGTAAGCGCCGAGAGCGGCGACCACGAGCACTGCGACAGTGAGCATCGCCTTCTCGTGCCCGCACAGCCCTTGCTGCGCCTTGCACGCCGCGAGGGAGCACATGACTGACATGCTGCGCCCTCCTTTGCAAAAGGGTAAAAAGGCTATACCCCGGTCGCTGGCCTTGTCAACGGTACCTTGTGAGAAGTCTCACATAGAGACGCACGCCGTCTGTTCAAACCGTCGAGCTCCGGTGTCGGCACAGGGGATCGTTCGATGGCTGCTACCACCCGGGAGCCCACGAAACCCGCAATTCGTTCCCGTTGATCCCGTCCTCGTCGGCATCTTCCCAAACTCTGTGGGCCTGGCCGAATCGATCGAGATCGCTCCCATAATAGAGGGGGTTGGTGAGATAGATGTAGGCATAAGGGAGAGCGGTGCCTGGTTCATCGGCACGCAGGATGCTGACCTGGTTTCCGAACGAGCGACGGACTACATCGTCTGACCAGGGCTCGTAGCCTTGTTCCACGATGCGATGGAGGGAAATCCGGTCCGCCTTCAGCCCTGTCTTACTGTAATAGATCATGAGCAGGCCGGTGGGAGAGAGATCCCACCCGACCATCTCGTCCTTGGCGAACAACGAGGCTTGGAGGCAGTCCCGGCATTCGGCCCATCCGGCGTGGGTTGCCAAGAGGGCCCCGATCGCGATGAATGCAATCCCTTTGACCCAACGCATGATCCTGCTCTTGTCGTCCCTAGCGTCGTCCATCGTCAAATAAACCGACAGACCGTAACGCACCTGACGGTCGGCTTCTCTTTACGCACGGTATCGGCAGAGTGAGGCGAAGACTTAATGGCGGAGGCGGTTCGATCGACAGGATGACTGAGGGGCTCGACCGAGACCGCGGCTGCAGAGTGCCCCGAGAACCAGAGACTCTTCACCGCCCGGGGGAGCCGCAGAGCGGCGGAGCGCTGACCGAAAACATTTGCCTCAGGTTGCTCCAACGCTCGAACTCCTGCGCCGTGAGCTCATGAGCTCCGAGGCTGCCAGACTTTGCCGACAACCTGAGCCACTCGTCATACAGTTCGCATTCCTGCGAGGACGCTGCGCGTGCCCGGTTGGAGTTTGTCCCTGGAGCGACGACCTCCGCCGCGGGTTTTAGCGAGGGCTCCGATTGACCGGTGAACTCACGTGCCTCAGGTATCCGGCTGAACCATCCCTGATCGGATTCCTTCACGGGCCGGAAGCCCTCACGAGGCTGGTTCGTGAACACAGCTCCCGGGCAGATGTACAAGGTCGCCGCGACCAGAATGACGTCCAGCATGGAATCTCCGTTCTTCTGATTGGATGCATCGCCAGACTGGCAACCAGCACGGAACTTTCTCGCACCGTACCATGGCACCGGCAGATCAAGAAGCGAAACGTGTGTTTCTCACGAAGCGGGCAACTGCCATACGCGGCTTGCAATTCATGGTCTCAGCCTCCTTTCATGAGAGACGCTCGTCACGGGTTTTATAGCCTTACCGACTGTGCTAGATGGACAAGATGGGCATGAGTCGTTCGGTACTCGCCTGTTCGGAGTGCAGGCCATGACGACGACCAGGACAATCACGATCGGCTTGTATCTGCTCGGCGTCTTTCTCCTGGATTTAATCACCCCGCTCGGTTTACCCGTCTGGCTGCTGTACGGTCTCCCGTTCTTCTTCCTCGCCGAGACCGCTTCGCGGTCTCACGTGTATGGTTTGGCAGGAGTCTGTATCGTACTCGTCCATCTCGGTTATCTCCTCTCGCCTGAAGGCCATCTTGAACCTCTCAACAATCGCTACATGGCCACCGTTGTGCTCTCGGTCATGGTGCTCGTGTTCTCTCGTCGCCGAAGGTGAACGGCGCGCTCGGACGGTTGCCCGTCGCTGAGCAGGATGGCTGATAGAGGGCGCTCTTGCCACACGAACGAGATTAGGTCGAATCGAAACGTGCGGGTGAGAGCGCAGTGGGGGGTCTTCTAAGGTAGGGCTGGAGTGTGCAGAGAAAGGAAATGTGCTCCCCTGAACGATTACCCGGCAGGCGTTTTTAGAAGTCTTGCGGTCGGGATGATGATTCCGTCCTTCCCGCCAAGCATTTCTCCTCGATCGAGCAGAAACAACCGCCCGGCCAGCGCGGCCGTCGCGGCATCGAGCTCATCACTGGTGGCGGTCTTTCGCAAGCCGTGCAGGCCCAATGCCCTCAGTCCTCTGAGAAGTCCCTGCAGGTTCCGGTGCTGGCGGGGTAGCCCCCACACGTCTTGCGCGGCGCCGGGGTAGCACTCGACAGCGTCATAGCCCATTGCATGGAGCTTCTGTTTCAGTGCGATCCCGCGCTCGGTCAGCGTCCGCATCGGGCCGAGCGTGACGGGGAAAAACCGGATCCCTCGCCGGAGCAATTCGCGGTCGCAGTCCCGCAAATGCTCGCCTGATCGGTCATGAATGGTCCGTCGTCCTCTTGGCAAGCTCAACGGAGCATCCATGGGGACCAGGTCTGGTCGCGCCTGCCGGACGAAGTCCAGGATCTGTTCATCGCTGAATGCTACGGAAGTGTGCGCCGTCAATCCCCGTAGCAGGCACAGGCCGGTAGGCCGGCGCGGCGACCCGGCCAGATCGATGCCGACAACAACCAACGGTCTGCGCCTTGACATGATGAATCTCCCGAGCGGAGGAATTGTAGCAGACGGGTTCAATCAGCGTCCGCGCGGGCTGCGGTCTGCAAGAGCGTATGGTTGGTTTGCTTGTCTCTCAAGAGCCCATGGCTGATGGCGTATGGTTTATAGATTCAGAACGAAAGTGGGATGGGATCGTGGTGTACGGGGAAGCCACGTCGACCATCCGTCGCCAACGGCAGGATCTGCGGCATGTGGGCGAAGGAGACAGATAACGCTTCTAGCCATCCTGTCTGCTTATGAATCAAGGCCGGAAGAACCAAGGATCCCGGGTTGACCCTGCTGAGACGATCGTTTAGCGTGAAAGCTCGGTTATCGCCATGGACAAGGATTGCCTGAAAAAATTGGTCGATGATCCCAGGTTCATCCCGGGGATCTACAACTACTGTGATCGGTGGTGCGAGCGCTGTCCAAAGACGGCTCAGTGCGCCGTCTTTGCGATCCAAGCCGAACACGGTGGCAATCCCGAGGTTCACGATCTCCACAACACAAAGTTCTGGCAGAACCTCGGTGAGACGCTCAGCGTGGCGATGGAGCTGTTGAAGGAATCAGCCGAGCGCTTCGGCGTCGGCCTCGATTCGATTAAGGACGACTGCTCGACAGCGCCGCATGAGGTCCCTGACGAGCCAGCCGAAGAAGGCGGGATGTGCCTTGCCGCGAAAGTCTATGCGCAACGAGTCGGAGACATTCTCGATGCGTTACCGCAATTGTTCGGGGAATGGGAAGCTCTCGCACCGTCGCTCGAAGGCGAGATGGGGATTAATTCAGAGAGCTGGCGCGAAGCGAGAGATGTCATCGCCTGGTACCAGCACCTGATTTACATCAAGCTTCGGCGTGCGCTTGAGTCAGAGCGAGAAGAACGACCAGAGACTGACGATGAGCAACCTGGAGACTCGGTACATACGGCGAAAGTCGTCTTGATTGCCATAGACCGGTCGATGGCTGCCTGGGCGAGACTGCGAAAGCTGCTCCGCTCTCATGAGGACGATATCTTCGACATTCTTGTGCGGCTCGATCGGCTGCGGCGAACCGTGGAAGCAGCCTTCCCTCCCGCGAGAACCTGCCTCCGACCAGGCTTCGAAGATCTCGATCGAAACAGCGCCGGCTAAGCCACATCGAGCCGTCGCTGCCTAGCCGGGCGACCTATACCAGCACCTGTCGGTCCTGTGAGATGTGAAATGGCAACTGACAACGTTTTCTGACCTGATCGACCGCCAAGGCGGGAAATTAAGAATGATCCTCCTGTTTCCCCGAATGTCCCTGTTTTCTCTGAAGGTACGGATCTTCTGTTGCGAGGGCCGAAGAGAGATGGTAAATTAGGTTCGCTCTTAGGAGAGCGAGACCGTATATATGATCACCAAGATCAAACCTTCAGTCAAAGTCCACCGCTTGAGCACCAATGCGGCACGTCGTCTGTTTGACCGTGAGGCCCGCCGTCATCTAAACATGTCGGGCAGGGAATTTCTTCGTCGATGGGAAGCCGGTAAGTTCAATGGCCAGGCGGATACTTCAGCAGTAAGACGCGTCGCGATGCTCCTGCCCTTTGGCCGGTAAGACTCCCTACCAGGCAGTCAGAAACTTCCTCGCTCCGCTTCAACAGGCGGTTTCCTGTGTTTCTCATGCCGTCATTCAGCACGGGGGTAGAGAGTATGAGGTGAACACTGGACCTTACGCTCTCGTGATTGGAGGCGAGTGTAGGCTGAAGCGAGATCCTTCACTGACCCTCGATATTCGGATGCAGTACAAGATTGTTGAGGCGTCAGGAGATCGAGGCCCATATAAAGTCAAAATCACCGCCTACATGTATATCGTGGAAGACCACCGGGGGCATGAACTCTTTTCCTATCATTGGCAACCAGACTCGCCCGAAGTCAAATTCCCTCACCTTCATGTCGAACATCCCACTTTTAAGAAAGCCCACTTCCCGACCGGGAGGATTTCGTTGGAAGAGGTGTTAAAACTCTTGATCACTGACTTCGGCGTCCGCCCGCTTAAATCAAACTGGGACGAGATTCTCACAGAAACCCTCGGGAAGTTTTCCACTTACCGGACTTAGGGCTAGTGAAGTTACCCCGTTTTTTGGACAGGTCGTGAAGCCAAGATTGTGGTAGAACGGCAGGTAAAAAACCGGGAGACGAAGATGGCGCAGAAGCGAAAGACACATTCGGAGGAGTTCAAGGCGCAGGTGGCGGTGGAGGCGATCAAGGGGGTGCGAACGCTGAGTAAATTGAGTGCGGCCTACGGCGTTCCCCCGACGGTCATTGCTCATTGGAAGCGGCAGTTGCTGAACGGAGCGCCGGAGGTGTTCCGGCGTGGTGCTGGGGGCGGGGTGCGCAGCGAGGAAGCGGTGACCGCGCCGCTGTACCAGGAGATCGGTCGGCTCAAGATGGAGCTGGAGTGGCTCCAAAAAAAGCTGTGAGCGTCCCGCAGGGGACCCGACGCGGATGGATCCACCGCGGGTCCGGCGCCTTGTCGATCGTCCAGCAATGTGCGCTGGCGGGCCTGGCCCGCTCGCCCTTTATTACGAGCCGGTGCCGGAAACGGCCGGAGAATCCGGCGTTGATGCGACGGATCGACGAGCTGTCTCTCGAGCGACCGTTTTACGGCGTGCCGCGGATGACCGACTGGCTGCAGACCTTGGGGCATGGGGTCAACTACAAGCGCGTGGCGCGGCTGATGCGGGTGATGGGCTTACAGGCCGTGCTGCCGGGCCCGCACACGAGCCGGCCGCAGCCGACCCATCGGACGTACCCCTACGTGCTGCATCAGCTCGCGGTCGTTCGGCCCAACCAAGTCTGGTGTGCCGACATCACGTATGTCCCGATGCGGCGCGGGTTCCTGTACCTGGTGGCCGTGCTGGACTGGTACAGCCGCTACGTGGTGGCGTGGGCGTGGTCGAACACGCTGGACACGCTGTTCTGCCTGGAGGCCGTGGAGCAGGCGTTGGGGCGCGCCCAGCCCGAGATCTTCAACACCGACCAAAGGGCGCAGTTTACGAGCGACGCCTTCACCGGGCGGCTGGAACGTGCGGGGATCCGCATCAGCATGGACGGACGCGGCCGCGCCCTAGACAATATCTTCGTGGAGCGGCTGTGGCGGAGCGTGAAGTACGAGGAGGTCTATCTGCGAGACTATGCCAATGGAACGGAGGCCTGGAGCGGGTTGCCTCGGTATTGTACGTTCTACAACACCGAACGCCGGCACCAGAGCTTGGGCCGACGGACGCCGGCGGACGTGCACTTCTGGCGAGAAGGGGGGGGATACTCCGGTATGAACCAGCGGGCGATCGCCCCGTATAACCGATTCTGGCGCGAAGTTGTGAGACGTCCCCGCACCCAAACCACGAAACGGCGGTGTGTGTAGTGCTCCCCAGAATTCAAGCCACCTATATTGCGCAGCAGCGCTAACGGAAAAGGCCGCTTCGAGCGTGGCCTTTTTCGTTTACTCTCCTCCCATCAAGCTTATGGCTAGCTATGTGGCTGGAAGGGCGGCTGGGGTGGTCCCAATTGCGCGCGTCCACCGAGCACTCATAGTTTCTTCTTACGCGCTCATTCTTGGGCGGAGGGGCATGAGGGCTCCCTACTGCGCGCATCAGCGACCTGTTGCAAACGGATCGCAACGGGTGCCCCGGCGCCGTCCCTGATGTGAAAGTCAGATGAGCCCTTGGCGCGGGGTCTGCGAGCACGGGGAACCCTCCTGCCCCCCACCTCTCCTTGTCCCACGAAGCTACCTCGTTGACGCCAGGATTGACATCCGCTTACCAACGGCCTAGCCTTTTGTCGAACAGAGTGTGTTCTCAATGGCACATGGAAGATACCGGAGGATGTCTCTGATCGTGGCTCTGGCGAGCCTGAGCCTTCTGTTGCCGCAGGTTCTCCGAGCCGATCCCTTCCTCGCACGGCTGGACTGTGTCTCAATCCAAGCCTCCGTGTTGGAAGTCGGAGGGTCATTCGGAGTGACCATTGAGGTCTTACGCGACGCCCTCCGTGAAGGATTGAACACCCACGTACGACACCTCAAGATCGAGCCGAGCTGTCCCGACCGCATCTTCTACAAGGTCTTTCTCGAGCGCTTCTCGGCCGGACCGGTGGATGGATTTTTCGGCCACGTTGCCCTTACCGTCACCCGGAAGGCGATCTTTCGGGATACGGCGCTGCTGTCGACCGCTCGGGCATGGGACGAAGAGTCCTATCTGCAGGGCACGAAAGACAAGGCCAAAACCAGTGTGCTGGATCAACTCAACCGTCATCTGACGCAGTTCGCGTCCGACTACCGCGCCGCCAACAAGTAATTGAACCCACGGCGAGAGATTCCGCTAAAGTGGGAAAGTACAGAAAGAAGAGGGGCGCAGTATTAACGCGGCGCGTCCACCGAGCACATCGTCTACCGACAGCAATAATCTAATTGTCAGATGTGCGGGGTGCGCGAGCACAGGGATCACCCCAACCGCTCACTCCTACGTCCCCATTTCCCACGAGGCCAAATACTTCTTCTGCTCCGGCGTCAGCTTATCAATCACCACACCCATACCGGCCAGCTTCAGGCGGGCGATTTCCTTGTCGATCGCCGGCGGAACCGGGTACACCTTCTTCTCCAGCACCTTGTAATTCTTCACGATGTACTCGGCCCCGAGCGCCTGATTGGCAAAGCTCATGTCCATGACGCTGGAAGGGTGACCCTCGGCAGTGGCCAGGTTGACGAGCCGCCCTTCCCCGAGCAGGCTGATGCGATGTCCGTTCTTCCTGAGCGTATACTCCTCGACGCCGGGCCGCACGGTCCGCTTTTTCCGGCTCAGCTTCTCCAAGGCGGGGATATCCAGCTCGACGTTGAAATGGCCTGAGTTGCACACGATCGCGCCGTCTTTCATGACCGAAAAATGCTCCTGCCGAATGACCTTGAGGTTGCCGGTGACCGTGACGAAGAAGTCGCCGATCGGAGCCGCTTGTTCCATCGGCATCACGCGGAATCCGTCCATCACGGCTTCGAGTCCCTTGAGCGGATCGACCTCGGTAATAATGACATCGGCTCCCATCCCTTTTGCCCGCATAGCGATACCGCGACCACACCAGCCGTACCCCGCTACTACTACGGTAGACCCGCAGACCAGCCGATTGGTCGCGCGCACGATCCCGTCCATCGTGCTCTGGCCCGTCCCGTAGCGGTTGTCGAACATATGCTTGGTGTCCGCGTCGTTGACGGAGATGACCGGAAAGCGCAGGACTTTCTTCTCTGCCATGCTGCGCAGGCGGATGACGCCGGTCGTCGTTTCCTCCGTGCCGCCGATGACGTTCGACAGGAGATCCTTTCGCGTCGAGTGGAGCGTGGAGACCACGTCGGCGCCGTCGTCCATCGTGACCATCGGTTTGTGGGCGATGGCCGACTCGATGTGGCGGTAATACGTGGCGTTGTCCTCACCCTTGATCGCGAACACCGGGATGCCGTCGTTCTGAACGAGGGCCGCCGCCACGTCGTCTTGGGTGCTCAATGGGTTTGAGGCGCAGAGTCGCACGTCCGCCCCGCCGGCTTTGAGCGTCTTCATGAGATTGGCCGTTTCAGGCGTGACGTGCAAGCAGGCCGTGACGCGTATGCCCTTCAGCGGCTGCTGGCGCTGGAAGCGCTTGCGAATCAACCGCAGCACCGGCATGGTGGCTTCCGCCCATTCGATCTTGAGTTTCCCCTGGTCCGCGAGTCGAATATCCTTCACGTCGTAATCCACAGAAGCCTCCTTAAAATCTGTGACGCGTGACGGGTGATGCGTGACGCGTGTCCATGATCATGAAAAAGGGGACGGATCGGCGAATCCGTCCCCTTGAGGCGGCGAGGCACTCACGTTGTATTTATAGACCGGCTTCCTTGCGCAGGATCTTGGCCTTGTCGGTCTTCTCCCAGGTGAATTCCGGTTCGTTCCGTCCGAAGTGGCCGTAGGCCGCCGTCTTCCGGAAGATCGGCCGGCGAAGTTTGAGATGGTCGATGATCCCGCGCGGCGTCATCGGGAAGTGTTTGCGGACGAGCTTGTCGAGCGTCTCCACGGCGACCTTTTCGGTGTTCTTGGTGTCCACCAGGATGGAGACCGGGTCCGCCACGCCGATCGCGTAGGCGAGCTGGACTTCGCACTTGTCGGCCAAGCCGGCGGCGACGATGTTCTTGGCGATGTACCGAGCCATGTAGGAGGCCGACCGATCGACCTTCGTCGGATCTTTGCCGGAGAAGGCCCCACCGCCGTGGCTCCCATGGCCGCCATAGGTATCCACGATGATCTTACGGCCGGTCAATCCCGTATCGCCCATCGGACCACCGACGACGAAACGGCCGGTCGGGTTGATGTGATGCTTGACGCTCGTCGGATCGTACAAGCCCTTCGGCATGCTGGGCTTGATCACATGCTCTATGAGATCCTTCTCGATTTGTTTGTTCGTGACGGCGGGGCTGTGTTGAGTGGAGACGACGATCGTGTCGATCCGCGAGGGCTTGCCGTTGCGATATTCCACGGTGACCTGTGACTTGCCGTCCGGGCGGACCCAGTCGAGAATTTTCTTCTTCCGTACTTCCGTAAGCCGCTTGGTGAGCCGATGGGCCAGCACGATCGGCATCGGCATCAGCTCGTCTGTTTCATTGGTGGCATAGCCGAACATCAGTCCCTGGTCCCCGGCGCCCCCGGAGTCGACGCCCTGAGCGATGTCCGCCGATTGGTTGTGAATCGATGTGAGGACGGAGCAGGTGTGGTAATCGAACCCCCAGGAGGCATCGGTGTAGCCGACGTCTTTGATGACCTGGCGGATGATGTCGGGAATCTCGACGTAGGCTTTCGTGGAAATTTCACCGGCCACGAAGGCGATGCCGGTGGTCAGAATCGTTTCGCAGGCGACACGACAATGTTTATCTTGAGCGATGATGGCATCGAGAATGCCGTCCGAAATCTGATCCGCGATCTTGTCCGGATGACCTTCCGTCACCGATTCGGATGTAAACAGGTAGTTGCTTCTCATTAGTCCCCCTGTAGCTAACAGAATTCTGCAAGGTGGTCCTGAAGGGAACGTCGGTTGGATTAAATATCCTCCCCTCGGAACGTGTGCGCATCATAGCGGAGTAGCGTCTGATTTGTCCATCGTTTCGAGCCTATTGGCTCAAGAAATCGTCGCCTGTGGCTTGCTTGACACCCCTTTCAAGCCGCTTGTAAGATGCCGACGCTGAGAGAATCCTCGCAACCCTACGGTGCGGCCCTCGGACCTATGGCCGGACCACCCTCGGTTCGCGGGCTCTACCCCTTCGCAATGGGTGCGGTCCATGAGGCTCAATACGGTTCGACTGTCCGCTCAACTCTAACTCTGCGCGATGAACGGCAACCCTGACGTGCTGTCTAATTCTCCTGGCGCGCGCCCCGGCGCTCCCGGCCTCGGGTGGGAAGAGTTCACGCGTGAACTCAGCGGGTTCTTTGCCTCCATCAAGCTCGCGATGTTCCTGTTTCTTGTGTTGGCGGTGACGGCCACAATCGGGACCGTCATCCAGCAGGGGGAGCGGCCGGAGGTCTACATGAAGGAGTACGGGGAAGAGGTCTATCGCTGGTTCGTCCGGCTGGGTTTCACCGATGTCTACCACACCTGGTGGTTCACGAGTCTGCTCGGTCTGCTCTGCGTCAACTCCCTGACCTGCTTTTACAAGCGGTTTCCGGCCATCTGGCGTTCAACCCGGCAGGATAAGGTCGGAGTGTCCCTGGCCTTCATCAAGGCGCTGAAACAGCAGACCGAGATCCCGGTCCAGGCGCCCAAGGAAACCGTCGCCGAGCGGATGGTGCGCCTGCTCGTGGAAAAGGGATACCGCGTCTTGGTCAAGAATGAGCCCGGTGAAGTCACAGTGTATGCCACCAAGGGGATCATGGGCCGGATCGGCGCCCACGTGGCGCATCTGAGCGCGACCGTGATCGTGCTGGGTGGGTTGATCGGCAGCTACTACGGGTTTCAGGAGTTCGGCGTGTGTCTCGAGGGGCAGACGTATCACATCCCGAAAGGGAATTTCGATCTCCGGATCGACAAGTTTTGGATCGACTATTATGACAACGGCGCGGTGAAATCTTATAATAGTACGCTGACGGTGGTCGACCAGGGCGCGCCGGCTCTGACCAAGACCATCACCGTGAATGATCCGTTGGTGTACAAGGGGATTTGGTTCTACCAGTCCAGTTACGGCGACGCGTGGGATCAAATCGAGCTGGCGCGGATCAACATTAAGGACAAAGCGACCGACAAGGTCGTGAAGACGGTCGATCTCGAGTGGCAGAAGCCGCAGACCATCGAGGATCTGGCGCTGAGGCTCACCATGACCGATTTCGTCGCGGACTTCGCGTTCAACTCGGCGGAGAAGAAGGCGTTCTCGAAGAGCGTGGAGCACGCGAACCCGGCCATTCGTCTTGCACTGGACGAACGCCGAACGGTCCAGGCCACCCCCTGGATCTTTTACAACTACCCGGACCTGTTCGAGATCCAAGGGTCGAAGTATCAGTTCGAGCTGGTCGGCTACAAACCGCGCAAGTTCACGGGCTTGCAGATCGCCAAGAATCCGGGCGTCAATATCGTATGGGTCGGCTCGACCATGATCGTGGTCGGCATGACCTTGTCGTCGTTCATTTACCATCGACGGCTCTGGGCCAAAGTGATTCCCGGCGATCGGGGCGTGACGGTGCACCTCGGCGGGACCACGCACAAAAGCCAGATCGATTTCCAGAAGGAATTTCGGAAGCTGACGGAACGGATGAAAACCATACATGCGTGAGGGCCATAGGCGACAGGCAATGGACGATAGGAAGTACAGAGTGTTTTAGTTCCCATAGTCCATAGCCATACGTCCAGAACCCATCGGCTGATAGACGGAGGCGTTATGTTGCGGTCGTTGTTTCTCTTCGATATGACTTTCTGGCTGTACCTTGCCTCGTTGGTGCTGTACGTCGCCTATCTCGCGGCGCGGAGGCCGACCATGCAGTTGGCCGCAGCCGGGCACCCGGTGTCGGGATATGATCAGCGCGACGGGGTGTGGGCCACGCAACTGGGACAGGTGGCCACGTTGGTGACGGTCTTCGGCTGGATCATGAATACGCTCGCGCTCGTCACGCGCGCACTCGAGCGGCAGCAGTATTCCGGTACCTTCGCCCCCTGGTCCAATCAGTTCGAGGCCATGGCCTTCGTCGCCTGGGCGATCATCCTCGGGTACGTGATTTTCGAACTTCGGTACAAGATGAAGGCGGTGGGTGCATTCGTGGTCGGCATCGGCTTCATCGCCATGGGTGCCGCCTCCTTGTTGCCGTACCGGTACCAGACGGCCGAGCCCCTTGTGCCGGCCCTCAACAGCTATTGGATCTACATTCACGTGTCCGTCACGCTCGCCAGCTATGCCGCGTTCGCCATGGCGGGGGGGCTGGGGATTATGTATCTGCTGAGGGAACGAGCCGAACGTGTCGGGAGCCGGTCGCGGGTCTTCGACGCGTTTCCGGATTTGGACACGATCGATGAGCTCGGCTATAAAGCCATCATGATCGGCTTCCCCTTGTTGGCATTCGGCATCATTCTCGGCGCCATGTGGGCCAATTACGCCTGGGGCGGCTATTGGAGTTGGGACCCGAAAGAAACCTGGTCGCTGATCGTGTGGCTGATTTATGGAGCTTACATCCATGCACGCATGACGCGGGGTTGGGAGGGGCGGCGCGCCGCGATCTACCAGATCTTCGGGTTTCTGATGGTGATCTTCTGCTTCTGGGGGGTGAATTTTTTGCTCTCCGGCCTCCACGCCTACGCGTAAGGGAAAGATAGTTGTGAGTTCTGAGTGCTGAGTTCTGGCTTGATGTGCATGAAATGCAAACAACTCAGAACTCTCAACTCACGACTCAGAACTTCAACGAAGCATGGCTGAACAGGTTGCTGTCGAGTCTGTGGAGAAAGAGCGACAACCGGCGGGGCCGTCGCGGCTGCTCATCCTGATCGCCGGCGTAGCGATTTTTGGGCTGGTGTTCGCGTTGGTGTGGTTTCAGAGCGCCAAGTACGAGCCGCTGGCGATCGGCAAGCCGGCGCCGGACTTCGTTCTCTCGGATCTGAACGATAAAGCCTACCGCCTCTCGGATTTTCGCGGCAAGGTCGTCTTTCTGAATTTCTGGGCGACCTGGTGCAAGCCCTGCCGCGAAGAAATGCCCTCGATGGAGGTGCTCTACAAGAATTTCGAGAAGGACGGACTGGTGATCATGGCGGTCAGCATCGATCGGGTGACCACCACCAAAGACATTCCCCCCTTCGTGAAAAGTCTGAACCTGACGTTTCCGATTCTCGTCGATTCCTGGGGCAAGACGGACAAGCCGTATAAGCGCATGGGGGTCCCGGAGACCTTCCTCATCGACCGGGAAGGCATTATTCGTGAGATCGTCATCGGGCCGCGGGATTGGACGAGGCTGGATAGCCTCCAGGTCTTGATGCGGCTCCTCAACGTGACGCCGAAGACCGCGCAAGACCCGCCGCCCGCTCGGGCCCAGACTCTGTGAATGAGCACCATGATAGCTCCTGTCGGTAGGCTCGCTCTCCTGGTAGTGTCGGCGCTGTGGTTCTCAGGCTGCGACGAGGCCGCTCCCCCGGCCGCGGGCGGCGCGTCGGCCGCAGCAAACGCGGCGACCACCCGCAAGACGCTCCAACTCGGCGATCCGGCTCCCAACTTTCGGTTGCGGGATATGGACGGGCGCCTCGTCTCGCTGGAGGAGCATCGAGGCAAAGTCGTATTGTTGAACTTCTGGGCGACCTGGTGCGGTCCGTGCCGCGTGGAGATGCCCGCGATGGAGCAGCTCTACCGATCCCTGAGCCGACGTGACTTTGAAATCCTGGCGGTCTCGACGGATCCTCAAGGGGCGGCGGTGACGCGGCCGTTTCAGCGGGAGCTGCAACTGAGCTTTCCGATCCTGCACGACGCGGACTTCCGCGTGGGCCTCACCTTCGGAGCGAGGACGCTCCCGATGTCGTTCCTGATCGACCGGCAGGGTATTATCCGCGAACGGGTCTTCGGGGCATTGGACTGGCACAGTCCGGAGGCGACGCGCGCGATTCAGCTCTTGATGAATCAGACCTGATCATGACACAGTCTATTCAACAGATTTCGCTGGTGGCAGCCTTTTCCGCCGGGTTGCTCTCGTTTGTCTCGCCTTGCGTGCTGCCCCTCGTCCCGTCGTATCTGTCCTACATCACCGGTTTGTCGGTGGAACAATTGACCGATGCGACCGAGCGGACCAAATTCCGGCGGGCGATCATCTTGAACGCGCTGTTGTTCATCGGTGGATTTTCGGCCGTTTTCGTCGCCTTCGGCGCTTCGGCGACTCTGCTCGGGCAGGCGCTCATTACCTATCAGGACCATCTCCGCCGCATCGGGGGTCTGCTCGTCGTCGCGTTCGGTCTCTATCTGCTCGGTATTCTGAACCTCAAATTCCTCCAAGTAGAACGCCGCTTTCATTTTCACAATCGGCCGGCCGGCTATCTGGGATCGGTGCTGATCGGGGTCGCGTTCGCCGCAGGCTGGACTCCGTGCGTGGGTCCGGTTCTTGGGACGATTCTGCTGTACGCGAGCACGCAGGATTCCTTGCTCCACGGCATGTTGTTGCTGAGCGCTTACTCGCTAGGCTTGGGATTACCGTTGTTCCTGACCGCGTTGGGAGTCGATCGGTTTCTGGCCTACTTCAAGGAGGTGCGCGGGTACCTCTGGGGCGTGTCCACGGTCAGCGGGGTCGTGCTGGTGATCCTGGGAGTGATGATCTATGCAAACTCCCTCACATTGATCACGGGTTTCCTTGAGCGCAACGGGATCGGCTGGTACCTCGGCCAATAACAATTTTGAATTCTGAATTAAGAATTCTGAATTGCAGGTGGCGCGCGTCAGTTTGGGAGCGATGCCTGTAGCTCAGCTCATTCCCAGAATTCAGAATTCCTAATTCAGAATTCATAATTCATAATCATTCCCCATGCCTACGTTCCCAGACGTGAAGCCGTACGATGTGCTGGTCGTCGGCATGGGGCCTGCCGGTGCCACTGCCGCCTATCATTTGAGTCGAGCCGGCCTGTCCGTGCTCGGCCTCGACAAGGCCACGCATCCCCGGTACAAGGTCTGCGGGGGCGGCTTGTCCGCACGAATCGACCGCATTCTGGACAACGATTACAAGGCTGTTGTCGAGCACACCGTGTACGGCGTCCAGTTTTCCTACCGGGGCGGAGATCCCTTACTCATCGATTCTCCGAGCCCGATCGCGTACATGGTGATGCGCGATCGGTTCGATCATTTTCTCGTCCAGAAAGCTAGGCATGTAGGGACCGAGGTACACGAAGGCGAGCAGGCGATGGCCTATCGGCAGTTCCCCGAGGCCATCGAAGTACTCACGGACCGGGGCCGATACCGAGCCAAGGCTCTGATCGGTGCGGATGGGGCGAACAGCTTGGTAGCTCAACACCTCTTCCCGGGACGCCGGCCCCGTCGGATGCCGACCCTGGAGAGCGAGATCGCGATCGGGCAGGCGCCTCACTATCCTGGGATCGGCAAGGTGTTGATCGATCTGGGGGTGACCCCCAAAGGGTATGCCTGGATTTTCCCCAAACAAGAACGTCTGTCGATCGGCGTGGCGGAGTTTCGCGGGAGACTCGCAAGCCCCAAGAAAATCTTCGACCGATTCGTGCGGGATGAAAAGGGATTGGCTCCCTGGCAGGTGCCGAGGCCGACCGGCCACCCGCTGCCTCTCTTCGGTGGGCAGAGCGTCGCCACAAACTACCGGAATTCAGGCGGATTGGTGAACGGGCGCGCGTTGCTCGTCGGAGACGCCGGACATCTGGTCGATCCCTTGTTCGGAGAGGGCATTTATTACGCGGTGAGATCCGGGCAATTGGCTGCAGACTCGATTCTCAACCAAGTCCACGATCGACAACGATCGCTGGCCGACTACGAAGGGGCCGTCAGACGCGAGATCTACGCGGAATTCAGAGTGGCGTCCCGCATGGCGCGCATCGTGTACTCGTTTCCGCGCCTCTGCCACCGCCTCATGCACCGCTATCAAGACATCATCAGGCTCTACTACGACGTCCTCCGTGGGCGCGAGACCTACCAAACCTTCCTCGTCCGCGCCAAAGGCATGGTCAAATCCTCTTTGAAAGAGCTGCTCCTGGAAGCCGTACCGCTCCGCTGAACCGAGCGAACAGATGGTAGCTGGTAGCGAGCAGCTATCAGCGGAAGGCTCAGGACTCTGGCTATTAGCTGCCTGCTGCTAGCTATGCGCTTAGGGTCAGCACCAAGCGCCGATACGGCAGGAAATATAGGACGAGGTCAGGCCGGATGCGGACGTGGGCACTCGCACCCCTGGGGTGTAGCCGTTGGAATGGCCGTTCGGCTGGACTACGGAGTGACTGTTTGCCAGAGGGGTGGAGCGATCCTGCGATTGAAGGGCCGAGTGACCGTTGGGGAGTACCGTCGAAGCGGCACTCAGGAGCGCCGGTTGCTCCGGACGGGCCGCAGTTTCAGCCGCTCGCTCCTCCCCCTTGGTTTGCGCCACCACAGGTCGTTTGTCGCCTAACTTTGCGAGGAGCTTTCGGCCCTCGGAGGCGTGCTCGCTCGTTGGATATTGTTCAGCCAATAAGATGAGCTTCTCGTCGGCCCAATCCTTCGCTCCGAGGTCCTCGTAGCTTTTTGCCAGATAGTAGAGCGCCTCCGGGGCCACCTTCTTGTCCGGATATTGCTGCATGATGAGATCGAACCGGTGGGCAGCCGCCAGGTAGGAGCCTCGACGATAGTAAAACTGGCCGACGAACAGGTGTGCCTGGGCCAGCCAATCGTGACATTCCTGCAATTTCTCGAGTGCGGATGCCTCGTAGCGGCTCCCGGGATACTCTCTCCGCAGCTTCTCGAAGGCGGCGATCGCTTTATGGATCGGGTCCGGGTCGCGGTCGATCGTCCTGGCCATCTTCATGTGCGCTTCCCCTTGCCGAAATTGCGCGTAGGGCGCCAGCATGTGGGAGCGATGGAGATCCAGAAAATGTTGGTACTCCACGATCGCTTCCGGGTACTCTTCTTTTTCGAAAAAGGCTTCTCCTCGCTTGAGGATGACATTCGGATCGAAGTTTTTCTCGATGGTATCCCCGATGAAGATTTGCTCATCGGTCTTTGTCACGACTTTGGTGCCTGCATTCGCCGCCTTTGAGGTACTGGAACAGCCTGGAAATGCGAGCAGCCACAGACCCAACAACCCAAGCAGGGATGCCACGGCCGGGGCCCGAGGGATGAGATAGCGGTGTGCCCGTTCGCGCCTTGCAGGCATGTCGTATGTTTAGCAGAGACCCCACCCAAAAGCAACGAAGCGGCCCTTGTTGACCACTTACGACTGGGTACCTATAATCCCGGCGAGTTGTGCGCAGCAAGCAAGTGCGCGAGCTGAAGGGGGAAGCCGACAATGCGGCGCAGTCGAATCCTCGGGACAGGGTCCTACCTGCCCGAGCGGGTCATCCTGAACGATACAGTCGGAAGGGGCTGTGGACTGTCCCCCGAGGCCGTTTTCCGAGTGACGGGGATCGAGCGGAGGCGATGGGCGGCCTCCGATCAGGCGAGCTCCGACCTCGCAGGGCATGCGGCTGTTGCCGCGCTCGAGGCTGCGGGTATAGCGACGGGCACAGTGGACGCGGTGATCGTCTCCACCACTTCGCCGGATACGGCCCTTCCCTCTACCGCTTGCTACCTGCAACGCCGGCTGGGTTTAGGGCCTGTCGCCGCGTTCGACGTGTCGGCTTCCTGTTCGGGGTTCCTGTATGCGCTGTCGATGGGAGATGCCCTGATCCGCAGCGGACAGGCCACGACCTGCCTCATCGTCGCGGCCGAAGTGAAGTCCCGTTCTCTCGATCCGACCGATGACTCGACGGCGATTCTCTTCGGGGATGGCGCCGGGGCCGTGGTGCTGGGGTGCGGGCAGGACCCTCGTCCCACCGCTCCTGGGATTCTAGGCGTCCGCTTGGCGTCGGATGGGTCGCGACACCGCTTGATTCGGATGCCGGCCGGAGGATCCAGGAAACCGACCAGCGCGGAGACTCTCGGAGCGCGAGAGCACTCTCTCGCCATGCAGGGGGGACCGCTCTTCCGTCTCGCGGTGCGGCGCGTTGAACGAGCGGTACGAGACATCCTCAAGGAATTCGGCTTGACGCTCACCGACGTCGCGCAGGTGGTGTGTCACCAAGCGAATGGACGGATCCTTGAGCAACTGCGGACAAGGCTCGCGATTCCGGTGACGAAGATGACGTCGGTGATCGAACGATTTGGTAACACCTCGTCGGCCTCCGTACCGATCGCCCTCGACGTCGCGGTGAGAGCCGGATCCGTGACGAAAGGCGACCTCTGCCTGCTGGCCGCGTTCGGCGGCGGGCTGACCTGGGGCACGGCGCTCGTCCGGTGGTGATCGGCTCTCCGTCGAGGAGTCTTCGCGCGCGTACGTCAGGAAGTCTTTAATCACGCGCGTTAACACGGCTGTAACGGACTGCTGTTAGTAGAAGATGCAACCATCCGTTTCTTGGGAGGCCGTCTGATGTTCGGACTGATTCCCCGCGAAGAAGCCTTCTTCGAGCTCTTCAAGCAAGCCGCTCACAATATGATCGAGGGAAGCCGTCTCCTCAAGGATTTTATGGAGGATTTCACCAACCCAGCGGAGAAAGCCAAACGGATCAAAGAAGTGGAGCATGTCGGCGACGGCATTACGCACGACATCGCCCGTCGGCTGAACCAGACGTTCATCACCCCCATCGATCGGGAAGATATTCACGGACTGGCCAGTGCGCTGGACGATATTCTCGACGTCATCGAGTCGATCGCCGACCGCTTCGTGATCTACAAGGTCTCGCGGCCCAGCGAGGCTGCTATTCGATTGGCGAACATCCTCTACCAAGCCGCCGTCGCCGTCGGGGCCGCCGTCGATCTGTTGGGGAAACCTCATCCGGACGTGACGGCCTGCTGCGTGCAGGTCAACAGCCTCGAAAACGAAGCCGACCGGGTGTCCCGCGACGCCATCTCCATGTTGTTTGAAAAGGAAACCGACCCCATCGCGGTCATCAAATGGAAAGAGATCTACGAGAACTTCGAGGCGGGCACCGACCGGTGCGAAGATGTCGCGAACATCCTCGAACGGATCGCGTTGAAACACCACTGAACAGCGAAGCCATGGGTCATGGTTGATGGTAAACGGTTAATGAGCAACTCCCTGGCCTCTCCATCAACCATTAGCCATCAACCATTTTCTCTCTTCATCACACACCATGTTTCCTGATCTCAGCGGCACGCTCTTGCTCGTCGTCGTCCTTGCGCTCCTGTTCGATTTTTCCAACGGCTGGCATGACAGCGCCAATGCCATCGCCACCGTCGTCTCCACGCGCGTCGTGAGCCCATTCGTCGCGGTGCTCGCGGCGGGCATTCTGAACGTGGCCGGCGCGTTTATGTCGACCGCGGTCGCCAAGATGGTCGGCGCAGGCATCGTGGAACCCTCCGTCATCACACAAGTGACGGTCGCCTCAGCGTTGGCCGGCGCGATTATCTGGAACCTCTTCACCCTCTTGCTCGGACTACCGACCAGTTCCTCCCACGCGCTCATCGGCGGCTTGGTCGGGGCGGGTCTCACACAAGCCGGCTGGGGTGCGGTCAAATTCAGCGGGCTACGGTCCGTCCTGGAGGCGATGGTATTGTCCCCATTCTTCGGCTTCGCGATGGGGCTGGCGCTGATGGTGGGGATCAGTTGGCTGTTCTTTCAAGTCTCTCGCAGCGTCGCGGGACGGTTATTCTCGCGCCTGCAACTCCTCTCCGCCGCGTTCATGGCGTTCAGTCACGGCGCGAACGACGCGCAGAAGGCGATGGGCATCATTACGCTGGCCCTCCTGTCCGCAGGGCACATCGTCTCACCGGAGGTGCCTGCCTGGGTTGTCGGCTCCTGCGCCGTGGCCATGGGGCTCGGCACGGCCGTCGGTGGCTGGCGCATCGTCCGCACGATCGGCATGCGGATCGTCAAGTTGGAGCCGGTCCATGGGTTTGCCGCGGAAACGGGTGCTGCTGCCGTGCTGTTGGTCACGGCGCACGTGGGGTTGCCGGTCAGCACCACCCATACGATTACGTCTTCGGTGATGGGGGTCGGCGCTATCAAGCGTCTGTCCGCGGTGCGGTGGGGCGTGACGATGCGGATACTGTCGGCTTGGGTCTTTACGCTCCCCGGCGCCGCAGCGCTGTCTTCCGTGATCTACCTTCTCTTCACGCGGCCGGTGTAACCGTTTCTTGCCTGACCGGCAGGCGCACGACGAATCGGCTGCCGGTCGGCAGGTTCCCCTCGACCCATACCTGTCCGCCATGCCCCTCGACGAGATGTTTCACGATCGCAAGACCCAAGCCGGTGCCCCCGAGTTCGCGTGAGCGTGCTTTGTCGACGCGATAGAACCGCTCAAAAACCCGCGGACGGTCCTCCTCGGGAATGCCGATGCCTGTGTCGGTGACGCTGATTTCCACCATGCGCGGCGCGGATCCGGAGGACAGATCTTCGGGGACGAGATGTGCGGCGACGGTGATCTTCCCGCCTTCCGGCGTATACTTGACCGCGTTATCCAGCAAATTCGTCAGTACCTGCCCTAGCCGTTCCTCGTCTCCGGCGACAAGGGGAAGGTCAGGGGCGATGTGCAGAATCACTTGATGCCCTTTCTTGTCGGCCAGCGGCTTGATCATGGACAGCGTTCGGTCGACGACGCTCGGCAAGTAGAGGGATTCGTGCTTCAACACGACCTGGCCCGATTCGATTTTCGACAATTGCAGAAGGTCCTCCAGAATGAGGTTCAAACGATCGGTTTGCTTGAGGATGATGTCCAGGAATTGTTGACTTGTGGCAGGGTCATCTTTGGCTCCGTCCAAGAGCGCCTCCACGTACCCCTTGATGGAGGTGAGCGGCGTCCGGAGCTCGTGCGACACGTTGGCGACGAAATCCTTGCGGATCTTTTCCAGCCGGCGAAGGTCCGTAATGTCGTGGAATACGAGCACGGCACAGGCCTCATTCTCTCGCTCTCCGCCGGCGATCGAGGCTTCGACGTGGAGGCACCGTCCGCTCTGGGGGAGGGTGATTTCTCCTTCTTGCGCCGTCCGACTGGCCAAAATGGTTGAGACCAGCGTGGTGAGCTGGGGCTGGCCGAACACGGCTTGGCAATCCCGACCACGGGCTGCGGCTCCTCTGACGTCAAACATCCGTTCGAGAGCAGGGTTCACTTGCAGCACCCTGCCTCGGTAGTCCAGCACCACCACCCCCTCGACCATAGAGGTCAGCATAGCCAGGAGCTGCGCGCGATCTTCGGACAGCTCCTCGATTTGCAGTCGGAGTCGATCGGTCATGTGGTTCAAGGTGTCCGCCAGGAGACCGACCTCATCGCGCGACGTCGTGCGGGCGCGAACCTGAAGGTCGCCCGAAGCGAGTCGCCGAGCCGCGGCGGCGATCTCCGTAACCGGCTTGGTGATCGTATGGGCAAGGCCAAGGCTGAGGGCGACGGCCACGGCAAACGCGATTCCCATGGCCAGGAGCAGGCTTCGTTCCAGCTCGTCGATGTCTTCGTCCAGCTTGGTCATCGGGTGCCCGAGCCGCAGAATGACGGGCGACGAGGGTTGACTGCCCCCGTGCACGGGTACCGCAAGGTACATCGTTCGTTTGCCGGTCGTGTGACTGATCCGGATGTCGGTGCCTCGTGCGGTAGCGAGGGCTTGCTGAATCTCCGGCCGACTTCGGTGGTTCTCGACGGCGGGGAGTTCTGCGTCCGACACCGCGCTGTCCGCGATCACCGTGCCGTCCGTCGAGACCAAGGTGATGCGGGCATCGGCGTGCGTTCCGAGCTCACGGATCACCGACCGGAGCCCGGAAAGAGATAGGAGATGCCCCTCTGAGTCGAACAGCGGCCGGAGAGCGGAGGTCACGAGTTGCGTACGGACCTCCAGGGTCTCCTTCAATTGGGCCACCGCTTGTCGCTCCAACGAATGGATCGCAAGGAGCCAGGCCACGAAGAAGCCGCTCGCAACGGCGAGCAGGGTGCCGAGGATGACCTTCCAGCGGATGGACAGCGTCATAAGATGGTGACGCGTGACATGTGACAAGACGGCGGGAATAAGCTGCCGAAAATCTGTTACCCGTCACTCGTCACGTGTCACCCGTCACGCTCCTTCAGTTTGTACCCGAGCGACTTGACGGAGATGATGGCCTCGTTGAGGAGCGGGAGCTTCTGTTTCAAGCGACGGATATGCACATCCACCGTTCTAGTCGTGCCGTAGTAATCATAACCCCACACGGCATTCAACAGCGCGTCGCGTGTGAGCACGCGCCCCCGGTGCTTGAGCAGATATTCAAGCAAGCCGAATTCCTTGGCGGTGAGCGGCACCTCACGGCCGTCCAAGGTGACTTCATGACGGCCGACATCCATGGAGATCAGTCCATATTGATGTTTCTGCGCAGCCTCATCAGCCTGCCGTTCGAGGCGCCGAAAGAGGGCCTTGACCCGTGCGATCAGCGCTTTGGGGCTGAACGGCTTCGTCACATAATCGTCGGCCCCGAGCTCCAGGCCGATCACCGTGTCCGACTCCTCGGCCTTGGCCGTAAGCATCAGGACGGGCAAGAGGGACGTCTCGGGGGTCGCGCGGATCCGTTTGCACACCTCCAAGCCATCCAGCTCGGGCAACATCAGGTCGAGAATGACAAGATCCGGGCGTTCGCCTTTGATGAGCTTTAACGCCGCTGTGCCGGTCGTGGCGCTGACCGTGCGGTAACCTTCTTTCTCGAGGTACAGCTTGACCAGCTGGAGGATATCCGGCTCGTCTTCAACGATCAGGACCTTCTTAGGCGTCGCCGTGGACATGCAGAACAGCTCCCTTCAGCCTAGAGAGGGGTTCAGTCGGTGTCAAGGTGGGTGGGGAAAGGGGAGGAGACCCCGATTGTCCTTCGTGCTCACGCACCCCGCACATCTGATCATCGAAAAGAGAGTGCGGTGGACGATGTGCTCGGTGAACGTGCGCAGTGAAGGGGGCGCGGACCCCTCACCTCAGAAGGTGATCGCTTGGGGCAGAGCGCGTCCCGGTGTGCTCAGGGTGGGCGGGTGAGCTGGGGCAGAGCGCGTCTCGGCGCGCTCAGGGTGTGTTGGCGAGAACAGATGCGCCAGTTGAGAGTATCGCGGATAGGGCCAGTGGTCCAATGGGCAAATCTATTGACGACTACCTAGCCTCTGACGTATGGTGACGTTCGTTCCACGTCAGGTTCATCCCGTTCTTTTCACCACCTAATCTACGGAGACAATGCGGTTATGAAGATATATCTGGCGAATCCGCGCGGCTTTTGCGCCGGCGTCGATCGTGCGATCGACATCGTCGACCTCTCGCTGAAGAAGTACGGCGCGCCCATCTATGTCCGCCACGAGATCGTCCACAGCCGCCACGTCGTCAACTCGCTGCGGCAGAAGGGGGCCGTGTTCGTCGAGGAGCTCAGCGAAGTACCGGAAGGCTCGGTGGTGATCTTCAGTGCGCACGGCGTGGCAAAATCGGTTTGGGAAGAGGCCGAGAGTCGTCGTCTGAAAGTGATCGACGCCACCTGTCCGCTGGTGATCAAGGTCCACAACGAAGTGAATCGCGACCACGCCCAGGGATACGAGCTGATTCTGATCGGGCATGCCGGCCACCCGGAGGTGATCGGCACCTTGGGCCAGATTCCGGATAAGTTTCACCTGGTCTCATCCGTCGTGGATGTCGAGCGGCTGCACGTCGAAAATGCCGAACACCTGTCCTATGTCACGCAGACGACACTCAGTGTGGACGAGTGCCGCGACATCGTCGACGCGTTGCACCGGCGCTTCCCGAACATCAAAGGCCCTCATCAGGAGGACATTTGTTACGCCACCCAGAATCGCCAGAACGCCGTGAAGGCGTTGTCGAAGCTGGTGGACGTGATTTTGGTCATCGGCTCGCCCAATAGCTCCAACTCGAATCGGTTGCGGGAGTTGGGTGACAATTGCGGGATTCCGTCGTATCTGATCGATTCCGCCGACGACATCGATCCCGCGTGGCTCAAGCGGGCGAAGGCGGTCGGGATCACGGCCGGTGCCTCGGCCCCCGAAGTGCTGGTCACCGAGGTGGTCGCGTATTTGGAACGTTATGGTCACGCCGAGGTCGAAGAGCTGACGGTCATCGAAGAAGACGTCGAATTTCTCCTCCCTCGAGAACTGGTCAATATCGAGCCACTTTCTCGCCCTGTCGCGTCATAGTCATTTCAACCGGCAGGAACGGAGATCTATCAGTGCCTTCCCCCACGTATAGGGGGCGGCCCACCTCGTCCCCCCCATATCGGGTGTTTTTCTTTGCATTCGATCGTCTGCTGTGCTAGAAGGGCGGGACTCGTTTCCCGCTGCGTAGTGCTCTCACTCGGAGGAAGAACGGAATGTACCTGAAGAGCCTCGACATGCTCGGTTTTAAGTCGTTTGCAGAAGCAAAGATCGAGTTCCCGGAGGGGGTGACCGCGATCGTCGGTCCGAACGGGAGCGGAAAAAGCAACGTGGTCGACGCCATCCTGTGGGTGTTGGGCGAACAAAGCACGAAGACTCTCCGCAGCGAACGCATGGAGGATGTGATCTTCAACGGAACGGCTGTGCGCAAGCCGCTCGGCATGGCGGAGGTTTCGCTGATCATCGGCGGCCTGGACACCCTACGGGTCGAAGGGCTGACCGGTCTGACCAGCCAATTGAACGAATTCCAAGAGCTCATGATCACCCGGCGGCTCTACCGCAACGGCGACAGCGAGTACCTCATCAACAAGACACCCTGCCGCCTGAAGGACATTCGCAGCATCCTGTTGGACACAAGGGCGGGAACCAAAGGCCATACCGTGATCGAACAGGGCCGGTTGGACCAGATTCTGAACGCATCGCCGCAAGATCGTCGTGAGCTGATCGAAGAGACCGCCGGGATCGTGCGGTACAAGAAGCAAAAAGCCGAGGCTTTGCGGAAGTTGGAATCGACCCAACAGAATCTGCTGCGGGTTCGCGACATCATCGCAGAGGTCAAGAAGCAACTGAACTCGCTGGAACGGCAGGCTCGGCAGGCCCGCAACTATCAGGTGCTGCAGAATGAGGCGCGCGCGCTGGAGATCGCCTTGCTCACGCGAGAGCATCGCACGCTGCGGTCGGGGCTGGAAGCGATCGAAGCCGAGTCTTCCGAGCTCGAGATGAAGGAATCGGCCCAGGCCGCGGAGCAGGCCCGTGGCGATGCGGAACTGGAAGAACGACGCGCGAGCATTCTCGCGGCCGGCGAGCAGGTGACCCGGATTCGAGAGGAGATGGCGAAGGTTGAACAGCAACAGGCCCAGGCGCTCACGAGTGCGGAGGTCGAACGAAATCGCGAGGAATTGTTCGAGCAACAGCGTGTCCAAGCGGAGCAGGAACTGCTACGTCTTGCTGCAGAGGGTCGGAGCGCCGCCGCGGAGGCCGAGGCGTTACGTCAACGGCTCGCGCAGCTGACCGAGGAAGTGGCGGAATGGGAACGGCTCGTGTCCCATCTCGAGCGAGAGTATGCCGATCACATGACTCAACGGACGGCGGTGCTGGCAGAAGAAGAGCGAGCGCGCCGCGATATCGTCAACCTCACGGTTCTGGCTTCGAATACCGGGCAAACGCTTTCGGAGCTGGGCCGACGCGAACAGGAGGCGGCGTTCCAGGTAAACCGGCTCCAGACCGAGCAGGCTGCGCACGCCCAGCGTCTACGTGAACATCAGGAGCGGCGCGAAGTTCTACGGAGCAGGGTCGTTGAGCTGAGTCGGAGTCTTGACTCGCTGCGCGAGCGGGACGGCCGGGCGCAGGAGCAAATGGAGCGTCTGACGGAGGCCCTCACCGAGTCCGATGGTCAACTGGCGCGGTGCGCCGAAGACTTGGCCGCGGTTGACTCGCGTCTGAGAGCGCTCCACGGGATCGTGCAGGAGGAAATGGGGTACGGACGAAGCGGGGAGGAGGGTACGGCCATCAAGGCCTGCCCGGGGGTGCAGGAGGCGCTGGCAGAATGGCTAGTCGTGCCGCCTGGCCTGGACCGTGCGGTCGAGGCCGTGTTGGGCGATCGTATCCGTGGATGGTTGGTGGAAGAAACGGGGACGGCTCGGGATGTGATTCGATTTCTGAAGGACAAGGATCTCGGGCGCGGGGCGTTCGTTCCGAGGACGCTGCGGTTGGCGAGAGGTCCTCAGGAAACTCCGCGGTGGCCCGACCTCTCCGGCGAACCCGGTGTGGTCGGTTGGGCTGACACGCTGATCCAATCCTCCAGCCTCGCGCCTGAGATCCTGCGGTATTTGTTCGGCGGCATCGTGATCGTTGAAAGCCTGGATCACGCGATCGACCTGTGGGACCGCTATGCCTTACAGGACGGCGAAGGTCCTGCATTCGTAACCCTGACCGGCGAGATCATTGAAGCGGCCGGAGTCGTGATCGGCGGCGGGGCTTCCTCGTCGGGGGGCGTGCTTCAACGTCGGCGCGAGATTCTCAACCTGGAAGCCGAGCGGGAACGGCTCATCGGCACCCTGGAAACGGGCCGGCAGCGGCGGCAGGAGCTGGCGGATCGTTTGATGGAGGTGCGGACGGACGAGCGAGACCTCGCCGAGGCCCTCCGGCAAACGGAGATCGATCACGTCTCCGCGCAGAAGGATCTCGACGGCCTGGATCAAGCCCTGTCGGCGCTTGGCCAAGAGGCCGATGAGCTGACGCGCAAGCTCCGATCCAGCCAGGACGAGATTCAACGGGTCAAGCTGGAAGCCCGTTCGATTCAGGTCCAATCCGAGCAATGGCACTGCGAAAAGACCGGGCAGGAAGCGGTGCTGGCTCATGTGCAGGCTCGCATTCAGTCCCTCGATGCGGATGCGGCTGCGCTCCAAGAGCGTTTGACTGAAGCGCGGTTAGCCGTCGAAGGATTGCGGGTCCGACGTGAACACGCTGAGGCCGATCTGTCCCGACTTCAGCAGCAGAGTGAACATGCCGCGGGTCGCGGACAATCGCTGGAGCAGCAGATGGCGTCGCTGGTGTCTTCGGTGCAGCAGTGCCGTGAGGGCCGGCAGCGGCATGAAGCCCTCTGCCGAGAGCTCGGAGCCACCGCATCGCAGATCGCCATCCGGATGATGCAGGCTCAGGAGGCCCAGGCTGAGCAGATGGCTGCGGCGCAACACGTCGAGCAGCGCCTGAGTGAGCTGCGCGCGGCGATCGTATCCCTCCGAGAAGCTCGCACGGCGATCGAGGTTCGGCGTGCCGAGCTGCGGACCCAATTGACCACGGTCGAAAGCACCTTGACGGGCACGTATCGCTTGAGGGTGGATGAGATCGAACACAATCGTGATGGGCGGCTGGTCGAAACAACATCCATCCAGGGAGAAACGGATGCTCACGAGGCGACGGACGCCCAACTCCGCGAGCAGTTGGAGAAGGTCCGCGAGCGCCTCGACCGCATGGGTCCGATCAACCTGGCGGCCATCGACGAGCATCGTGATCTCGAGGAACGGTATCGGTTCTTGTCGACGCAGGAAGAAGATCTCTCGCAATCGATCGCATCGTTGAAAGAGATCATTCATCGGATCAATAAGACGACCAAGGAGATGTTTCTCAGCACCTTCACGGAGCTCCAGCAAAAATTCGACGAGGTCTTCAGCAAGTTCTTTCCCGGTGGACGGGCGGAATTGGTCCTGGTGGATGAACCTGTGGAAGAGGGTGTACCGGCGGGCAGCCAGGAACCCGGCGTCGACATCGTGGCCCAACCGCCCGGCAAGCGACTGAAGAACATCACTATGCTCTCCGGCGGGGAAAAAACACTCACGGCGATGGCGTTGCTGTTTGCGAGCTTCTTGATACGCCCCACGCCCTTTTGCGTGTTGGACGAAATCGATGCTCCGTTGGATGAAGAGAACATCGGGCGCTTTACCAGTGTGCTTCGCGAACTTGCCAGCGACGCGCAGTTCCTCGTCATCACCCATAACAAGCGGACCATGTCCATCGCCGACTCGCTGTTCGGGGTGACGATGGAGGAGCCGGGCATCTCCACATTGGTGTCCGTGCGCTTGGCGGATCTTCAACCTGCGTAACTACTTTCGTTCTCGGGACGGCGGTCAAAACCCTCATCCTTTCGAGGGCTTGTCCGGCAGTCGGCTTGACTTGATTCCGAGGGTTTTGCTATAAGCCCGCGGTGCGCAAGGAATTATGCAAGGATTTACCGGATGCTGTTTGGTTCAAGCTCGCCTTTGGACTCTAGACGACGTCTGCGGATGCTCGTCCGCCTTCCTTTCGCAACCCAACTAACTCCTGTCATGAATCAACCCACTATCATCGCGGATGTTCCGGGGCTCGTACGAGCCTAGAGAAGAAGGGCCATGGAACTCATCAGGACTATCTGGAGTCGCCTGTCCGGGGGCCTGTTCGCGTCGGTTCCGCGTCCTCTGAGGCGGGTGGCTGAGTTGTCGAGAACCCCCATGCTTCGCCTTGTGTCGGACAAATCGACGGGGTCGACGGCCGGCGATCTGCTTCCGAAGAGGCCCGGAATGCAAGCCGGCGGGCAACTTGATGCGCTCGACGACGCCATCCGTCGCAGCCAGACCTGGTTCCTCGCCCGGCAGCATGCGACTGAAGGGTATTGGGTTGCCGAACTCGAGGCGGACTCCACGCTCACGTCCGAATACCTCATGCTTCGGCGTTTTCTCGGACTCGTCGATCCGGAGCGGGAGGAAAAGGCAGTCCAATATCTGAAGTCGGCACAGCTCGCTGATGGAGGATGGCCGATCTATTACGGCGGCCCGGCCGAGATCAGCGCGTCGGTCAAAGCGTATTTCGCGCTGAAACTCAGCGGGGTCTCGGCGCGGGAGTCCTTCATGACTCGTGCCCGCGACCGTATCCTGGCGATGGGCGGGGTGGTCAGGGCCAACGTGTTCACGAAGATCACATTGGCCTTGTTCGGTCAGTACGACTGGCGCGGTATTCCCAGCATGCCGCCCGAGATCATGTTGCTTCCTCGCCGGTTTTATTTCAGCGTGTACGCGATTTCCTACTGGTCGCGGGCGGTGCTCATCCCACTCTTGATCGTGTTTGCGCATCGTCCTTTATGCCGAATTCCGGATGAGCAGGGCATCGCCGAGCTCTTTGCAGAGCCCCGGGCACAGGTACGCTATCAGCGTGAGCCGCCGTTCAGGAAGGACCGCCGCTGGCTGACGGCGCGTAACTGTTTCATCACACTCGACCGCCTGCTGAAACTTTATGATGAGTTCCCTGTCCGTTGGTTGCGGGAGCGGGCCCTGTCGAAAGCGGCCACGTGGATGCTCGCGCATCTAAAAGGGACCGGCGGGTTGGGGGCGATCTATCCGGCCATGGCGAACTCAATCGTGGCCTTGCGATGCCTCGGATACGGTGTGCATGATACGCTCGTGAAGAAGGCGCTCGGCGAAATTGAAGAATTGGAAGTCCGCGATACGGTTCAGGTCGACGGGCGCCGCGTGGAGGCTTTGCACCTCCAGCCCTGTTTCTCGCCCGTCTGGGATACTTCCCTGTTGATCAATGCGCTGATCGAAGCGGGAATGTCGCAGGACCATCCGGCCCTGATCAAAGCGGGTTCGTGGCTGATCTCGAAGCAGACGAACGCGGTGGGCGATTGGATCGTGTCTGCTCCCAAAGCCCGGCCGGGCGGCTGGTACTTCCAGTTCGAGAACGAATTCTATCCGGATGTCGATGATTCAGCGGTGGTAATCATGGCCTTGTCCAAGCTCCGGCTTCCGCACGAGGCGGTGCAGCGGGATTCGATCCATCGAGGCGTCGAGTGGGTCCTGGCGATGCAGGGATCCGATGGAGGGTGGGGCGCGTACGACAAAGACAACAATCACGTCGTGTTCAACTATATCCCCTTTGCCGACCATCGGGCCCTGTTGGATCCCAGCACGTCCGACCTCGCGGGCCGCTGCTTGGAGATGTTGGGAACGCTCGGTTACGATCGCACCCACCCGGCCGTCGCGCCGGCCTTGGCCTTCTTGAAGAAGGAGCAAGAAGCCGACGGAAGTTGGTATGGACGCTGGGGAGTCAATTACATCTATGGGACCTGGTCTGTGCTGGCGGGGTTGCGCGCCATCGGGGAGGATATGTCCTCTCCTTATATTCACCGGGCGATCGCCTGGCTTGAATCCCGACAGAATCCGGACGGCGGATGGGGAGAAAGTTGCCTGTCCTATGCCGATCAGGAAGGCCATAACGGGCGCGGCGATAGCACGCCATCCCAGACGGCCTGGGCCTTGATGGCCTTGTTGGCGGCCGGCGCCACAGATTCGCTCGGCGTGGCTCGTGGAGTCCAGTACCTCTTGCGTCACCAACTCAAAGACGGTTCGTGGGAGGAAGTCCGTCATACGGGGACCGGCTTCCCTCGGGTGTTCTATCTTCGCTATCACTGGTACTGCCAGTATTTCCCCCTCTGGGCCCTCTCGATGTATCGCAACCTCAGAACACGCGGCCGGACACGAGCTGATGAGTTGCGCCAACTGGTCCATGAATCGGGACGATTTCGGTTCGAGTCTTGACCGGCGTGACGTCTAGGCTCGAGCGCGCAGTCGCATGCCGGTCGGGACCCATTGCCGTGGGCATGCAATGGGTGCCCCGGCAGAGCCGCTCATGAAGAATGTGCGGCTAAGGCGCTCCACTCATTTCCGGGGAGTTTCGGTGAAACCTGTCGCGATTTTCGCCGCGACGCGGTGGGAGTCTGGCGCCGTTCGGCCGCTGCTCACGGTCGAGGATGAGTACACGCTGGACAAGACCAAATGCCTGATCGGCCGAGCCGGACGATGGCCCTGCTGGCTGATTACCACCGGGGTCGGCATCGAAAACGCGACGGCGGCCGCCGGAGCCCTCTTCAAGGCGCACGAATTTGCCGTGGCGATTTCCACAGGATTTGCCTGCGCGCTCATCCCGGCAGGTATCGGGGATGTTTTGATCGCGACGGGCGTGATCGACCGAGGAGGCGCGGACATTGAAGCAGACGGCATGTCTCGCCTGACTTGCTCCGTCGCTCTCGGAGAGTTGGCTCTCAAGGCGGCGGCGGCGGCCGGGCTGCGGGCTCACCGGGGATCTTTCGTGACTGCGTCGACCGTCGTCTGGCGAGCAGCGGACAAGCAGGCCCTGGCTCGGCAGACCGGCGCGATCGGTCTGGATATGGAGAGTGCGGGACTCGCAAGGGCCGCTCGAGAGAGGGGGATTCCGTTTGTGGTCATCAGAACCGCGTCTGATCTTGTCGACGAAAATCTCCCCGTCGACTTTTCGCCGTTCTTCACAGGAGGTGAATGGTCTCATGCCCTGATCTCGTGCTTAGAACCCTCGGCTTGGTCGGGCTTCCTCCGACTCGCTCAGCAGAGCAAGACGGCAATGGCGCGGCTCACGGCGTTCTTCGAGCAGTTTTTGAAGCTGGATCTAGCATCGCAGGGGACAGGGGTGTCAGAATGAGGACCTGGTGACGTTCCTCATCAACACAGGCCGGGTCATGCTCGATCTCATCCAGGAGATGGGACGGATGTTGGTCTTTGTCGTCTCATCCTTCGCGTGGCTGTTCCGACCCCCCCTTCGCGCCTACCAGATCGTGAAGCAGCTCCATTTCATCGGGTATAAGTCGACGTTCGTCGTGATCCTGACGGCGGCGTTTACCGGGATGGTGCTGGGGCTCCAAGGGTATTACACGCTCAGAAAGTTCGGTTCGGAGGGCCTTCTAGGATCAGCGGTGGCGCTCAGCATGATCCGCGAGCTGGGCCCCGTGCTGGCGGCCTTGATGGTGACGGCGCGCGCCGGGTCCGCAATGACCGCCGAGATCGGGATCATGCGGATCACGGAGCAGATCGATGCCTTGGATACGATGGCCATCAACCCGCTCCAATATCTGATCGCCCCGAAGCTGGTTGCGGGGCTTCTTGGGGTTCCCTTACTGGTCGCCATTTTCGACGTCGTCGGTATTTACGGGGGATATCTGGTCGGAGTGGACCTGCTCGGCGTGAACGAGGGGGCGTATTGGAGCTCGATCGAGTCCTCGGTGGAATGGAAAGACGTGTATGGCGGCATTCTGAAATCCATCAGCTTCGGGCTGATCGTAAGTTGGGTGTGCTGCTACAAGGGCTTCTACACGAAGATGAGCGCGGAAGGGCTGGGCACCGCGACCACCGAAGCGGTCGTCCTCTCGTCGGTCTTGATCTTGGTGTGGGATTATTTTCTGACGTCGGTGTTGCTGTAAGAGATGGTCAATGGGTAATGGTCAATGGTCATTGGGTTCGAATCCGACGGACATCTTGTTCCGTCGGCACCATCAACCATTCACCCTCAACCATGGGTTTTGCCGAAGATGATCAAACTCATCAACGTTCACAAGACGCTCGGCGGGCAGCCCGTTTTGCGAGGCGTGAATCTGGAGATTCCTAAGGGGAAGCTGACCACGATCATCGGCCGCAGCGGATGCGGTAAGAGCGTGTTGCTCAAACACATGATCGGGCTGCTTCAGCCGGATCACGGCGAGGTTTGGGTAGACGGCCAGGAGATTTCTCGGCTGCGCGGCAAACCGTTAAACGACGTGCGGAAACGGTTCGCCATGCTGTTCCAAGGCGCGGCGCTGTTCGATTCCTTGACCGTGTTCGAGAACGTCGCGTTTCCACTCCGCGAAAGGCTGCACTTGAAAGGGCTCGAAGTCACGCGACGGGTGGAGCAGAAACTCGATCAGGTCGGCTTGACGGGAATGGGGCACAAGTTTCCGGCGGAACTCAGCGGCGGGATGAAAAAACGAGCCGGGCTCGCGCGCGCCTTGGTGATGGAACCGGACATCATCCTCTTCGACGAGCCGACCACCGGGCTCGATCCGCTCATGGCCAAGACGATTCACGACTTGATCGTCGCCACGCAGCGGACATTCGGGTTTACCGCGGTGATGGTCAGCCACGAGGTGCCCGGCATCTTTTCCATCTCCGATTACGTGGCGATGATCAAGGACGGAATCATCGCCGCCTCGGGTACGTCCGAGGATTTCCAGCGGGTGGAGGATCCCGAGGTCCGGGAGTTTATTTCCGTCGGAGGGACGGTGCCGCTCGGCGCATCGACGCAGCGGGCATAGTGGGTACGGGAGGGGAGTTGGTTCGGGCCCCCTCCCGTGTCGAGCGCGGCTCGACTGAATGGCGACGGGAGGGGAGTTGGTTCGGGCCCCCTCCCGTGTCGAGCTACGCTCGACCTAGCAGGAGGGTTATGGAGAGGACCAAGCTGGAATTGATCGTGGGTGTCTTCGTGCTGATCGGCATCGTCTGTCTGGCCTATCTCTCGATCAAGCTGGGGAAACTCGAGGTCATCGGCGGACGGCACTACACCATCGACGCCGAGTTCACCACCGCCTCCGGTCTCAAGACCGGGGCCTCGGTCGAAATCGCCGGTGTGGAAGTGGGACGGGTGCAGCGCATTGCGTTGAATCAGGATCGAGCCCTCGTCACGCTGGCGATCAACAAGGGCGTCGTGCTGTATACGGACACGATCGCTTCCATCAAGACCCGCGGCATCATCGGCGATAAGTTCATGTCGCTGTCGCCGGGCGGAGGCGGCGATCCTTTGAAGCCCGGCGACAGGATCCGAGACACGGAAGCCGGACTGGATCTCGAGGAATTGGTCAGCCAGTACGTGCATGGTAAGGTAAATTAGGGCGTCCGGCTGAGAGGGGGGCAGGTTGCTTCTTCTCAAGCGGTGGCTCTGGAGGAGGGATGAGGCCTATGCAAATTCCGAACGCGTTGCGCACGCACGAGGCGGTCCGGACGAGGGCTTGCTACAGATTCCTGCTGATTGTGGCGCTCGCCGCCGGTCTGGAGATCGCCGGCCCCGTGTGCCCTGCAGTGGCGGCCGCGCCGACTGAAGCTATCAAGGGGACCATCGATGAAGTGTTGCTGGTCCTTCGGAATCATAAGGAGCCGAAAGATGCGGCTGGGGCACAGTCGCGTCGGGAATCCTTGGAAAAGTTGGTCGGAGATCGGTTTGATTATCAGGAAATGTCCCGTCGCGCCTTAGGGGCTCAATGGAATCAGCTGTCCGACCAGGAAAAAGAAGAGTTCGTGCGGTTGTTCAAGACGCTGCTCACCAACTCCTACGCCGATAAGATCGAAAGCTATTCCGGTGAGGGGGTCCAGTACTTGAACGAGCGGACCGAGCGGGACTTCGCCGAGGTTCGGACCAAGGTGCTCTCAGGCAAAACGGAAATTCCCTTGGACTACCGATTGCTGAACAAGGGCGGGGAGTGGCGCGTGTATGACGTCGTGGTAGACGGCGTAAGCCTGGTCAGCAATTATCGCGGCCAGTTTGCAAAAATCCTCAAGTCTTCCTCCTATCCGGAGCTCGTCGAACAGCTCCGCAAGAAATCCGACAAGCTCAAAGCCCCGTAGTTCATCCAGCCTGCTCTCCCCCGCCGCCGATGCGCGCCCGTCGCTCCCTGCCTGTCTTCCGGCTCGTGATGCTGTTGGGCATGGCCTTCATCAGCCGCACGCCCTCGGCCATGGCCGACGTGCAGTATTTCCCGATCCCATCCGCGTCGACGACCCGCAACGACGGGAACGACGCCGGTCTCATCGTCCCCATCCTCATCACGAACCCGGAGGGGGAGCTGAAATACCTGCTCGCTCCGATGCTGATTCGCAACTCGATCGTGGGAACGCGCGGGACGATCAACCTGTTCAGATACGAACCCGGCGGGCGGGAGCTGCGGTTCATCGGGTCCTTCACGGAGCGAATCGAGCGCAAGCTGTTGTTCAGCTATATCGATCCGGCCTTCAGCAACGGTCGGTACTCGCTCTCGTTCGGCGGAGCCTTCTTCAAAAATGCCACGGCCCGCTTCTTCGGGATCGGCCAGCAGACGCAGGAGGTGAGCGAGAGCAACTATACGGCGAGAGAGATTCGCGCCTATTGGAAGTTCGGTCTCTATGCCAACGAGGTGACGCAAATCGCGGTAGGGCAACGGTATCGGGAGGTTGAGCTGCAGAAGGGCGGCACCAGGCTGCCGTTCAGCGTGGACCGGTTTCCGACGGTGGACGGCATCCAGGGTGCGGCCATCGCCGGCCATCGTCTCACCTTCCACTATGACACGAGAGACAACCTGGTGTCGCCGACGGACGGCATGCAGGTGACGGCCTACGCGGAACTGAACCAAAACATCAGGAACGACAAGCATCCCGTCTTTTCCCGCTACGAGTTCGAGATCAAGAAACTCTTCCCGAGCGAATCAAAACGGGCCATTCTCGTCGTCCGCGCCGATCTGCAAGCCACCCTCGGAGATCAGGTCCCGTTCTATGAGCAGAGCTCGTTGGGCGGACAAAACAATCTTCGTGGCTATGGAGTCGATCGCTTTATCGATAAACACTTGCTCTCCATGAGCGTCGAGGAGCGCATTCATATCCTGCGGACCAAGATCGCGGGGGTGAGCGCCGAATTTGAAATCGCCCCGTTCATCGATACGGGACAGGTGTTCAATTCCTATCGGAATCTCAGCTTCAAGGATTACAGGATCACGCCCGGGCTGGGCTTCCGCGGCCTCGTGCGGCCGAACGTCGTCGGCCGGATCGATTACGGATACAGTCGTGAAGGCGGGGCCGTGTTCGCGGGTCTCGATTTCCCGTATTGAGAGGCGTTGCGTGACGGTCTCCCGATTGGTTCGCGCCGTCTGCGTAGCACTGGCTTCGGCCATGGTGTGCGAGGCCGGCGCCTCCCGCGCGGCAGCCGAAGGATTCGGTCCCCTGCCGGAGAGGAACTTCCAGCCCATTCAATTGCTGGTGCTGGGGATGCCCGGCGATCGAGCCGCGGTCGTCGCAAAAGGGGCGCTCGACATCCGGGTCGAGCTGGCCGAGACCGCCAGCGTCTTCAATGAGCATTCGGCGCAAGCCGATGCGGTGATGAAGTTCGAGACCCTGCGGTCCGGCCTGTTTTTTCGGTATGGTCTGACCGACCGGGTCGAACTCGGCGCGGAAGTCCCGGTCCTCTACAGGTATCGAGGGTTTCTCGAGGGACTCATCACGGCGACCGAGCGGGCGACCACGGGGCTCAACCCGCCTCGCGAGGTCCTGAGGAAAACCGGTTACGCCTATTTGGTGACCAAGAATAGTCAGGTGTTGTTCCAGGGCTCGCAGGGCGCGTTGGGATTGGGCGATCTGTCGCTCTTCGGCAAGTACGAGATGCTTTCTCAGACCGCGTCCCTGCCGTCGCTCGCACTGAGGGTGGCCATGAAGCTTCCGACGGGCGACCAGGACCAATTCTTCGGGAGCGGCCATCCGGACGTGGGAGTGGGCTTGGCGGCGGAGAAGACATTTGCAGGTCGTTGGATCGCCTATGCCAACGTGAACGAAGTATTCCCGACGGGAAGGATTTCCGGCCTCACCCTCAAGCCTGTCTTCAGCAGCATGGTGGCTATCGAATACCTGTGGTCGCAGGACCTTTCGTTCACCTTGCAGTATGCCTACTACCAAAGTCCGTTCCATGGAACGGGAGTCAAGGTGCTCGATGAAGGCGTCGCCGAGGCCGCGGCGGGATTCAACTACCGGCTCCGACCGAACGTGCTCTGGCAAGTGTACGGCGTGGAAAATCTGGATTCCGTCTCTTCCAGCGGGGCGGACTTCACGGTTTCCACCGTCATCACCTATCGCTTTGATCCGTAGGAAAAGGAGGCGTTACAGCCGGGTTGGGTGAGCAAAGGCTTGACAGATCACGGACTGTGTGTGAGACTGGGGGCACCTTAGTTAAGACGGTTCCACAGCCGCTTCGCCCAGTGACTCCTGTCTGCCCTACGTCCCGTTGATTCAGGGACATCCAATTTGCTCATTGTGAGGAGGTCGTATGTCGCTGCTGAAGACCATACAGAGTCCCGCTGATTTGAAGCGGATGTCGCCGGTTCAGTTTCCCCAACTCTGCCAGGAGATCCGCGAGCAGATCATCAGCGTGGTCTCGAACGTCGGTGGGCACCTCGCCTCGAATCTGGGAGTCGTGGAACTGACGGTGGCCCTCCACTATCTGTTGGATACTCCCAAGGACAAGATCGTCTGGGACACGAGCAACCAGGCCTACGCCCACAAGCTCTTGACTGGCCGCCGTGAGCGGTTCCACACCCTGAGGCAATTCGGCGGGTTGAGCGGGTTTTGCAAACGCGAGGAGAGCGTCTACGACACCTTCAACGCAGGCCACGCCGGGACCGGCGTCTCCGCGGCCTTCGGCATGGTGGCGGCGCGCGAACAGCTCGGCCTGAGACATAAGGTCGTCTGCGTGGTCGGCGATGGAGCGATGACCGCGGGGATGACCCTGGAAGGGCTCCACCACGCGGGCGGTCTCGGCAAGGACTTCCACGTCATCCTCAACGACAATCAAATGTCGATCTCCAAGAACGTCGGAGCCATTTCGGCCTACTTGAATCGCACCTTTACCGGAGAGTTCTACGCGAGGGTTCGTGAGGAAACCGGCCACCTGCTCGGGAAGATCCCGCATATCGGCCATGACATGCAGAAACTGGCGCGTCGGGCAGAGGAACTCGCCAAGGGCGCGATCCTTCCGGGTCTCCTGTTCGAAGAGCTCGGCTTCAAGTACGTCGGGCCGATCGACGGACATAACTTCGAGCATCTGCTACCGACCCTCGAGAACGTGCTCCGCCTCAAGGGACCGGCGCTCCTACACGTCATCACCAAGAAAGGGCTGGGATACAAGCCGGCGATGGAGAACCCCGTGTGGTTCCATGCCTGCCCGCCGTTTGTTCTGGAAACGGGCGCACCGGCGAAGAAGTCTCCACGTCCGAGCTATACGGCATTGGCGGTCGATAGCTTGATCAAGCTGGCCCGTCAGGACAAGCGCATCGTCGCCATCACGGCGGCGATGTGCGAAGGCACCGGGCTCACGGCGTTCGAAAAAGAATTTCCCGATCGGCTCTACGATGTGGGGATTGCGGAGCAACATGCCGTCACGTTCGCTGCGGGCTTGGCCGCTCAGGGGATGCGGCCGGTCGTCGCCATGTATGCGACCTTTCTCCAGCGGGCTTACGACCAGGTGGTGCATGACGTGGCCACGCAAAATCTGCCGGTCACGTTTTGCATCGATCGAGGAGGCCTCGTCGCAGAGGACGGCACGACGCACCACGGGGCGTTCGATTACGCCTATCTTCGACACCTGCCGAACATGGTGGTCATGGCGCCGAAGGATGAGAACGAGCTGCAGCACATGATCAAGACCTGTCTCTCCTACGCCGGGCCGGCCTCGGTGCGGTATCCGCGGGGCGTAAGCCTTGGAATCAAGATGGACGACACGATGGTCTCGCTCCCGATCGGCAAGGGGGAGCTTCTCCGTGAGGGGACCGACGTCGCCATCGTGGCCATTGGCGTCACCGTATGGCCTGCGGTCAAGGCTGCGGAACAACTGGAACAGGAAGGGCTGTCTACAGCGGTGGTGAACGCGCGGTTTGTCAAGCCGCTTGATGCGGAATTGATCGTCGAGGTCGCGCGGAAAGTCCGTTACCTCGTGACGGTCGAAGAAGGGGCCAGGATGGGCGGATTCGGGTCTGCAGTGTTGGAAGCGCTCTCCGATGCGGGTGTCGCCCATCTCACGACCAAAGTGATCGGGTTGCCGGATTGGTACATCGAGCAGGGGCCGCAGGATCTGCTCCGCGAGAAGTACGGACTGACGGCGGAGGGCATCAGCGAGACCGTGCGGCTGCTCGTCAGAGCGGGCGAGTCGGTCATGGCGCCGACGGAACCGGGCGATCGCCGTGCCTTTCAGGCCGCGCATGCCGATGGTGACGAGCAGGGAAGCTGAGCGCGAAGCGCGAATTCCGAATGTTGAATGATGAATGATGAATGGAAAAGCTGACTGAGAGAAGTTACTGAGAAACTCCATGCACATCGCGCGACGGAAGACGAGACAGATTAGGGTCGGCAACGTCAAGATCGGTGGAGGGGCCCCCATCGCGGTCCAGTCGATGTGCTCCACCGACACGCGCGACATCAAGGCCACCTCTGAGCAGATCCGCCAACTGGAGGCCGTCGGGTGCGAGCTCATCCGTGTCGCCGTGCCGGATATGGAGGCGGCGGCCGCGCTTCCCAAACTGAAAGCCGCCATGACGGTGCCTCTGATCGCCGACATCCACTTCGATCACCGGCTGGCACTCAAGGCGGCGGAAGTCGTTGACTGCGTCCGCATCAATCCGGGCAACATCGGGGCCTGGTGGAAGGTCAGAGAGGTCGTCAAGGCCGTCAACGAGCGCGGCATCCCGCTGCGCATCGGCGTCAACGGCGGGTCCTTGGAACGACCGCTCCTCGACAAGTATGGATGGCCCAGCCCGGAAGCTCTGGCGGAGTCGGCGTTGAACGCCGTGCGCGCCCTCGAGGACGAAGGCTTCACGAATATGAAGGTCTCGCTCAAGGCGTCTGATGTGCACCACGCGGTCGACGCCTACTGGATGTTTGCGATGCAGTCCGACTATCCGTTGCACATCGGCATCACCGAGGCGGGGACGGCGATGACCGGTGCGGTGAAGTCGGCGATCGGGCTCGGATGGCTGCTCGCGAACGGGATAGGGGACACGTTGCGCGTCTCGCTCGCGGCCGATCCTGTCGAAGAAGTCAAAGTCGGGTTCGAGATTCTCAAGTCGCTCGAGTTGCGTCATCGAGGTATCAACGTGATCGCCTGTCCGACCTGTGGCCGCGTGGAAATCGACGTGGTGCGGATGGCCAATGAACTCGAAAAGAAACTCGCGCACATCAAGACTCCGCTGAACGTGTCCGTGCTCGGCTGTGTCGTGAACGGCATCGGCGAGGGGAAAGAAGCAGACATCGGCATCGCGGGGGGCGAAGGCGTGGGGATTCTCTTCAAGAAGGGCAAACTCGTCCGAAAGGTGCCGATGCCGGAGTTGATGGACACACTCCTTCAGGAGGTCGAGATCCTGGCGAAGGAAAAAGAGGCAGAAGAGTCGTCCGAATCGGGAACCGCTCCAGCTCCTGGCGTCTGGCAACCGCTCATTCCACCCACAGATCGACCTCCCACGATCGGCAAAGAGATTCCCGTCCTTTCGAAGAAGCGGTAACTCCTCACGTTGACGGTCATCAGTATTCAGTTATCGGTTTCGGGAACTGACAACTGAGCACCGATAACTCTTCATGTTCGCTTCACGGAGTTATTGTACCCGGCATGCTGGCCCCATTATAATGCGGCGCGGGGCGCCGTACCCAAGTGGCTAAGGGAGCAGTCTGCAAAACTGCGATGCAGCGGTTCGAACCCGCTCGGCGCCTCCATACCCTGCTTGCCCCGACCGGGAGCAAACAGAACTTGTTCGACCAGGCGCTATCAATTTGCGCGACTGGATAAACCCCACAAGTGAGAGAACTGTATCCTAAGCGCTCTTGCCCGACGGGATGGAGGCTTCACCCCACCGGCCGCTTCTACGAATACCAAACCGCACTTCGCTCGTGCCGATGATACACGTTCCATCGGCCTTGACCCCTATAAAGATAATGGCTCTTCCGGGTTTCGTGTGGGGCGCTGATCTGGTTCCTCCCCTTTGTAAGGGGAGGCGAGGTGGGGTAGAGACGGCGGTATGTTCGATGTCGTTCACAAAGACCATGATCTCACGTAACAGTGCACCCCGCTGCGTGCTGCTACCTCCCCCTTCCCCTGCCTGCGCCGGCTGCGCTTCGGCAGGCAGGCCTCCTTACAAAGGAGGGGATTCCACAGGATGCTCCCCCGCTACCAAGACGAGAACAAGATTCAGCGTTCTCGTTCCCCACATAGGATCCGGAAGAGCCAAGATAATCAACTGAGCGAAACGGATTTAATCGCCTGGCGTGCGAGCGACGATCCAGCTTTTGGAAGAAACCGGCGAGAACATTCTGTCCTGCGTGCGTCGCGCAAAGTCCTCGCCGCAGTGAAAATGACTCGTATACGCTGCAGATGTGGTGAATCGACTTAGATTTCTTGCTTTCGTTAACGAGTCAATATGGCGGAAAGGTGCGCGCGGGCGTAGCGCCCGCGTCTGATCCTCCGTGCCGATCACGAGGAGGAGCACGGCGAACCTGGTTGCCGCGGTCAGTTCGGAGTTGGTTGGTAAGCGGTTTGATGCCGCGTCAGCTCGACGAGTCGATGACGATGAGCGAGAATGAGCAGCTTCTGTCGACTGGACACATCCAATTTGTTGAAGATGTTCGTCAGATGATGACGCACGGTTGTCTCACTGATGCAGAGCTGATCGGCGATGTCTTTGTTCGTCAGGCCCTTTGCGAGCAACGAAATGACCTCTCGTTCTCGAATTGTGAGATTGCTGATCCCGGCCGGCTTTTCGCTTTCCGCTTCCGGGCGTGTGGCCTCTCCAGCGGTCGCGTCGGATGTGATCGCGGGGGGCTTGACGCTTCTTTCGCCGGGGCACAGGCTCTCGATTGCAGCCAGCAGGACTCCGGGGGGCTGAACGTCCAACACGACGCCCGAGGCGCCGGCACTCAATGCCTGGCGAGCTGAGCCGATGTTATCAAGACCGCTGAGGACGAGGATCAAAGAAGCTGGAACAGCCTCTCGCAGCGTCCGAATAAGATCCAATGCATCCGGAAGGTCGAGGTCAACCAGGACAACATCCGGCTTGTCGCGACCGATGACTTCAGCAGCATTGATTCTCTCGGATAGCTCACCGACGATGACCACTTTGTCGCACGATTCGAGAATCTGCCGGAGGCCGACTCGCATCACGTAGCTGCTGCTTGCGATCGACACCTTGATCGATTCCTCGCTGGTCCCCGAGCTGGTCATCGGTCTTATCTTCGAGCTGGTTACTCCCATTCTGCCTTCCCTTCCTCGCGCCTCATGATTTTCGCTGACAGGCAGTACGAAAATACTCGTACGATCTGCTTAACCTTCCCGCGTGATCGGCTCCCGCATTTCCCTTCAAGGCTCCTCCCGCGTCGCTTAAGCGAGGCGGATGTTCTCACAAAACTTCTTTAACGTGCAACCAGTGTCCCAGCCATATTTCTCCGAATGAGTCCTCCGTGAAAATCCGTTCGGGACAATTTGCCCGTATTGGATGTTCTTGATTCAGAAGGAGTATTGGGCTTCCCCCCTGTGAAAAAGAGGTCGTCAATCGACCGATGCCGCTTCTTGGATACCCCCCTAAAGAGGGGGGGCCTAGTACTAGATAAAAGGGCCAGTAGAGCCGAGTCGGACGGCATCAAGGCCTGTCTCTCGGCCATCGCCATGGCTCAGAGGGGAGTCACCCACGTCCGCGAAAATCGATTTCTTCCCGAAGTGCGCCCGACACGAGACAGCGACGTTATGAACGTCGCATCTCTCGGGTGTCGTTCGGACGTATTCCCTTGATCCAGTCTTTACTCGAATTGAAGCCGGCCCGTCACATGCGAAGATGGATGATAATCGGGACACCCGCTCCAGGACAGGAGTTTGTGCGACAAGGCGTCCACGCTCGAGCAGGTAATCGGGACGGTATGTTTCCGGCAGGAATGGAAGGTATGCCTCGATGCTTCGATGGCATCTGCGAGAGTCATAACGGCTTTGTCTTCTAGGTAATGATGCTCGCTCTCATGGCATGGCAGGCTAGGGACGTGGTCATAGTGGGCATGGGTAAACCGTCTAAGTCATTTGCAATAGCTGGTTCCTTATCTGGGAGCGTGACTATCTGGCACATTATTCCCATATTGTGAGAATGGAGTCTCATTTAGCGGCACAATGTAGCGGATCTCAGTAGGCAGTACTCCAACGAAAAAGGCACTTTTGGACGATGTACAGAACGTCTCTGACTCTGCGAATATCCGCCCTCGTTACGACTGACTGGGACTCAGAGGGCGAAGCTGTATCCGGAACGGCCCACATTATTCATGACGGTTCGTGGCGAAATTGCGGAGTCGCGTTGCGAGACGGGCGCGTGGAGCCGCGAGGGAGGGAGGCATACTTGAAACAGTATGTTGACCGACCGAGCGGCGAGCCCGCCCGCTTGCGTGCCGAAAGTCAGCGCGCAAGCTTGTCGCAGCGGCGAATCCGCAATTGCAGTAGAAGCGTTCATGAATAATGTGGGCCTGGGAGGTCGCAGATGGAATGTCTTGCCAGCGGCGGAACCGAGCATCGGTGCTGGTATGCGCTCAGGACTCGCTCGCGTCACGAAAAGCTGGTACGGGACAGACTTTCCAGCAAGGGCGTCGAGCCCTTGCTCCCGCTTGTGCGGCACATCAACCAGTGGTCGGACAGAAAGAAGCGCATAGAGCTTCCGCTTTTTGCGGGATATTGTTTCGCAAAATTCTCGCTCCTGGAGCGCATCTCCGTTCTAGAGGTCCCTGGAGTCGTGAGCATTGTCGGAGCAACTCAACCAGAACCGATTCCTGACGGAGAAATCCAATCGTTGCAAACGCTCTTGGATAGTCGCCTCACATACAAGGAACATCCCTACTTCGTGGAGGGCGCGCTTGTCAGGGTGATCCGTGGACCCCTGATCGGGCTAACGGGACAATTCGTTCGCGAATCCGGACAGGGTTGTGTCGTGATTCGGATCAATCTCATCCAGCGAGCAGCAGCTGTACACGTCAATTTTGAGGACTGCGCCCCTGCGTCGTAACTTCATCGGACATCGTGCTCTGACCGAATACGGTGGCCACTTGCCATCCGGTGAAGCCCACGCGCCAATCAGCCCGTCATTATCGACGGGCACGGTGTTGTTAAATTCTTCAGCTCTTCCGTGCCTTGGGTTGCTCCTCTTGTCACTCCCCTTTGTAAAGAGAGGCGTGGCGGGGTACCGTTCCTCCCCTTCATAAGGGGAGGGCAGGAGGGGTCGAAGAGCCTCTACCTCCCCTCTTCCCCTGCCTGCGCCGGCTGCGCTTCGGCAGGCAGGCCTCCTTACAAAGGAGGGGATTCCACAGGATGGTTCCCCGATACCAAGACCGGAAGAAGGTTCAGCGTTTTCATCACCCGCACAGGATTCGGAAGAACCGTTTTCGAGCCACAGAATCGGAGGAGGGGGCTCCAAGGGACATAGTGGGCCGAGAGGGTACCGGCCGCCATTCGAGCCCTCATTTGCAACGCGTTGGTCTGCAGGGGGAGGAGAGGGTATGAGGAGGTCGAAATTTAGCGAAGAAGAAATTCTGGGTATCATCATGGAAGCGGAGGTCGGGGTGAAACCCCAGGACGTCTGTCGTCGTCATGGGATTTCGCCCCAAACCTTCTACCGATGGAAGGGGCAGTTCAGCACCGCCGATGGATCAGAAATGAAAGAACTTCGGCTCGTTCAAGCGGAGAACCGGCGTCTGAAGCAGGTGGTGGCGCAACTGACCCTCGATAATCAGGCTTTGAAAGCGGCACTCAAAGGACAGTAAGGCCGGTGTCGCGCTTTCTCCCGGAGCCACCGTGCACGTTCCGACAAAGGAACAGCACCGTTGCATCAGGGTCAAAGCGCGAGTCTCGATACCTACCTATTGCCACGGGAGTACTTCCACCATGAGACGCGCTGTCTTGACAATCACAGGCTGTTTGTTGATCTTACTGGGATCGTCGCCGGTTCGATCCGAACCACCCTCCCTCGCCGTCAAACCGCCACTCCAGTCATCGAACCTGCTTGAGACATCCCCGAGCCAAGGGACGATCGAAGATTCGCATGCCGCCGCTCTGGGGTCTAATTCAGCACGAGCACATGTTATGGAGAAACTCTCCAATGCGGTCAGCACCGATTACATCATAGGCGCGGAAGATGTCCTCGATATTTCTGTGTGGAGAAACGCGGACCTCTCCAAGCCCGTACAAGTGCGTCCTGACGGGAGAATTTCACTCCCGGTGATACGCGATGTCATGGCGGTCGGGAAGACACCTGTCCAACTGGCGGACGAGATTACTGCGAGACTGAAGGAGTACATTCAGAATCCAGTAGTCGCCATTTCAGTGAAGGAGGTGAACAGTTACGGCGTGTTCGTGCTCGGTGAAGTAGTGAGGCCGGGACGATATCCGCTGAAAAGCCGAACCACCCTCCTCCAAGGACTGACAATGGCCGGGGGCTTCACTCCGGTGGCAGCGAGAAACCAAGTTGTGGTGTTCAGGGCCGGTAATAGAGGAGAGAGCGAGCAGGTGTTGAGAGCCAGCTATGACGAAATCGTTCTCGGCGGCGGAATCGGCCAGAACATCGAGCTCAAGGCCGGGGACACGATCGTCGTGCCAAGCGAGGCGATGGTGGTGTTCCCGGGGATGAGAAACGGCGAAGAATCTTCTAGTCGTAAATGAGAGTGCGGAGTATGAGATTCCCAAACCGACTATTCGAAAATACGGACCTCCTCATCGCATCCGTCTGTTTAATGTTCTTGTTGTCGGCGTGCGCTCCGAAGATCATCGAACGCGAATATGAGGCTCCTGGTCAATTCCTCCTCGGCCCTGAAGACGTCTTGGACATCACCGTCTGGAAAAACACGGATCTCACTAAGACGGTTATCATTCGACCGGATGGCCTTATTTCCTTCCCAATCATCGGAGATGTGCAGGCGGCAGGAATAACGGCCAACGAATTGGCGGAACGTATCTCGCAACGCTTGAGACAGTACGTGAACAACCCGGCCGTGTCGGTCAGCGTGAGGGAGATCAACAGTTACGCGATCTACGTGGTGGGCGAAGTCCTCAAGCCCGGGAGAATCATAGCGAAGTCCTATATGACCGTGCTGCAAGCGATCTCGATGGCCGGTGGATTTACGGAGTTTGCGAAGAAGAACCAGCTACAGATCGTACGTCATAAACTCAACGGAGACGGCCGCCTCCACGAACTTCGCATCCCGGTTCGTTATAAAGATCTGTTGGCCGGCGAGGGTGGACCGGGGAACATGATCCTGCAATCCGGTGACACCGTTGTTGTGCCGTGACGGTCCGAGATGGATGAATGAGGGCAAGGCGTGGTTGCTCGCGGGTCTTATCCTCGAAGCCATCTCGAGTTATGGAGTACTTGGTGCGTCGATCGTCCATGCCGATGAGAGAATCATCCCGTCGGTCACCGTTTCCGAGCGGTACGATTCGAATGTGTTTAACGCGGCATCGCAATTTGTTCCTGCCGGCGTCAAACAGTGGGATTTTGTCACAAGCGTGACCCCGACGCTCCTGGTCACCTTCCCGGAGCGACAAGCGAAAACGGAGCTCCGAGCCTCAGCATCGGGGAATACCATGGTGAACAACCCGGAGCTGAGCTTCATCACGACAGACGTGACATTGGGTTCCAATTTAAACGGATTGGTGGGCGAATTCATTCCCGGCGCCAAGCTGTCAGTGTCCGACTACTTCCAATTCACCCCTGAACCTCCGGGGTTCTTGACGGGGGTGAAGGCCGGCACTGTTCCTGATCTCTATGCGAGGGGACTGCAGGTCGCACGGGCCAATACGATCCAAAATTCCGCGAGGGCTACCGGTCAAGTCCCGCTATCGCGCGCGGTGAATCTTACCGGTGAGTATATCTATTCGTTCTTCAAAATCGGCACGATTTATATCTCCCAGGACCCGGGGGCGCCGGTAGCGAGTCTCACGACGGAAACGCGCTCAGCCTCGGGAGGGCTCAACATGCAGATCGCACGCTCTCAGGCCCTCAGCGTGACCTATCGCAATACCCAGACGAACTTCTCAGGGGTGGGTGCGGGGGAAACGGGATCGACCGTGAGTGCAGCCAGCCAGGACGTAAGCTTCGCCACTCATGCGATTCAAGCGGGGTACAGCATAGGGACGCGTGACTGGACGCTGAACTTGAGCGTCGGATCAACCCTCATCGAGCCGGGGTTTCGTTCATATCTCGCTGGAAGCGTCCAAGTCGAGACAAGGTACAGCCCCACGACGAGTGTAGCAGTTTCACTGTCGAGAGACACCGCACCCTCTCTTTTTGGAACCGTGGGGGCTCTGATCAGCACGACGGTGGGACTGATCGTGCAGCATAAATTCGAGAGAGGAGTGAAGCTGAACGCCACTGTCAACTACGCCTACAACGAAACGGCGCCAGTGGCGATCAACACGTATGAGTCGCTTGCTGGTCAGGTATCGGTCACTTACCCGGTGACGAGGACCTTAAGCTCATCCCTTCAGTATAACTACAGCCGCTTCGTGCTCGCCACGGTAGGCGGAGGGGCCGCCGGGAATTACCAGGTCAATCGGAACGCGCTCATGTTCTCACTGAGCTACACATTCAATGAGTGAGAGCATATCGAGCCTTGGCGTTATCAGGATCCCAGAAGCTACCTGAAAACTCATGATCGGGAACTCTCCGTTCGCCCCAAGCATGTCGAAGGATGAATGGAGGGTAGTGAAACAACTTCCAGGACGACACCACGACTGAGGAGTAACGAGGGTGGCCACATCAACGGGTTCGCCTGGCTACGTGTTGCCAAAAACGGTCATCCAGCCCACGAGCGGTTGGCAATCGCTCGAGCTGAAGGAGCTTTGGCAATACAGAGAATTACTGTTTTTTATAGGTTGGCGTGACGTCGCAGTCAGATATAAACAAACGCTGCTGGGCGTCGGATGGGCGATTCTCCAACCGTTTCTCACGATGGTCGTGTTCAGTCTGTTTTTCGGCAAGCTTGCTGCAATCCCATCGGATGGGATTCCCTATCCAATTTTCGCCTACGCGGCGTTAGTGCCTTGGACCTTTTTCGCCAATGCAATTACACAGTCGGCTAATAGCCTCGTCGCGAGCGCGAATCTTCTCAAAAAGGTCTACTTTCCCCGGTTCGTCCTGCCGATCTCGTGCATGTTCCCCGGTGTCGTCGACTTTGTGCTGGCATTTCTCGTGCTTCTGGGGATGATGCTCTATTATGGAATTGCCCCGACGTTCAACGTCATCTGGTTGCCCTCGTTGCTTCTCTTGGCCATGGTAACCGCGCTAGGCGTAGGATTCTGGCTCTCGGCGATGAACGTCCAATTCCGTGATGTGCGGTATACCATCCCTTTTCTGGTTCAGCTGTGGATGTTTGCGACGCCGATCGCCTACCCCAGCAGCATGTTGCCGGAACATCTTCGGGTCTTGTACGGGATGAATCCGATGGTGGGCGTCGTAGAGGGGTTTCGATGGGCTCTCCTCGGAACGAATACCGCACCTGGGCCCATGATTATTGTGTCGGCCTGCGCATCCCTCGTCTTGTTGGTGGGAGGAGCCTACTACTTTAAGCGAGCCGAAAGAACTTTTGCCGACGTAGTGTGAGAAGGGGTGCGAGGTGGGAACAGATATGAGTGAAGTGGCCATTCACGTTGAAAACTTGTCGAAGGAATTCAAGATCGGCTCCGTGATCAACACCGACCGCCATCTCCGGGACGTTCTGGTGGAAGCCATCTCGTCCCCATATAGGAAGCTCAGGAGGCTCTCCAGGGGAGATGCCGGCGGCGCCGCCGGTTTGGATCAAAGCTTCTGGGCCTTGCGTGACGTGTCCTTCCGAATCAATCACGGTGAAGTCGTCGGCTTGATCGGCAAGAACGGGGCGGGAAAAAGTACGCTGTTGAAAATCCTGTCCCGCATCACCGCCCCTTCGAAAGGACGGGTGACGCTGCATGGCCGCGTCGGTTCACTGTTAGAGGTGGGAATCGGATTCAACCATGAGCTGACGGGACGGGAGAACGTTTATCTGAGCGGCGCCGTAAACGGGATGACCAAGCGGGAAATCGACCGCAAATTTGATGAGATCCTGGACTTCTCAGAAATCGGGCGCTTTATCGATACTCCGGTCAAGCACTATTCCAGCGGGATGTTCCTGCGCCTCGCATTCTCGGTTGCCGCGCATCTCGAGCCGGAAATCTTGCTTGTCGATGAGGTCTTAGCAGTCGGAGACGTGGCCTTTCAGAAGAAATGTTTGGGGAAGATGGGCGATGTGGCCAAGCGGGGCAGGACGGTGATTCTCGTGAGCCACAATATGGCGGCCGTCGCAGAATTGTGTACCGAAGCCATATGGCTCCATGGGGGACGAGTGCTCAAGAAAGGGCCGTCGGACGACGTGATCACTGAATACCTTCACTCGAGCGCAAACACGACCGGCGTATGGCAAAGGCCGCGGACTTTGGAAAGGAACAAGAACGTGAGCATCTTATCCGCGCGAGTATTGCAACAAGCCGGCAATAAGGCGAGAGTCATCGGATTCGAAAGCGACATCTCAGTCGAGATCGAGTACGAGGTGATGAAGCCCGCCGACGGCTGTTATGTCGGAATCGCGTTGAAAAACGGAGAAGGCTATACGGTCTTGGAATCACGGGAGAGAGATACGATACCTTGGGAAAGGTTGAACAAATCAAGGGGGCAATATCGGGCGACCTGCCAAATCCCTGGTGGCCTCCTTCGACAAGGCCAGTACTACATCACTCTTGGTGCGTTGCAAAGTATCGGTGGCTGGATTGAACGAATCGAAGACGCGTTATCGTTCGAGATATCTGAAGTCAATAATCCCGGGACGGACTGGCGTAAGGGGGTTATCAATCCAAGATTGAATTGGGCTGTGGCGCTCGAGGATGAGTTGACGACCAATCCGAGTATGCTGGCGAATTAGGAACACGTGAGCCATCGTCCGCGGTTTCACGTGTGGCTCCCCTAGCTTCTTCGCGGCGAGTCCATGTAAAGCCCGGAATCGTCCTCGGCCGGTAGTTTATCTTCACATCCGTTTCGAGGGTTTCGCGCCTGCCGGCGCTAGCAGTTCCGCAAGCTCCTCCTCACTCTTCCAGGCCCGGCATTCCCGCAAAGGCGAGCAACAGCGGTGACCGAGTCTTTCAAGGTACATGAGGTGATCCCATGAAAGTCGTCATTTTGGCCGGAGGATTCGGCACACGCTTTTCGGAGGAAACTGTCCTCCGCCCCAAGCCGATGATCGAGATCGGAGGCAAGCCGATTCTCTGGCACATCATGAACATCTACGCCGCGTTTGACGTGAACGAATTCATCATTGCTCTGGGTTACAAGGCCGAATGCGTGAAGGAGTATTTCCTGAATTTTTACGCCATTAACAACGATATTTCCGTGGACTTGGGAAAAGGGGTCACCACTGTTCATGCAGGCAAACAACCGAATTGGACGGTCCATTTGGTCGATACGGGGTTGTACACACAGACGGGCGGAAGGTTGAAGCGCGTTGCTCGATGGCTGGGGAACGATGAGACCTTTCTGTTTACGTACGGCGACGGCGTGGCGGATATCGATATTCACAAGCTCTGTGAGTTCCATGCCAATCACGGAAAGCTCGCAACAGTGACGACCGTCCGAGCACCGGCGAGATTCGGGCGCATCAGTTACGAGGGAGATCAAGTCACGGAATTTCATGAAAAGCCGGAGTCCGGGGAAGGCTGGATCAACGGCGGCTTTTACGTGTTGAACAGGAAAGCCGTCGACTATGTGTTTGACGACGACACCATCTGGGAACGCGAGCCGTTGCAACGGCTCGCGCAAAACGGAGAGCTCATGGGATTTCGGCATACGAAATTTTGGTCCTGTATGGATACGCTGAAAGAAAAAAACATTCTGGAGGAGATGTGGACCTCGGGCAAGGCGCCTTGGAAGATATGGCAATGACGTGGAAAGCCAAGTAAGCCTGACGTAAATCTCGGACAAATATCTATCGAACCGATTCAGCCGCTCTGGAAAGTACCACTATGAAAATCTTGATCACCGGAAACATGGGTTACGTCGGTCCGGTCGTCGTGCAGCGATTGAGGGAATCTTTTCCGGACGCAACGCTTATCGGTCTTGATACGGGCTACTTTGCCCACTGCCTCACCGCGTGCGACGTGCTGCCGGAGCGCCGGGTGGATACGCAGTACTTCTGCGATGTCAGATCGCTGCCTCGGGAGGTCCTGGCCGACGTCGACGCCGTGGTGTACCTGGCGGCGATCTCGAACGATCCCATGGGCACGCAGTTCGAGGGGGCAACGCTCGCAGTCAATCATGTCGCCGCATGCGAAATGGCGGCGAAAGCAAAGAAGAACGGGACCAAGGCCTTCGTCTTCGCATCGAGTTGCAGCGTCTACGGCTGTGCAGAAGACGGAGCGCGGACGGAAGAGTCGGGCCTGAACCCGCTGACGGCGTATGCGCGATCGAAAGTGCTGGCAGAACAAGATTTGGCCGAGTTGGCCGATGAGTCTTTCCGCGTGACGTGCTTGAGATTCGCCACCGCTTGCGGGATGAGCGATCGACTGCGCCTCGATCTGGTCTTGAACGACTTTGTCGCGAGCGCGCTGGTGGCTCGGAAAATTTCGATCCTGAGCGATGGGACGCCGTGGCGACCGTTGATTCATGTCAAGGACATGGCGCGCGCGATCGACTGGGCCATCAGGCGGGAGAGGCAGAACGGAGGAGACTTTCTCACCGTTAACGTGGGAAGCAACGAGTGGAACTATCAAGTGCGAGAACTTGCTCAAGCCGTGTCGAAAGTGATTCCCGGCGTCGAGATCAACATCAATCCGAACGCACAACCGGATAAACGGTCGTACCAAGTCAGCTTCGATAAATTCCGGAAGCTCGCGCCAGATTTTCAGCCGCGAGTCGATCTGATCGGCGCCGTCGAGGATTTACGAACCGGACTCGAAGCGATGTCGTTCAACGATCCGAACTTCCGGAATTCACGATTCATTCGACTCAACACGCTGCGTCAGTTGACGGGTCTTGGGCACTTGACGGAGAACCTCGAGTGGGTTCGTCGAGATAAGGCGCCTGCCGTGGCGTGAACGACGGTCTCGACCATCACGAAACGACGCGAGAGTACCGGTAACAAAGAAAAGGACCCATGAAGGCCGCTGCATCCAAGACCGACATGCCGGAAAGCCCGGCGCAAGAGTGTCGCTTTTGCAATTCTCCATTGAAGTGGACGTTCGTCGATTTGGGGATGTCTCCGTTGGCGAATTCATACATCGCTCCGGCGCGGCTCCACAGCATGGAGCCTTTCTTCCCTCTGCATGTGTACGTATGCGAAAAGTGCCTTCTTGTTCAGCTCCCGGAATGGTCGAGCCCGGACGATATTTTCACGGACTACGCGTATTTCTCCTCGTACTCGACCTCATGGCTCGAACATGCGAAGCGCTATGTCGACATGATCGCGGAGCGATTACGGCTGGGTCGCGACAGCTTCGTGGTGGAGATCGCGAGCAACGACGGCTACTTGCTCCAGTATTTCGTCGAGAAGCAGATCCCCGTGCTTGGCATCGAACCGGCGGCCAATGTCGCACAGGCGGCAGGTGCAAAGGGGATTCCGTGCCTGGTGAAATTTTTTGGCGAGCAGACGGCGCGAGAATTGGCGGGGGGCGGCAAGAAGGCGGATCTGATCATCGGCAACAATGTGCTCGCGCATGTGCCGAAACTGAACGATTTCGTGCGCGGCCTGAAGGCGTTATTGAAGCCGAGCGGCGTCATCACGTTGGAGTTCCCTCACTTGATGAGGCTGATGCAAGAGAATCAATTCGATACGATCTACCACGAGCATTTCTCCTATTTCTCCTTCATCGCAGTGGAACGGATCTTCAGCGCCCACGGTCTCACACTCTTTGACGTCGAGGAATTGCCGACACACGGCGGGTCGCTGCGGATATATGCCCGACATCAAGAAGACGGCGCAAAGCCCGTTGCGGCGCGCATCAGAGAGCTTCGATCGAGAGAGGAGGCGGCAGGATTTGCAAACCTGGAGCATTATCTGACCTTCGCGCGGAAGGTCATCGAAACCAAACGTCGGCTTCTTGAATTCCTGATCGGGGCAAAGCGAGACGGCAAGACGGTGGTCGGCTACGGCGCACCGGCAAAGGGCAATACGTTGTTGAATTACTGCGGGGTGCGCACCGATTTTCTGGCGTATACGGTCGATCGAAGCCCTCACAAGCAAGGACATTACCTGCCGGGAACCAGAATTCCTATCTGCGATCCTCAAATGATCCGGCAGACCAAGCCGGACTATCTCCTGATTCTCCCGTGGAATCTCCGGGAGGAGATCATGACGCAAATGGCTTTCATTCGAGAGTGGGGTGGCAAGTTTGTCGCGCCCATTCCGGAAGTACGGGTCTACGAGTGATCTTCCAGGAAATCGGCCTCAAAGGCGCCTACATCATCGATCTGGAACGGTCGGAGGACGAACGAGGATTTTTTGCGCGCAGTTGGTGTCAACGACAGTTTGAGGCCCGTGGACTGAACCCTCGATTGGTGCAATGCAACGTCTCCTTCAATAAGAAGAAGGGGACGTTGCGAGGCATGCATTATCAGATCGCTCCGCATGAAGAGGCCAAGCTCATCCGGTGCACGATGGGCTCGCTCTACGACGTGATCGTGGACCTGCGTCCAGGCTCTCCGACATATGCTCGACACGTCGGCGTTGTCCTGTCGTCGAGCAACCGTCGGATGGTCTACATCCCAGAAGGTTTCGCGCACGGCTTTCTAACGCTAGCAGACGACACCGAAATCTTCTATCAGATGTCCGAGTTCTTCTCGCCGGAGCATGCCCGCGGGTTCAGATGGAACGATCCGGTCTTCAACATTCGGTGGCCTGAAGAGCCGGCAGTGATCTCGTTGCGCGATCAACAGTATCCAGATTTTGCGGGCTAGCCCACCCGAAGCCATGGATTTCCACGACCTCAAGAAAGCGCTGGATCAGCCGGGAGCCGCTCATGCCATGCACGAGCTGATGGCCAGACTCTACCCGATCTGCAGAAGCATCACAGGGGACGGCGTGCGACAGACGTTGCGGGTCCTCAGGGAGTACGTTCCCGTCGAGATCAGGGAGATCCCGAGCGGGACGCAGGTATTCGATTGGACGATTCCGCTCGAGTGGAACATCCGCGACGCCTACATCGCCGACATACACGGGCGGCGAGTGGTCGATTTTCAGGCCAACAACCTCCATGTGGTGAGTTACAGTCGTGCCGTGAAAGGGCGGATGCCTCTTCAGGAATTAAGGGAACACTTGCATACTCTGCCGGACCATCCGGACTGGATCCCGTACCGTACGGCCTATTACAAGGAGGCCTGGGGATTCTGTCTGTCTCATCGTCAGTATGAAGCGCTGCAAGATCCGGAATACGACGTCTGCATCGACGCCACCCTGGGGAACGGCCATCTGACGTACGGAGAATTGCATCTACCTGGCCTGAGGGACGAGGAAGTGCTCGTTTCATGTCATGTCTGTCATCCCTCGCTCTGCAACGACAACCTGTCCGGGATCGCCGTAGCGACATTCCTCGCGCAAGCGTTGACCACGACGAGCCGAACATATTCTTATCGTTTTCTCTTTATCCCCGGCACGATCGGCTCGATTGCGTGGCTGGCGACCAATCGTGAGCGAGTCTCCAAGATTCGTCACGGCCTTGTTCTGACCGGAGTGGGTGATCCCGGCCATGTGACATACAAGAAAAGTCGGCGAGGCGACGCGGAGATCGATCGAGTCATGCAATACGTGCTGGCGACGTCGGGTCGGAAGCACGATGTCATAGACTTCTATCCGTACGGATATGACGAGCGGCAGTATTGCTCTCCGGGGTTCAATCTGCCGGTCGGCTGCTTCATGAGGACCCCACATGGGCAGTATCCCCAATATCATACCTCGGCGGACAATTTGGACTTCGTGCAACCCAGCAGCCTGCGAGAGTCTCTCGAAACGTGTCTTACAGCCTGCTGTGTCCTGGAGAACAATCGAACCTACGTCAGTCAAAATCAGTCTTGCGAACCGCAGCTTGGCAGGCGCGGGCTCTATCGGGCGATCGCCGGGCAGCGGGAAGGTTCATTCAACGAGATGGCCTTGCTCTGGGTCTTGAACATGTCCGACGGACAACATTCATTGTTTGATATCGCCGACCGTTCCCGTCTGCCGTTCGAACAGATTCACAGCGCGGCCGAGGCGCTGGTGCATCACGGGCTTTTGCGGTAAAGCCCGTAATCAACATTTCGCCAGCACCAAAGGAGGACCAGCCATGAACACGGTCTATTATGACGATCCCTGTACCGACGATGTCCGGCGGCAACGCCTGTTCGAAGGGCAGCTCTTTGTATATTCGCCCAGGGCAAGCACGCTTGCGTTTGTCGAATTCGCGCGAACCATGATCCGGGAGGCGTTCGCGCCGCACGATCCGGAAACAGCGCAATATCAGATGCCCGTGGAGCAGTATGCGGCGATTCTTGGAAAGCTGAAGCCCAGCTTCATTCACCACCAGGAATCGAAACGACATCTACAAACGATCTTGACCGAAATGGGATGCGATCCGGCGAAGACCTACTTCGACGTTCCGAAGATGAGAAGCTCCACCAGCGATCGTTACCTGACGACTGGAATCGCTTACGCATGGCACCCCCACCGTGACACGTGGTACTCCGCCCCGCAGTGCCAGATCAACTGGTGGATTCCCATCTACGATATCCAATCCGACAACGCGATGGCCTTCCACCCCAGATATTGGGCTCACCCGGTGAACAATAACTCCAGCGGATATAACTATTACAAGTGGAATCAGCAGAATCGTGGTGCCCATGTGGCGCAATACCTGAAGGAAGATCCTCGCCCCCTTCCGAAGGCTACTGGACCGATGGAATTGGATCCCCAAGTTCGACTCATTGTGCCGGCCGGAGGGATCATCCTCTTCTCGGCGGCACAGATGCACTCCAGCGTGCCGAATGTTTCTGGCAAGACCAGATTCAGCATCGACTTTCGGGTCGTCCATCTTGACGATGTCGCCGCGAAGCGAGGCGCGCCGAGAGTCGATGAGGAATGCACTGGAACGACGATGCGGGATTATCTGCGAGCGACAGATCTCGCGCATGTGCCGGGCGAGCTTGTCGCGCTGTATGACGATGGGACCGGAGTGGAAGGCACGCTCCTGTATCAGCATAAAGGTTGAAGAAATTCTGGCGTATGCAAGGCAGCGTGTCCCCAGAGGACCTCTTCACGACAAGAGAGACGGAAGTGATCGGGGTCGTGCCGGCAGCGGGTAAGGCGAAGCGAATCGCGCCCTTGCCGTGCAGCAAGGACCTCTACCCGATCGGTTTAAGCCGAAAGGGTGAGAAAGGGGAATTGCGAGCCAAGGTCGTCAGCGAATATCTGTTCGACAAATTCAGAAACGCACATATCAAGAAGGCGATTCTCCTCATCCGCGACGGGAAATGGGACATCCCGGCCTATTTCGGCGACGGCAAGATCGTCGATATGGATCTCGCCTACATGGTGATTAGGGAGTCTTGTGGTCCTCCCGAAACGATTGATCGCCCCTATCTGTTCGAAGCGATTTGCTCGGCGGCGCAGGCGCTCACCGCTCATGGATTGCTTCAAGAGCGGAAGGCTCTTCCCCTTACCACGTCTGACGATGGCCACGGATCAGCTTCACGACCAGAGCACGCTGTCGTGCGCAACAACGGTGTCTGACGGGCGTTTCGTAAGGTGCAGAGCATATGACACAGCCTCATCATGGGGTAGTCGGACTAATCCCAGCCGGCGGCTATTCCCGTCGCATCTCTCCAATTCCATGCAGCAAGGAAATTTTCCCTATTGGGTCCTGGCGGCTGCCCGGAACCACAGAAGTCAGGCCGAAGGTCGCCAGCCATTACTTGCTCGAGAAAATGGAGGCCGCCGGGATCGAGAAGGTGTATGTGGTGTTGCGACAAGGGAAATGGGACGTTCCAAGCTATCTCGGCAATGGGAACTCCTTCAATCTCTGTCTCGCCTATGTGATCATCGAACCAAGCTCCGGTCCGCCCTTTACATTGGACCAGGCCTATCCGTTTGTAAAAGATTCCACCGTTGCTTTCGGGTTTCCGGACATCATCTTCGACAGTCGCGACGCCTTCGTGCAGCTCCTGAACCGCAAAGATGAAACGGGAGCCGACATAGTTCTCGGGCTGTTTTCGATCGAACGATCTCGAAGGGATGACAGAGTGGAACTAGGTCGTGATGGTGCGGTTTGCAAGTTCATGCCCGGCCCCAGTGCTTCGAAACTTCGATATACCTGGAACGTGGCCGTGTGGAGTCCCAGGTTCACCCAATTCATGCACAGATACCTGGAGAAATTCGGCTCGACGCATGAAAGACACGAGAGCGTACCACCTGCCCCGGAGTTGACCGTAGGCAGAGTCATCAAAGCAGCGTTCGACGAAGGATTCAAAGTTCACGCAGTGGCGTTCCCGAAAGATCCATATATCGACATCGGCACTCCCGCAGATATGGCCAGAGCGGTAAAACGGTACGCCTGAGAAACCGAGTCAAAGGAAAAGGGACTACGGCATGCAGTTTTCGCAATCCATGCTCTTAAGCAAACGCTTTCACTCCGTGATTCCCGGCGGGGCTCACACCTATGCGAAGGGAGACGACCAATTTCCTGAGCACATGCAGCCCTATATCGTCCGTGGCAAGGGATGCCATGTGTGGGATGCGGATGGAAACGAGTTTATCGAATATGGAATGGGATTGCGGTCCGTCACTCTAGGCCATGCCTACGAACCTGTGGTGGAGGCCGCCTATCGGCAAATGCTCAACGGGACCAATTTCGTCCGTCCGGCCACGATTGAGCTTGAGTGTGCCGAAAAGTTGCTGAGCATGATCAAGAATTCGGAAATGGTGAAATTCGCGAAGAACGGATCCGACGCAACCACCGGCGCCATCAGGATCTCCCGAGCCTATACGGGCCGTGACATGATCGCGATCTGCGGCAGTCATCCGTTCTTCTCGTGGGACGACTGGTTTATCGGATCTACCCCGATGTCGGCCGGTATTCCAAAGGTCGTCCAGGAACTGACGGTCAAGTTTCAATACAACGACCTGGACAGCGTAAGGCGATTGTTTCGACAACATCCTGGAAGGATCGCCTGTGTCATTCTTGAGGCGGAAAAAGAGCAGGAACCTTCCCGTAAATTCTTGCACGAGCTCAAACAGTTGAGCCATGCGAACGGAGCCGTGTTCATCCTGGACGAAATGATCACCGGCTTCCGTTGGCACAACGGAGGGGCACAGGGGTACTACGAGATCACGCCGGATTTGTGCACCTTCGGTAAAGCATTAGGCAACGGGTTCTCGGTGGCTGCGTTGGTGGGGAGAAGGGACATCATGGAGTTGGGAGGACTTCAGCACGACAGAGATCGAGTCTTCCTGATGTCCAGCACGCATGGGGCGGAAACGCACGGACTGGCGGCAGCTCTCGAAACGATGAAGGTGTACGAGAGAGAACCGGTCATAGATACTCTCTGGAAGCAAGGGGAGCAACTCGCGGCGAAACTCAAGAAAGCCATCGACGACTATCAGTTGTCGGAACATATCCCCATCATGGGGAAACCCTGCTGCCTCGTCTATGGGTCTCGTGACCAGGAGTTGAACCCGTCCCAGCCTTTCCGCACGCTGATACTGCAAGAGCTAGTGAAACGCGGGATTCTCGCGCCGAGCCTGATCGTGAGCTATTCCCATAGCGATAGGGATATCGACAAAACGGTCGAGGCCTTCCATGAGGCCTGCGGCGTGTATCGGAAAGCGCTCGACGAGGGCATCGACAAGTACCTCGTCGGAAGACCCGTCAAGCCGCTCTGGAGAAGACTCAACTAGCTGCATGGACGAGCTTCGTGATGCCGCCGACCTTTCGGTCGTCGGTCCATACGCGTGATCTCATTTGACGCATACTGGAAGCGCGACTGAAGATGGCGACGTATATCCTGGGCATCTCAGCCTTCTACCACGATTCCGCCGCGGCTCTGTTGAGAGACGGCGAGATCGTGGCGGCGGCATTGGAACCAATGCGAACTTACGAGCGGGAACATGTCGTTGAGTAGCTGTGGCAACTGAAGCTACTTCTCATAATTTCGTTCTTTCTGATATGCGAGCTCCCACCTTCTTTGAATAGGCTTTCTCCCAAAATAAGGTCATGAAACCTGAGATCAGTGTCATCATCCCCTGCTACAACGCTGCCGCCACGATTGGCTTGCAGCTCAAGGCCCTTGCAGTCCAGCAGTGGACTGGACCATGGGAGATCATCGTCTCTGATAACGGTTCGACCGATGAATCTTTAGCTGTCGTTGAGCGATATGAAAACCGCTTCTCCAGCCTGAGGATTGTTAATGCATCGGATCGAAGAGGTCCCGCACACGCGAGGAACGTCGGTGCCCAGGCAGCCAGGGGAGAAGCGTTTCTATTCTGCGATGCCGACGACGAAGTAGCCCCAGGTTGGCTTACAGCTATGGGAGAGGCTCTTGCTCGATATGACCTCGTCGGAGGTCGTCTCGACGTCGAGAGGCTGAACCCGCCATGGATTGCTACGGCTCTCGGGCGTCCAGGGAAAGGCGGACTGGCGAGACTGCCCTTTCGACCCGACATGTCTATCGCGGCTGGGTGCTGTCTCGGGGTAAAACGCGCAGTGCATGAATCGGTAGGTGGATTTGATGTGTCTTGGCAGTTTCTCGAAGAAGCAGATTATTGCATTCGTGTACAACTGACCGGCGTTCCCATCAAGTTTGTCCCTGAGGCAGTCGTTTATTACCGTCGCCCCCAGTCAACCCTGGAGATTTATCGCAAGGCCCGCAATTGGGCCCCCTATGGGGTACGCCTTTATAAACTGTATGGCCAACACTGTTTCTCGGATCGATGGATGTGGAGATGGTATTGGAAGGAATGGATTCGGATTTTGATGAGTCTACCGTCCGCCCGCTCGAGAGGAGGACGTGCAGTGCTCTCCAAAGAGATCGGGCGTCAGGTCGGTCGGCTAAAGGGCAGTCTTGTGTACGGCGCGCCACCAGGCGTTTCCTTCCCTTAACTGACTCAATTCAGTTTCGCTCATGAGTGCTTAGAGATTGTTGAGCCTTTTGGAATCGGGCGATATAAGTCTGCCTGGGACTTGAAGTCATCAATCCCTCGTTTCGAAGGCTCAACCAGCTATCCCCTCAGGGAACCCCCATGTCCGTATACATTTTGGGAATCTCGGCCTTTTACCATGATTCCGCCGCGGCCCTGCTGAAAGACGGCGAGATCGTGGCGGCGGCGCAGGAGGAACGGTTTACGCGAATCAAGGGCGATGCCCGATTCCCCGCGAAATCCGTGAGCTTCTGTCTCAATCAGGGTGGAATCGGCATCGGCGATGTGGACTATGTCTGTTTTTATGAAAAGCCCTTGGAGAAATTCGATCGACTCTTAGAGACTTATCTGTCGTTCTCTCCTCAAGGATATGAATCGTTCCGAGAATCGTTTCCAGTGTGGGTGAATCATAAGTTGCGCATTCCTGACATCTTGAGGAACCAGTTGGGGGCGGCGTTTCATGGAGAGATCTGCTTTGCCGACCACCATGAATCCCATGCGGCGAGTGCGTTTTTCCCATCCCCGTTCGAGGAGGCGTCTATTCTCACACTGGATGCGGTGGGGACGTGGGGGACGAGTTCCATGGGATTCGGGCGAGGCAACCGCGTGGAGCTGACTCACGAAATGCGCTTCCCGCATTCCTTGGGGATGCTGTACTCCGCTTTCACGTACTACACCGGGTTCAAAGTCAATTCAGGCGAGTACAAGCTCATGGGGCTCGCTCCATACGGAAAACCGAAATATGTCGATCTGATCCTGAAGAACATGGTCGATATCCGCGAAGACGGCTCTCTCTGGCTCGACATGTCGTATTTCAACTATTGCCAGGGCCTGACGATGACGTCCGAGAAGTTTCATGAGCTGCTCGGATGGCCGCCCCGGAAGCCGGAATCCCAAATTACCCAAAAAGAAATGGATTTGGGCGCATCAATCCAGGTGATCTGCGAGGAGGTCGTGCTTCGGTGCGCTCGACACGCCCATGCGCTGACCGGCATGGAAAACCTGGTGATGGCCGGCGGGGTCGCCTTGAATTGTGTCGCCAACGGACGACTGTTGCGACAAGGGCCGTTCAAGAACTTGTGGATTCAACCGGCAGCGGGAGACGCGGGAGGCGCGCTCGGAGCCGCATACTTGGTTTGGCATCATAGGTTAGGAAACGAGCGTAAGTCACGTCCACAGGACAGTCAGCGGGGGTCCTATTTGGGCCCAGAGTACACGAATAGGGACATCGGACTGTTTCTGGATTCCATGAATGCGAAGTACGAGTATTTCGACGATGAAGCCCAATTGGTGGATCGTGTCGCGGAGTTGATCGGTCAGGAGAACACGATCGGATGGTTTCACGGAAGAATGGAATACGGTCCTCGCGCCCTAGGCGCGAGAAGCATCATCGGGGATCCACGCTCGCCCCGTATGCAGGCGACCATGAACCTGAAGATCAAGTTCCGCGAATCGTTCCGGCCGTTCGCCCCCTGTGTCCTGAGAGATCATGTTCATGAGATTTTCGAAACCCGGCCTCATGAAGAGAGTCCATACATGTTGCTTGTCGCCCCGGTCCGGGAAAAATGGCGACGGACCCTTTCAGAGGAAGAACGGCAAAGGATGGAAGACCCGGATCTCCGGATCCGGGTGTCCGTCCCGCGTTCCGAATGGCCGGCCATTACCCATGTCGATTATTCGGCCAGGTTTCAGACGGTCGATGCGGAACGGCACGGACGCTTCTTCCGCTTGATGCAGAGATTCTATGAGCGGACAGGGTGCCCCATTCTTGTGAATACGAGCTTCAACATTCGCGGGGAACCGATCGTCTGCACGTTCGAGGACGCCTATCGTTGCTTCCTGGCGACCAATATGGACTGTCTTGTGCTGGAGAACTTTGTGTTGCTCAAGCACGCTCAGCCATCCAACTTCCCTCAAGACTCTGAGACCTACAAGGCGCAATACGCGCTGGACTGAGCCCATGCTGACATTGCCGTTTCCTCGAACTCGCGGAGCGCTCATCGGCTTCTGGCTGGTCATCTGCGGCTCGGCAGGAGCATGCCTCTCGCTCGTTCTGGGTCGCTTCATGGGCTGGCCGTATGGGGTCGGGACGTTCGGACTCTTTATCGGAGTCAGCCTGCCGGTCTTGGTTTTCCCCCGAATGGCCGCGTTCCCTTATCGGGTGTGGCATTTCGCTGCCAGGAGGTTTTCCCAGCTCGCCGAGCGCATGCTGCTGTGGATCAGTTTTTATGTGGTCGCCATGCCGGTAGGGTGGATTGGAGGACGCTTGGTACTTGATCGTCCTGCTCCCGGTGAGTCGCTGTGGGCGCCGAGATCGACGCAGAAGGCCGGGACCTATCCCTTGCAGGATGGTGTGATGCCGGAAAGATTCACGAGTCAGGCACGGTCGCTTGAATTGCTGGTCTGGATGGTTCGATCACGACACTATTGGGCCGCAGGGCTGCTGCCGTTCATTTACCTCATCTCTGTATTGCAAGTCGAGGATCGACCTGCTCCTACCGCGAATATTTACACCTTATTTTAGATGAACCACTTGGCGTCCGTTCGATTCATCATCGGCATACTTTCTGGTTGTGTGGGTTTGCTGTTGGCGCTCCCTCTCTGTATTGCCGGCCTGCCCTTTTGGCTAGTCGGTGTTCTGACTCGGAGGCTGTCGCCGGTATTTGATCATCGCCCTACACCCTGGGGAGAGGCGATTCAGTTTCATCCGGTGTACGGATGGACCGCAAAACCGCACCTTGATATCCGTTGTCAGGCGGTTCGCGGCTTGGACCACCTCTTCCACGTCACGACCGATGCGAATGGTTGGCGCGGAAAAGGATCGATTTCGATGAGCGATGTCTTGGTATTCGGCGATTCATTCGCTTGGGGCTATGGGATCGACGATGAGGAGTTTTTTGCCGACTTATCGCCGCGCGTCGCGATTAAATCCATCGGCGTCCCCGGTTACAATATGGTGCAGGAACTCCTGTGGATGAGGGAGTATTCAAAGCACTTTCAGAATAAACTGATCGTATGGTTCGTCTTTGACGGGAACGATCTCTATGACAACGTGATTCCCAATCTCTATCACTATCGCATGCCGTTTGTGCGAAAGAATGCCGGCTCAAGCGAGTGGGAAATAGTGACCAGCCATCTGACGAAGTCGGATTGGCCGTGGAACTATGAACGAAATGCTCGGGAGCGAGAGAAATACCTGGCAACTTATGGGCGGAACGTGATGGCAGATCGCGCCTATGCGGCCTGCGAGTACCTGATCAAAGAAGGCACCGAATTGTGCAAAAGATCCGGTGGACAATTGGTCGTTGTCGGCGTTCCTGCGATTTCGCGATTAACCTCCCAGACCTGGGAAAAGAAATCGCGTGGTCTAGCCCCGAATGAACGTCTTGATCCCCAAACGCCCGATGACGGGGTCAAGGCGATTTGTGAAAAACTGGGTGTCCCATTTGTTGCAGCGGCGGCCTTCCTCACGCCTGCGGATCATATTCCCCTAGAGGGGCATTGGAACGGACAGGGGCATCGTCGGATCGCAGAAATGATCGAACGATTACACGCAGAGTATCTTCAAGGCAACATCCCCTGTCAGACTGAAAAAGCCACGCGGGAGATTGGCCGAATGAAGGGGGGACACCATGCTCCGTTGGTCAGCATCGGAGTACCGGTGTACAACGGGGAAAAGGTGCTGAAGCAAGCCCTGGATTCTATCTTGGGTCAGACCTATCAGAATCTCGAGGTCGTCATTTGCGATAACGCGTCTACCGACGGGACTGAAGCCATCTGTCGGGAATATGCTTCAAGGGACACCCGCGTCCGCTACGTGAGAAATCCGACGAACATCGGCTGTAATCCGAATTTTTGGCGGACGTTTGAGATGTCGTCCGGCGAGCTCTTTATGTGGGGAGCGGCTGACGACGTCAAACCATCGACTGCTGTCGCAAGTTGCGTAGACGCTCTCCGAAAAAACCCGAAAGCGGTGCTCGCTTACGGGCCGGTGTTTCTGCAAGGACCGGGGTGGAAGGAGATCGTGAGGGTGGACAACCCGATGTGCATGGATGGCCTGAGCCCGGCGCAGCGGGTCCGACTCTTAGTCCGCGAGCTGAAAACGAACGTCCTCGAGTATGGCCTCTACCGCCGCGAAGCGCTTAGCAAGGGTGTGTATGGCGATCATTCCGGATGCGATACGCTCTTTCTCCTGCAAATGTGTCTGCTAGGGCCGTTTGTCTATACGTCCGATCCCATGCTGATATATCAGGAACGCGGAAGTGAGCCGAAGGACCTGATGTATCATGAGGTCCCCCTCAGCATGAGACATCTCTTGACGGCCCCACCTCATATCCGAAGGAAATGTTGGAACGTTCTTCTCAGAGGCGTGTGGTATCTGGGACGAATCCAGGGGCCATCTATGCGCGACAAAACGTCGGCCATCGCCGTGTATGTGAAAACCTATATCGGCAAGTATCGTAGCCGGTTGGCGAAGGAAATCGTGTTTCAATCGGTCGATCCTTTAGCCAAAGCCTTATCTTTCCTGTGGGACATATCGAAGCGAATCCCCATGACGGCTCGAATCGGCAAGCATGTCCATCGGACGGTGATGAAGGCTTGACGGAAACCGGCCCCTTCCTGATTCTGCCGGTTCGGCGGTATTACTGACCGAGGATCTTCCTTCGATGCAATCGAGCAGAGAAGACGCTGGAATGCTCCAGGTCGCAGCCGGGAGTCCTCCGGCAAATGCAATAAGACATCGTACCGACCGGCGGCCGAACCTTGCCCTTTGGTGGATTGTTTACGTGTGCCTCTTTTCGACACTCTTCTCTACAGTCTTGCTGTATCGCGCGGCCGGTGAACCCAGCTTCTCGACATTTTTGATGACTCGCGCGGGTGTGCTCTTCATGATGCTTCTTGTGGTCGCCGTCGCGTCGAGCACGATCATCCTACGTCGGTTCATCCGAAGCTGGACGGCAGGACCGCGATATGTGATTAAGAGATCCGCATTGTATCTCCTACTTCCTTTCCTCCTTTTGACGGTCATGGAATTAACCGTCCGTCTCCGGGCCGTTGAGACGCCCTGGGGAACCTACTTGGGCAAGGTGCTCCTGTATCCTCGCGAATGGGATTCAACGGTCGCGCAGAACCGGAAAATCCTCCGGCGGATGGAGGCTGAGCAAAGCTACTTGGTCATGGATGACGTTCTAGGCTGGACGGTCGGGTCCAATCGTCGAAGCGCTAACGGCCTATTCTATAGCAGCGTGGAGGGCATCCGGAGCTCAGGTCTGGGAGTCTCCTTCGCGGAGGCGCGCGCTCGGTATCGCGTCGCTCTGGTGGGTGACTCCATGACGTTCGATGAGGAGGTCACGTTCGAAGACTCGTGGGGACACCGGCTCGACCAGCTCCTTGGTCCTGAAGTCCAAGTGCTCAACTTCGGAGTGCCCGGCTACGGCATTGACCAGATGTACCTGAGATACGAGCGCGACGTGCGCCCTTGGAATCCGGATATCGTGATCCTAGGTTTTATCAATCATGACCTCATGCGCACGCTTTGGGTCTATCCGTTCGTCGGACGCCCGGAGTGGGAGCTGCCGACGATGAAACCGCGGTTTGTCTTTGAGGACACCAAGCTCCGATTGTTGAATGTGCCTCTTCCTCCACCAGAAAAGATATTTTCAGTCCGCTCTGTGCGGGAGCTTCCGTTTATTGAATACGACGTCCATTATTCGCCGCTCGAGTGGGAGCGGCCCGCCTGGCGGTATTTTCATCTCTCGTACATGTTCCGGACCCTCGTCTCCCTCTATCCCCCCTGGGTGGGGATGAATGTTGATCTCAAGCATGTGGGACAAGAGGAACTCACCACGGTGAACGGCGAGCTGTTTCGCTCATTTGTCGAACTGGTGCGACGTGAGGGCGCGATCCCGATCGTCGTCTATTTTCCAACCGCGACGGACTATAGGAAAACTGACTCAGACTCGGTAAGCTTCGTCTCAGTAGGATTGAAAATCCTCCGAGATTACCGGATCGAACATGTGGATTTAACCTCATGCGTCGCGGGAGTCGACAAACACCGGCGATTTACGCATGGCGAGTTTGCCGGGCACTACTCGCCGGTCACGAATGAAGCCGTGGCTCAATGTCTGGGGCAAGTAGTCCGGCGCAGCCTGCCGGCAGTATAAAGAAAGGGCACTTCAGGATTTGGTGTGGGTCGAAGACGATCCGTGCTTCTTACGCCCCCTCCTTTGTAAGGAGGGGAAGGGGAGGTAGAGGTTCTTCGACCCCTCCTGACCTCCCCTTACGAAGGGGAGGAAGCGTGCCCCGCCTTCCCTCCCCTTACAAAGGGGAAGGAGTGGAGAAGGAACACGCCACGTCTCAGTCAGATAATCCAGCTTCTGACCCACACGACTTCGGGAAAAGCCAAAGAAAGTACGCCAGCCTTCGCGATCGAGAATAATATCCCGTTTCAGCGGAACCGCATATGAGTTCACAAGGTAATCAGCCGCTCGTGAGCATCGGAGTGCCGGCGTTTAACGGAGAAGCCTTTCTTCCCCGAGCGCTCGATTCCATACTGGCCCAAGCCTATGACAACCTGGAGATCGTCATCTGTGATGATGCCTCTACCGACCGGACAGAGGAAGTCTGCCGACGTTACCAGCGAGCGGATTCCCGGATTAGGTATCACAAGAATGCCAGTCCTATGGGACGTATCCGACACTATTGGAAGACCTTTGAGCTGTGCTCGGGTGAGTTCTTCATGTGGGGGGACCAATGGGATGAAAAACCGCCTGGTGTGGTTGAACAATGCGTCGCCGCTCTCATGAGTAACCCCAATGCAGTGTTGGCGTATGGGCCCGTGCTGGAAAGAGTCCCGAATTTCGACCATCTCGTTGAAATTATCCATCATATGCCCATGCAAGGCCTAAAAGCTGAGCAACGAATCGGAATTCTAGCCCGTGAACTGCGCTCCATCATGATCATGTACGGACTGTTTCGAAGGGCAGCCCTTCAAAAGGCTGTCTGTGCTGAGCACTATGCTCCCGATGTTTTGCTGTTGCTTCAAGTGTGTAGCCTAGGACCATTTGTCCCGATTTCTGCTCCCATCGTGATTTTCAAAACAAGGCAAGGATATCCGAGTCATATCATGTACCAGGAAGCGCAGCTCACGGTCTGGAACATCTTAACGGCAAGGCGTCACATTCGAGAGAAATGCTGGGCCGTTTTGATGTGGGGCATGTGGTACTTGGGTAGGCTGCCAGGACTGAGGTTCGGTGAGAAGGTTCGCATCATTCTGTCCTATGCGGTCAACTTTGGTCGCCGATTTAGGACTAGATTGGCCAAAGAACTGGTTTTTCAACTTTTCTTTCCTCTCGCTCAGTTGTCTTCGCTAGTTTGGCACGTTGGCAAGAACGTTCCTGGCTTACCTCCGATAATCGGCCGACTTCACAGATTCCGATAGACCGCCGAGCGTAACTCTCCTCTCGCGTATGGTTCCGACCCGTCATGCGAGCGAGGCCACTATTTTAATGACTCTTCCGGACCTTGTACGGATGACGAGAACGCCGAACCTTGTTCTGGTCTTGGTGGCACGGGAACATCCTGTGGCATCCCCTCCTTTGTAAGGAGGGGTGGGGGGAGGTAGAGGCTCTTCGACCCCTCCTGACCCCCCCTTACGAAGGGGAAGAACCGTAGCTCACCACGCCTCCCCTTACAAGGGGGAGCAGGACTTCTACCCTACCTCACCTCCTCTTACAAAGGGGAGGAACATGATGAGCGACTCAGACAAAACCTGGAAGAGCTTTATAGTGAAACATTTTCTTGGATCTCTTGGTGCGGGGGACAACGGTGAGCTCCTCTGACACGTTGCGTGACCAGATTCGAGACGCTGCTCAAGCAGGCAACTGGTTGCTTGTCCATCGCGGTTTGCGCTCGCTTTGGGAGGCGGAAGCCGCGCCTGCGACCGCGAACTACATCATGACTTACGCTGATCGTTTGCGAGGGCGTGTGTCGCTGTCGCCTTGCCGGGTGGCTTTTCTGCGGTCGTTCACGATTGAGCCCGTCATCCCTCTGCTGCGGGCTGCCTCTTTGATCAAAGGGCTGGATCTCGAAGTGCAGATCGGAGGGTTTAACACATACGCCCAGGATGTCCTGGATGAAAAGAGTGCGCTCTATGAGTTCTCGCCTAATGTTGCGGTCCTGGCCGTCCAGACTCGTGACGTGGCCCCTGAACTGTGGGATGGAGTGGACGACTTATCCCGTGAATGGGCCGCCAAAATTGTGGAGCGTGTCGTTGAGCTGTATCAAAACCTGATCCATGCGTTCCGGCGAACCAGTCGCGCGCATCTCGTGATCCACGGGTTGGATGTTCCTCAGCGGTCTTCTCATGGATATTTGGATGACCAGCATTTTGGACAGGAACAGGCCATCGCGACGATCAACGACAAGCTGCGGCGCATGGCCCATGCAAATACCGGTGTCTACTTCTTGGATTATGCTTCGTTGGTCGCTCGACACGGGCGGATCAATTGGTATGACGAACAGAAGTGGCTCACGATGCGCATGCCGATCGCCGCGAATCACCTGGTCCATATGGCGAACGAATGGCTTCGATTCCTGTGCCCGCTCATGGGGAAGGTCGGCAAAGTGCTGGTGACGGACTTGGACAATACCTTGTGGGGCGGGGTGATCGGCGAAGACGGGATGGAGAAGATCCGGATCGGAAATGAATATCCAGGGTCCGCCTACAGGGCTGCGCAAATGGCGATGAAGGATCTGACTCGACGAGGAATCATCTTGGCCGTGTGCAGCAAGAACAACTGGGCGGATGCCATGGAAGCCCTGGAAAAGCACCCTGGAATGGTTCTTCGCCCGAAGGATTTTGCCGCGCTGCGTATCAACTGGAATGACAAGGTGCACAATCTGCGGGAGATCGCCAAAGAGCTCAACGTCGGAACCGATTCATTGGTATTCGTGGACGATAACCCCGTCGAACGGGAGCAGGTGAGGCAGCATCTTCCGGAAGTGACGGTCGTGGATCTTCCTCAGGATCCGGTCCATTACGCGAGAGTTCTGAGAGAGATCCCGGAGTTTGAGCGTCTTTGGCTCTCCGAAGAAGACCGAGAACGTGGACGGTACTATGCCGCGCAGAGGGAACGGAAAGAGCTGGAAGGATCGGCCGCCTCGCTGGAAGACTTCTTGTGGTCGCTTCAGCAAGAGGTGAGCATTGTTCAAGTCGATCCTCACACGATCCAACGTGCGGCGCAACTGACTCAAAAGACAAACCAATTCAATCTGACCACGAAACGGTATTCCGAAGCGGACCTCCAAGAATTCGCACGCCGACCAGGACGGGCATTGCTCGCGGTACGGGTCCAAGACCGATTCGGCGATAACGGGATCGTCGGCGTTGTGTTGACGGAGGACGTAGATGGGTCGTGCGACATCGATACGTTTCTGCTGAGTTGTCGGGTGATCGGTCGAACGGTTGAGACGGCCATCTTAGCTTTTCTGGCCGATGGATGCCGAAAGAGAGGATTGGAGTTTTTGGAGGGATGGTATCGTCCGACGGCCAAGAATGCGCCGTGCAGGGAGTTCTACGCTCGACATGGATTTGAATCTGTGGAGACTCGGGGGGACGGCGTGAGGTGGCGACTACGACTTGATGCTACTGCAATTACCTGCCCCCCATGGATTCAGTTAACAGGACCCGCATGAAACGGAGGACTCCGGTCTTATGAATGATGTTGTCGAGAGTCGAGTAAGGCGCATTGTCGCGGATGTGCTTGCGATTCCGCTTGAACAACTTCCGATCGAGGTGTCGCCGCATACGGTCGTCAATTGGGACTCTCTGAACCATTTGAACATGGTGTTGGCCCTCGAGCAGGAGTTCGGAATTCAATTCTCCCCGGAAGAAACCACCGATGGCATGGATTCGCTGGATCAGATCATCGAATTACTCAAAGACAAAGTGGTGGCCAAACAACCCGCGCCATGAGTGTTGAATTTCGATACGCTCGCAGCTCCGAATATCCCAGGATAAAGGACTTCCTTCATCAGCATTGGGCGCCGAATCACGTGTACGTTCGGATGCCTCGGTTGTTTGAATGGACGTTCGGGAAGGACCATTTTCTTGTGGATGAGGGCTACCACGTGATCCTGGCAGAAGACAAGGACGAGATCGTCGGATTTCTCGGAGGTATTCCGTTCGAGCTGAACGAATTTGGAGCCACTAAAAAAGGAGCGTGGCTGGCCAACTATCTGGTTCGTCCGGATTACCGGCGAGGATCCCTGGGACTCCAATTGTTGAACGTGTTTCGAAACAGCCGGCTCGATGCCGTCGTCGCGTTCGGGGTGAACGCGTCAGTACTGCCGATTTACCGCATGCTCAGGGCGGACGTGTTGACCGGTATTCCCAGACACTTCGCCGTTCTTTCTCATGCAAGGGAACGAATGCGCCGGCTACTCGGAGCGGCCCGGCCGGAATGGGCTTGCGAGAAAGCCGACTCCGTCATCGACGCGTTTACCATACCGCCCGTCTCATCGAGAGCGCATTCCTTCACAACGACCCTGCCGGGAGAATGGGACCGGATCGGATGGCCGGTGCTGGCGGCGCGAACGGTCGGTTGCGCGCGGACTGTCGATTACCTGCGCTGGCGATATCTCAATCACCCCTGCTTCGAATACCGGGTCATCGCAGTGAATGACGACGATCGGATCGGACTAGCGATCTGGCGGTTGGAGACCATTCGGGCTTGCTCTCAACAAGGCAGCGAGGATGTGGACACGATCGGGCGTTTGGTGGAGTTCCTTGCTCCCTCCAAGCAGATCGCCGCCAAGTTGTGGAATGCGTATTGCGCTCAACTGACGGAAGTTGACGCACTGGGCACCGACTACTACGGGTATCACGGCGAAACCGGGACCTGGCTGCGCGACCTCGGATTTCAATGCGTCGATCGACATCCTGACGGCTCTGCGATCCCGACGCGATTTCAGCCGCTGGACGGTCGAGGCGGGACGATTATGAGCGCAGTGTTTCTCAATTCCAATTTGCCCAAGTGTCACCCGGGGACGGATTGCGCCTGGTACTGGACGAAATCCGACGCCGATCAGGACCGGCCGAATTGACTGGTATGACAATGGACCCTGTCCTGCTTGTCGTGACCTATCATTATGTCCGCGACCCGGCTCGTACCGAATTTCCTCGGATCAACTTCTTGCCCGCGGATGAGTTCTGCAGGCAGATCGAGTTTTTCCGAAAAGGCTTCGAGATGGCCACGCTGGAGACGGCTCTGGCGTACCTGGACGGCGCCTATCAGCCGTCCAGAAATCTGTTGCTGCTGACGTTCGACGACGGCGTAAAAGAGCATAGTGCATTTGTCACTCCGATGCTGAAGCAATGTGGAATCCAGGGGCTGTTCTTTCTGATCAGTTCATCCGACTTGGCGCCGGTTCACATGAATCACTTTTTGATGGCCTCGCTGCCCTTTCAAGAGTATCGGGGGAAGTTCCTGGAGATACTCCCGAACGCGGATCAGTATTCAATCGATGAGAACAGGGCTTCGAAACAATATCCGTATGACGAGATCGATATAGCGCGCTTCAAATATCTGCTCAATTTCGTCCTTCCGGCCTCCATTCGCGATGCCGTGCTGAAGGAGTTGTTCGAGCAGACCCTGGGAGATACGAAAACCTTTGCGGACGCTCTCTATGTGTCTTGGGATGAAGCGCGAGCGATGCAAGAAGCGGGAATGGTCATCGGCGGACATTCCCACCGGCATAAACCGCTGGAGCAGTTGAATGATACGGAGCTGCGCGATGATTTAGATACCTGCCGGCGAATCCTTGACGCCAATCTTCACCCGCAACAGGCATGGCCCTTCGGCTATCCCTACGGCAAGGCCCTCTCGTACGGCGACAGAACGGTGGCGCACCTGAGACGTTTAGGGTTTCATTGCGGCTTTACTACGGAACGGGGCGTCAATCTGCCGACAGCAGACGTTTTCAGTCTGCGGCGGTTTGATTGCAAGAATGTCATCAAAGATCTCTCTCCCTTCAGCAACGTCAAAGCGGATCGGATCGCTATACAGAGCGGGCTTTGACTACGGTCCCTTTACCCCAGTTACGACATCGATAAACAACCATTCCAACCGTCCGGTACCTTGTAGATCTAACGGAGATTGGTAGTACCTCATGTTGGAAACACAAGAAAGCAGATTGTTGAAGGAACCAACACAGCCTCTTCACAACGGTTTGTCGCCACTGCGCCTTTCAATCGTGGTCCCAACCTTTAACGAGTCGAAGAATGTACACGAGTTGCTGCGCCGTCTCGATGCGATTCTCGGCGCTACGGGGTGGGAGGTCATCTTCGTCGACGATGACTCGCCCGATGGGACGTCAACTGTGGTGCGCAGCATCGCACGGGTCGACCCACGGATCCGGTGCCTGCAGCGGGTCGGCAGGAGAGGATTGTCTTCGGCGTGCATTGAGGGCATGTTGGCCACATCGGCACCCATTATCGCGGTCATGGATGCGGACCTTCAGCATGATGAAGAGATATTACCGAAGATGCTCGCTGAGATCGAGCGGGGCGGGGCAGAGATGGTTATAGGGACGCGATATGCCGCTGGTGGGAGCACAGATGACTGGAATGAGTCCCGTAAGGCGATGAGTCGGCTTGCGACGGTGACAAGCCGAGCAATACTCAAGCAGCCTGTCTCAGATCCCATGAGCGGAATGTTCATGCTGCAGCGTGAAGTGTTGGAACGGACGGTGCGTAGCCTCTCCGGCCTAGGTTTCAAAATCCTGCTCGACATCCTGGCGACCGGCAGGCAACCGCTGCGGATTGCCGAAGTGCCATACCGTTTCCGTGAACGTTTCGCCGGTGAAAGCAAGCTCGATGAGATGGTCATCTGGGAATACGGCATGCTGCTGGCCGATAAAACGATAGGTCGCTTCGTACCCGTGCGATTCCTGACGTTTTCCATTGTCGGCGGGCTAGGGGTATTCGTTCATATGACGGTCTTGACCACCCTCCTCAAGGGATTCGAAACGCCTTTTACAATTGCCCAGTCGACTGCCACGGGCCTCACCATGATCTTCAATTTCGCTCTCAATAATCTTTTGACTTACCGTGACCAGCGGTTAAAGGGGTGGGCATGGCTCATGGGACTCGCGAGCTTTATGATAGCTTGCAGCATAGGTGCTCTTGCAAATGTGGGAATCGCCACCTACCTCTTTGAGAATCGTACGAAATGGTTTCTTGCAGCGCTTACCGGAGTGCTTGTTGGCGCCGTTTGGAACTATGCGGTGACGCAGCTTTATGTTTGGGGCAAGGGCAGACCCGGTTTGAAAGGACATTCCCATTCTTGTGCAAAATAGCGCCTGATGAAACCTCTCCATTGAAGTATCCGGTTGTCTGACCGCTGGTCCTTGCGGCGCCTGCGCCGTCGCTGCCGGTGTTTCGCACATCCGGGCGTTGAATGACAGAGCTTCCGTTCCCGGGTGCCAACGGAGAAACCCACCTGTGAAATCTGAACTCGCTCGACCTCAACCCCACGCTTCTTTTCTGTTTACGCATGGCTTTGCCGCCAGAATGGTTTTACGAACGGGCGTGGCGAAATGCCTGATCGAGCAAGGAATTCGTGTCACGGTGATCAGCCCGAACGCGCATGAACCATACTTCCAAAAAGAATGTGAAGAGGAACACGTTGAATTGGTTCCTGAGCCGAAGTGCGGCGGGAGGATCGCCAATTGGTTTCGGGCCTATCGACCGTACTTCTTGGACGACGTTCTGACGAATCCCGCGCACAACACTCGTCATTTGCGCCGCCGCAGGAACTACCCGCTGTCATGCTTTGTCTTTGGCCTCATTAATAGGACGCTGGCCAAGCACCAATGGTTCCGCGCAACGAGCCGATTCATTGAACGCCGTCTCAATCGGTCGGGAGAGGTCAAGCGCCAGCTTTCAGGCCTCCGCCCGGATCTGCTGGTGTTGCTCAATCCGTTCGGAGTCGAAGAAACCGTGTACTTGCTTCATGCGAAAGAGCTGGGCATCCCCGTCGCCTGTCAGATGCTGAGTTGGGACAATATCACCTCCAAAGGAACTCCTCTATTGCTGCCCGACTATTTCCTCTCGTGGGGACCCGTCATGACCCAGGAAATGGTGGAGCTGTACGGCTTTCCGCGAAACAAGGTCTTCGAATGCGGAGTCCCACATTTCGATGTGTATGTGCGTCAGGAAGAACTCCTCAAGAAAGAGGAGATCTTGGAGCGATTGGGCTTGTCTCACTCAGAGCCGTACATTTTCTACGGAATGGGACCCCGCTACGCATCGCCAAATGAGCTCGAAATTGTCTCGTGGCTCGCCGAGCAGGTGAATACGAACGGGTTCCTACGGCCTTGCTCGCTCATTATCCGTCCGCATCCTCAAACCATCTCAGGTGACTACGCGCTCAACTCGGTCGAAGTGAAGCGATTGCATGCCTTGACCGGTCCTCGCGTGGCCATCGATATGCCGCCGGTGCTGTCCGAGCGATTGGCTTGGGACCTGCCGAAGACCGACATGAACCGTTTAGCCAGCCTGTTGGCCGGCTCGGCGATGTGTTTGAACGCGAACTCAACCTTATGTCTGGATGCGTGCATGGTTGATAAACCGGTCATCAGCGTTGCGTTCGATGGACACGAGGACTTGCCCTATTGGGATTCCGCCCGGCACGGGCTCGACTATTTTCACCTGGCGAAGTTGTTCAAGTTCGGCGGGATCCGGGTGGCGAGAAATTTTCACGAATTGAAGCGGCACATCAACACCTATCTGATGAATCCCGAACTGGATCAGGAGGCCCGTTTACTGTCCGCCACCCAGGAATGTGGAGTCAGAGATGGGTATGCCTCGCAGCGAGCTGCGAGGGTAATAGCCCGCTTAGCGAGAATCCGTGAAGAGAAACGACGATGACTCTTTTACCGACTGACCGCGCAAAGGTCGTCCAATCTAACTCTCTCGGCCTGCCGATCAGGTCGTCTCGTCCTGGAAGTCGCTGTTTCGTGATTGCCGAAGTGGCGCAAGCTCATGACGGCAGCTTGGGGATGGCACATGCGTTTATCGACGCGATTGCGAACGCCGGCGCGGATGCCGTGAAGTTTCAAACCCATATCGCGTCCGCGGAATCGACGCCGGGGGAGCCATGGCGAATACAATTCAGTCGGCAGGATGCAAGCCGCTATGAGTATTGGAAGCGGATGGAGTTCACGAAGGAACAATGGATCGGGTTGCGTCGGCACGCGCGCGAGCGAGGGCTGGCCTTCCTGAGCTCGCCATTTTCCCAGCAGGCGGTGAACCTCTTGAATGAGGTCGGCGTCGACGCTTGGAAAGTGCCTTCCGGTGAAGTGAACAACGCCGACATGCTGGCCGGGATGGCTCGAACGAGGCTTCCCGTCCTTGTATCGACCGGCATGAACTATCTTCATGAGATCGACGAGGCGGTCGAATTAATCAAGAGCCACGGCGCGCCGCTGGCCGTTCTTCAGTGCACTTCCGAATACCCGTGTCCGCCGGAGAAGGTCGGTTTGAATCTCGTGACCCTTTTTCGGCAGCGCTATGGGTGCGCCGTCGGTCTATCGGATCATTCCGGGACCATATACCCCGGACTAGCTGCTGCAATGTTAGGGATCGACGTCCTCGAGGTGCATGTCATCTTCAGCAAGGACATGTTCGGGCCAGATGTCCCGGCCTCCATCACTTTTTCCGAGTTGCGGCAACTCGTGGAGGGTATTCGGTTTATCGAAGTCATGACGCAGCGCCCGCTCGAGAAAGATCGGGTTGCCCAAGACATGGATCAGATGAGGAAGCTGTTCACGAAGAGCATCGTGGCGATCAGAGACCTGGAGGCCGGCACGGTCCTGCGAGCAGAGGATGTGACAGGAAAGAAACCGGGCACGGGGATTCCCGTCCGACGACTCCCCGAGTTTCTCGGTAAGAGGTTAAAGCGGACGATCAAGGCCAACGAGGTTCTCCAAGAGGCGGATTTTCTCTGAGGGGTCCGTACCGTCGTCTGGTTGAGCAGGTCTTCTAGGCTTTAACGGGCGCGATTCAAAGCTCCGGGCGCATCATCCGAAGCTACTCACTCCACGTTTTCTCCAATTCTCGAACATTCGCCAGTCAGCGTAAGAAAAGCCGCACCGTAGAAGGTTCCCGGCTTTGATTGGAATAAGGATATATCTATGAAAAGGAAAGTGTGCGTCGTACTGGTGGACCGCGCGAACTACGGGAGAATGAAGCCCGTGATGAGAGCCATTCAGGATCACCCCGAGCTGACCTTACAGGTCGTGGCGGGCGGCACGATGGTCTTGGAGCGGTTCCAATACCCCGTGCAAGTGGTCAAGCAGGACGGGTTCCCCGTAGACGGCGAGATCTTCATCGAGCTTGAGGGCTCCACCCCGATGACGATGGGAAAGTCCGTCGGGTTCGGGATAGTCGAGTTTGCGAACGAGTTTCATCGGCTGAAGCCCGATCTCGTGCTGTTGATCGGCGATCGATATGAGATGCTGGCGGCTGCAGTGGCTGCCGCATTCATGAATCTGTGCATCGTCCACATTCAGGGTGGAGAGGTCTCAGGCTCGATCGACGAAAGTACGCGCCATGCTATCTCCAAATTCGCCCAGTTTCATTTTCCGAGCACTCGGGTGGCCGCGGCAAACTTGGTCCGGATGGGAGAAAAGCCCGAGACCATCCTGGGAGTGGGCTGCCCCAGCGGGGATATCGTGAGGATGTTGGACCGTCGTCTCGACCCGAGCGTGTTGAACGGCAGGGGAAGCGGGGCCGTCATCGATCCTGAACAGCCGTTTCTCGTGGTCGTCTTTCATCCCACGACCACGGAGTATGGAAGCGAGTTGGGCCAGATACAGGAGGTACTGCAGTCGCTCACCGAAGTGAAACTGCCCACCGTGTTACTGTGGCCCAATATCGACGCCGGGTCCGACCATATCAGCAAGGAAATCCGGATATGGCGCGATCACAAGAAGATGTCGTGGTTGCGGACCATCACCAATCTCCAACCGGAAGATTACTTGAGAGTGCTGGCCCACACGGCCTGCGCCGTGGGCAATTCAAGCAGCTTTGTGAGAGATGCAAGCTTCTTGGGAACCCCTGTCGTTCTTGTCGGAAACCGCCAAGACGGGCGGGAGCGGGACGTCCATGTCGTCCCGGTTCCTGCACAAGCGAGCGCCATTACGCCGGCCATTCGGATGCAACTTCGTCATGGGAAGTATGAGCCGAGCCGCTTGTATGGAAACGGCTATGTCGCAGCGCAAATCGCGAATGCCTTGGCCGGCTTGGATCCGTACATTCAGAAGAGGTTCTTCATCGCGAATGACGAAGAGGTCAAGAACGGAGTGGACAGGCATGTCGAGGCCGTGCACAAGGCCAAGGCGGCCGCGTTGGCCCTCGCGGCTCATGCACGGATTAGATAACGGATGGTGGGGGAGAGGGGAGTAGCAGGACACATGACGGTGCTTGGTGTCATTCCCGCCAGGGGTGGTTCGAAGGGTATCCCGAGGAAAAATATTACCCCCCTTCTTGGCAAGCCGCTCTTGGCGTATACCATCGAGGCCGCGTTGTCTTCGCGGCGTCTGTCGAGGGTAGTCCTCTCAACAGACGATGACCAAATTGCTGTCGTGGGGAGAGCCTGGGGAGTGGATGTGCCTTTCATGCGGCCGGTGCATCTGGCGCAGGATGACACTCCGACGATCCCTGTCATCCAGGACGTCGTGAGAAAGCTCGCCGATCTCGGAGAACGCTACGACGCCGTGTTCATTCTCCAACCGACCAATCCTCTTCGGCGCCCGGAGGATATCGATGGAGCGATCGACCTACTGGAGAGGTCCGGTGCGGATTCCGTCATAGGCTTCGTCGATGTCGGGGAAAAGCATCCGGCCCGGATGAAGTTCATCGACGAGAATTTGAGAGTGATCGATCCTCCATTTTGCGAACAGTTCGAAGGGCAGAGGCGTCAGGACCTTCCCAGAATGTACCTTCGCGAAGGCTCCGTCTATGTCACAAAGACGAATGTACTCATGGAGCAGAACTCGGTCAAAGGGAAGGACTGTCGTGCCTGGATCATTCCTCCCGAACGGGCGTGCAACATCGATACTGAACTGGACTTATTCTTGGCCGAGCAACTTCTGCGCTTCGCATGTCAACCGAACGCCACAAGATTCTAGTTGTCGAGTCCCGTGACCTTTCCTCTCACGTGATTGCGACGTTAAACGCTCTCGGCGAGGTCCGGTGCGCGGATTTGGAACGTGAGGCCTTGCTCAGGGCTGATGGAGAGACCACCATTGTGTGGGTGAGGTTACGGAATTACATCGATCGCGAAGTCCTCGATCACTTTCCGCGTCTGCGTGTCCTGGTCACTCCCACGACCGGGTTGACTCACATCGACTTGGACGAAGTACGCAAACGCAACATCAAGGTGCTGTCGCTTCAAGGAGAGAGCGAGTTTCTCAAGACCGTTCGCGCGACGGCGGAGCATACCATCGGACTGATGCTTGCGCTCATTCGTCGGTTGCCCGCCGCATGTGATCATGTCAAAGCGTCCAAATGGAACCGAGACGAGTTCAAGGGTGGAGAGCTGTATGGAAAAACGATCGGGGTTGTCGGCTACGGGCGCTTGGGGAAGATCGTTTCACGGTACCTGCATGCCTTTGAAGCAAAGGTTCTCGTCGCCGATCCTAACGCGCACGCAGCAACCCTCGATCCATGGGCCATGCTGGTGCCGCTCGAGAAGCTGCTCCGTGAGTCAGACATTGTGACGCTGCACGTCAATTATCACGAAGGGAATCGAGGGCTGTTTGGTCGAAGAGAATTCGCGCAGATGAAAGAGGGGGCCTACTTCATCAATACGTCGCGAGGGGAGTTGGTGGATGAGCAGGTCCTGCTGGAAGCTCTCGAGTCTCGTGCTCTCGGCGGAGCGGCATTGGACGTGTTGAGCCGGGAGCATGTGGGTCTCGGTCCAGCGCATCCCCTGGTGGAATATGCGCGAACGCACGATAACCTGATCATTACTCCTCATATTGGAGGATGCACGAAGGAATCATTACAGAAAACAGAAGAGTTTATGGCCTCACGCTTGAGAGATTGGCTTAAAAATGGGCGACGTGGCTCGTGATGCTGTTTCCCTCGCACGGGTATCTGCCGCAAGTGGGTGCGCTCCTACGTTGAACACTACACAGGCGCCCAGGGGGCTCAATCGTACGGCTGAGACTCTCCCGACAACCAGTCGGTAGCCGGCTGGAACTTCACTGCCTCTGGTCTCCCCTAAGAGCCGTCCCAGATTCGGGAACGCCTGCGGACGAATGATGGGAAATAGACACGTGATCAATTCAGCTATGAGCCGACTCCTCGCCACGATTTGGCTTGATTGCGTCGTCATCATCTACATCGTGTTGGCCTTTGACAGAAAAGTCTCAACCCCTGTGTCGCAATGGGTTGGGAGGATTTTCCACTAGGATCATCGATCGGCTATGGTTCAAACTCAAACCTTACAAGTTCTCTCCGGAATCGGCGTTGCCGCGGTCTATCTTGTGGTCGTGATGATCTTCGGCATGGGATTGTGGAAGCTGCTCGTGGGTAATCGGACAGGCCAGGAGGGCATTTCTCTCCTGAAGAGCATCGAAGTCGGATGGCTAGGCTTTGTGCTGGGCCAAGGGGTGCTCGGCATCGTATGGCTCTTTGTCGCCATGACGGGAACCTTTTACCCCTGGATTGTTTGGGTCATCACATGGGGAGCATTGAGTAGTGGCGTGCTTGTTTTGAGGAATGACATTCGAGGGACGATGTTGAACGTGGTTGAACTCCTACGCGGAGCACGGTGGGCGGTTTCACTAGGGCCCTGGTACGGATTTCTCTCCATGGCGATATTCGGCGTTGTTGTGATGAAGTCGATTTCAGCTTTGGCTCCTACCGATATCGACGATGCATTGATGTGGTATCTAGTGTCGCCGCTAAGCATTGCCGCGAGTCACGTGTTTCAGTTGCAACCGTACCTATCCCCGCACAATGGGCTCTACCCACTGCAAGTCGAAATGCACTGGGCGGCGTTGTTCGCGATCGGGAACGAAACCGCCGTCCTTGCTTGGGATTCTGTATGTGCGGTCAGCCTACTGTTGGGTGTAGGGGGTCTGGCATGGAAGGTAACGGGGGAGGTGCGAGTCGGCCTCATCGCAATGCTGCTGCTACTCAGTACGGACGGGTTCTTTCATGTCATGGGCGGGGGGAAGGCCGACATCGGCGGGGCCCAATATGGTGTAGCGGCATTCTGGAGCCTGCTCCTCTTTCCAGAAGTGGGTCGTAAGGCTTTTCTTCTCGCTGGTGGATTCCTGGGGTGGTCAATCGCCAGCCGCTATACCAATGTCATTCTCCTCCCGGCCATTATCCTGGGATTGTATTGGACCGCGAAGACAACAACGCCTGGTTCAATGACCGGACGGTACAAGAGACGATGGCGGAAAGCCATGCTCCAGCCTCTTGTCTACACCGGGTTGGCGTCGATTATGACCGCGGCACCGATGTTCGTTAAGAACTGGCTGTCGGTCGGGTGTCCGTTCGCTCCTCTCATAGGGTGTCGCGGGACTTTCTGGGCCGATATGTTTGATCTCATGGGCCAGGGGAGGAATAACCTGTCAGGGTTGGATCTGCTCCTCTATCCGTTTGTTTGGACATTTTCCGAGCGTCCGGACATGTTAGGGAATCTTTCCCCTTTGTATGTTGGACTTGTCCCTTTTGTGTTCATCCTGTCGATACGACGAGCCATCCCTCCCGGTATCTGGGTCGTGGGTGCGATGGGCATGGTCGCTCTTGGAACATGGTTGCTCATTGAGCCGTTTGTTCTCTTTACCAGGTTTTTACTGGTTCCACTTGGCTTACTGGCATTGCCGCTCGGGATGGCGTTTGTACTCGCAGAACGCAGCGTACAAGGTGGTCGTTGGGGCGCCAGGCTGATGAATGCCGGCATCATGATCGTGTGTCTGTGGCTGATTTTCGATTCGCGGTCCGTGGTGTATGGACTCCGATACGCGGTTGGTGTTGATGATCGCGAAAGCAAATATTCTCGGAAGGTAGGCTACGACGTGGCGCAGTGGCTGAATGAAAACGTCACAGTGGGGAAACGGATTGCCGTCGCAGAGTGGGAAGGCTATCGACTGTTCCTCAAAATCGAGCATTTGTTGAATTCCGAAAGCGCCCAGGAAATGCAATGGCTATGGACTCATCGCCCTCAAGTGCAAGGCGATAAGGAATTGATGCTCGCCTCTCAAGCCTGGACGCCGGAGATCTGGCGATTTTATCTCTCGAGCGGCTTCTCATATGTAATTCTTCTGAATACCCAGGTAAAGGACTCAGAACAAGCTTGGAAAGAAGTCAGGCCAAATCAATCTTTTCCCATCGTCTATGTCGGTCGAGAGAACACCGTTCTTAAAATCCTTTGATCTAACGGATGCAGGCGGGTGAAACGAATCCGAAGCGGACCGGTATCTAGATGCCTCGGATCCATAGCCCTAGGTCGGTAATCCTGCAGATATCCGGCGCGCGAAGCCATCGATTGCCGTTTGGTGGGAGTACCTCGACCGCACTCTGACAAGTTGAAGTTTTTCCTGCCTTGCGCAATTGCCTGAAAGGATCCGCAATCCCGTGGTTCACTGACGTACTGCGTACTGTAATGGGGAATATGTCTTCATATCCAGGAAAGGAAAGGCTGACATGAAAGTGCTCGTCACAGGCGGAGCAGGGTTCATCGGGTCGCATACGATCGACTATTTATTGGAACGCGGCCATCAGGTCCGGATCCTCGATGCGCTGGTTCCTCAAGTGCATGGAGCCAATCCACAACGGCCGAGCTACTTGGATGCTCGAGCTGAATTGATGGTTGGGCGGGTGGAGGATCCGGTCGCAGTCGAAAAAGCCCTCGATGGGATGGAATGTGTTATTCACCTGGCTGCGGCGGTCGGCGTGGGGCAGTCGATGTACCAGATCGTTGACTACTGTAAGACCAATAATCTAGGGACAGCCGTATTGTGGCAAGTCATCGTCGACAAGAAGCTCCGGCTGAACAGTTTTGTCGTCGCTTCTTCGATGTCGGCGTATGGAGAAGGGCTCTATCGGACACATGACGGGAAAATGTGCACGCCCGGGCTTCGCGGGGAAGCCCAATTGGCGAAAGGCGATTGGGAGCACCGATCTCTCGACGGACGGTCGCTCATCCCCATTCCCACCGATGAATCGAAGCCCCTCGCACCCACGTCCATCTACGCCATCAACAAGAAGGATCAGGAAGAGATGTGCCTCTGCCTTGGAAAGGCCTACGGCATTCCGACCACTGCCCTTCGATTGTTCAATGTGTTTGGATCGCGCCAGGCTCTTTCCAATCCTTACACAGGTGTCGCGGCGATCTTCTGTGGCCGCTTGCTCAATGACCGCAGCCCCCTTGTGTTTGAAGATGGATATCAAAAACGTGATTTCGTGCACGTCAAAGATGTCGCCCGGGCATTTGTGATGGCTGCAGAGCACCCCGTGCCCGGTGAAGCGATGAACATCGGTTCTGGAACGGATATCACCGTGCTGGAAATTGCGGAGATGCTGGCGAGAGAGTTGGGGAAGGATATTGCCCCCACTGTGGTTGGAAAATATCGGCAAGGGGATATTCGCCATTGCTTTGCGGACATTACGAAGGCTGCAAAGTTGTTGGGCTGGGCCCCGACGGCGACGTTCAAGGACGGCGTTCCGGAGCTCGTCACCTGGGTGAAGGAGCAGCGCGAAGCCGAGGACGGGGTCGACAGCGCGTGGGCTGAACTGAAAGCCCGAGGGCTCTTGGGATAATAAAAGCCGCGCGATTGGTCGTAGCAAGATCATCAACCCCACTTATTCAGAGAGTACCACTGTGATTAACCACATGGGTCAAGAATGCAATTCCAATGACCTCCTCATGGTCGTATCAGGAAGCTTCCCGCCGCGGGTATCCGGTAGTTCCATCCTGATGGCGAATCTCTTGTCCGGTTACCCGGGGAGGGCGATGGTTCTTGCCGGCAACGATTACTTTTCCAAGTCAGACCCCGCTTTCCTTTCTCCGTGTGAGAGCCGTCAGTTGCTGGTTCCAAAGTATGTTCCGAAGATTCACTCTCATCTGAGGATTCGCAACCCGTATTGGGCGGCTCTGGCCATAAAATGGGAAATCAAGAAGTATCTCCGGCGCTATCAACCGAAGGCGGTGATCGGAACGTTCCCCTGGGACGTGTTTCTTGTCGCTGGGTTTCTGGCCTGTCGGGAATCAGGCATTCCCTTTTTCCCGCACATGCATGACCTATGGACGGAGAACCTTCGACCCGACAGCGCCGCCGGGAAGTTTGCCAAGAAATGGGAACCGGTGATCCTGAAGAATTCGGCCGGCCTCTTGTGCATGACGGAGGCGATGCAGGAACACTACGGGGAAAAATATGGAAGTGTCTCCTTTCTGCTGCCGCACGCGATTTCTGAGGAAGACTTCCGGCGCGCGCCGACTCACATGGTCTTGCCGAAGCTGGAGAAGCCCACGGTCTTGTTCGTTGGCGCCGTGGATCCGGCCATGAATCAGGATGCGCTCAAGGTACTGACTGCTGCATCGGAACTGCTGCCCGGAGATTACCAATTGGTGTTTTGCACGGCGAGCGATGCCGACACGCTGCGCAACCTTGGAATAGCCTCCTCCAGGCTTCAAGTACGGTACGTCAGCCGTAAAGAGGTGCAACGATTGCAATCAGAGTCCCACGTTCTGGTTGCGCCGTTATCTCATAAGAATTGCTCCAAGGACGAAGTGCGGACGGTGTTTTCCACAAAATTATTGGAGTACTTGGTTTCCGGCCGCCCGATCCTCGTGTTTGCTCCAGAAGACTCTTATCACGTGAGATCGGCCAACAACGGCGGATGGGCGTATCCTGTCACTGAAGACTCTCCGGAAGCTTTAGCCAAAGCCATCGTGGAGATTGTGGAAAATCCTGCATTGGCAGGCAGGCTGGTCGACGGCGCCTTAAGAGAAGCCCGTTCGCGTTTGGCCAAGCAGCATGCGCACCGCTTGGAACAATGGATCGGCCAGAGAACTCACCCTCTCGTGTCTTCACGGGAGCACGCGTCGAAGTTATCTCCACGTCTTGCCTAAGTTAGGTCATCGGTCTCACGAACACATTATGTGCGGAATTGCGGGAATCATAGGTTCATTTGAACCTGATCGGGGCCAAACCTCGATGCAAAGAATGTTGGCGGCCCTTGCTCGCCGGGGTCCGGATGATGCGGGGATCGCTTCGTGGGATGGTGTCGTACTGGGCCATCGACGCCTGGCCATCTTTGATCTGAGTCCGTTGGGCCATCAGCCTATGCTGTCGCGAGACGGTCATGTGGGCGTCGTGTTTAACGGAGCAATCTACAATTTCAAGGAACTGCGGGAGGATCTTGCCAAAAAGGGCTACGCCTTCAAGAGCCGGACCGATACAGAGGTGCTGCTTCATGGTTATGCGGAATGGGGGATGCTCGAACTCGTCAGAAGACTTCGGGGAATGTTCGCGTTCGGATTATGGGATGATCACAGGCGGTCACTGTTTCTTGTGCGCGATCGATTGGGCGTCAAGCCGCTTGTCTTCAGCGCGACCAACGGAACGATGGCCTTCGCCTCAACGACGCGCGCCCTGCGCGCGGGAGGATTCGCAGGAACGATCAACGACGATGCAATTCTTGAATTCATGCGGTACGGGTTCGTGACCGATGACCAAGCCGTGTACCGGGAGGTGAGGAAGGTTCCGGCCGGAGCCATTATTCAATGGAAGAATGGGGAATGGTCGGAGCGTCGATACTGGGAATTGCCTTTCTTGGAGGAGGCCGAGAAACCGGTCTCATTCCAAGAAGCTGTTGAGGTTGCCGAAGATCTGCTGCTCGAATCGGTCCGGCTGCGTCTCGAAGCGGATGTTCCGGTTGGCGCGCTGTTGAGCGGCGGAATCGACTCCGCGTTGGTGTGCTGGGCTGTTGCTCGTCTGGGGGGAAAAGTTACCGCCTTCACGGTGGGGACGCCGGGGGACGAGTGGGATGAATCACGGGACGCGAGACGAACTGCCCAGCTTTTGGGCATTGATCATCAGATCGTCAACATATCGGGCAACCATGATCTCAAGGTGGACGAGCTGGTATCGGCCTATTCGGAACCCTTTGCCTGCGAATCAGCGCTCGGAATGCTGCGCGTATCCCACGCCATGGCCGAAAACGTCAAAGTCTTGCTGACCGGTGACGGCGGCGACGATCTTTTTCTGGGGTATCCCGAGCACCTGAATATGTGGATAGCGGAACGAATCGGTCGTCGTCTGCCCGAGGCATTGGCGAAAGGTTGGATGAGCTGCAGAAATATCGTCCCGAGAAAGGGAGTCTTCAGGCGTGCCGCCGCCTTGTTGGATTATTCTACGGCAGGGATTGATGCCGTCCGCGAAAAAGAAGGTGAGCTAGGAGAATGCCGGCAAAAGGGGATTCTCGGTCACAGAACTCTTCATGCCCTGAGGGATCATTCCAACGGCGCATGGGTTCATAATTCAGGGAGGCGCGTCTTCAGGGATTTCTTGGGCCTCCACCAGAACACGAGATTCATCGGCCAATATCTTCCCAAGGTGGATGGCGCCACCATGAATTATGGACTGGAAGCCCGCTCCCCATTCCTCGACCACGTCATGTGGGAGTGGGGCTCCCGTCTTGCTCCGGACGTCCGACTCCACAGATTGAAATTGAAGGCTGTTCTGCGGGAGCTGACTCGTCGAAAAATAAGTCCGGAAGTGGCCGATCGTAAAAAACGAGGCTTTGGTGTGCCTGTTCATCGGTGGATAAGGAAGTGGCAGCCGACGATTGCCCCCGTACTAAAGGAATCTTGTCTCCAACGCGACGGATGGGTTCGGATTGAGCGACTCTGGAAAGAGCCCTCCCAAGACTTGAACTGTTCTCCTACCTTTTTATGGTACGCATACGTTCTGGAAAGTTGGTTCCGATATGAACATGAGGTTTCTGAGTCTGTGATGAGACAATTTCAACTGGAGCCTTGCGCGACGAAGCCTGGTCTTGCTCTTGAGAAGCTCGCGTAAGCAGGCGCAGTCACCGAATTCAAGATGCAAACTCCTATCCCCCTTCGCTTTAGACCAGTGACGGCCGTAACGCGTAGCTCGGACATACCGCGGCCGGTGTACTGGGCATTCATCGCATTCGTGTTTTCGATTCCGATCGAGGGCTACAAGCTTGGTCCGCTGACCTTGTCCAAGATCTCCGGACTCCTCTTCTTTGCCGTTTATTTCGTGTTTTACAACCCTGCTTTGTCCCACATCCCAGGACGCAAATCGTTTCCTCAATGGCCGGTTCCGCTGTGGGGCTTTGCAATCTATCTGGCGATCTGGATTCTCCATGGGTTGGCGGTTCCCGACTTAATCTCTCGGATGGTTTACATCCTCTTTACTCTTGTTCAACTTGTGCTCATTTTCTGGATCGCTTCGGGGTTGTTGCGGGATCGAGAACTCGCTCGACATTCCGTTGTGGCCTTCGCCGGATCGACCCTTTTTCTGGCTTGTGCCATGTTGGTGCACCTGCCGGGCTTTTACGAGATCGTGCGTATGGAAACCGGCCCGAGACTATCGGCTTTGGGATACAACCCCAACACCCTGGGGGTGTTCCTGGCCCTTGGGGCCGTTGCGCTCATCGGCCTCTGGCTCAACCCGGTCTACAAACACTGGGCAATAAAGTTGATATTATTGGCCTCGGTGATACCGGTATTAAGCAGCATGATCAAAACGGGTTGCCGGACTGCTGTCATCATCTGTGGGTTGGGGATCCTGGTGAACGTCGCATCGTCTTCTCAGTTGAAACAGAAGGCCATGACGTGGCTCTTGGTTGCCGTCATAGCGCTCGGATTCGGCTACATGGTGCTCACAGATGCCAGCATGACGGCCCGGCTGGATCAGTCCGTGGCTACAGGGGCAATGTCAGGCCGAGAAAATATTTTCGCTGTCGCCATCTCCATGGTCCTTCAAAAGCCGTTGCTCGGCTGGCACCCTGTAGAGATGTGGCATCAATTGGGTCTGCGAATACCCGGGCATGACGAAAGAGATGCCCACAATTTGTACCTGCATTTGCTTTTGGAGGTAGGGGTAATAGGGGCGGCGCCATTCCTATTCGGAATCGGCTGGTGTGGATGGACTGCCTGGAAGAGACGGACCGGTCACCTGGGCCTTATTCCATTCTCATTGTGGATGGTTGTGGTGGTGGGCAATATGGCCGGGACCGACCATTTGATGAAAAGTTTTTGGTATGTCCTTGCGCTCTCGTGTGCCAGTGCGTCGGCCGGTGCCGTTACGTCAGTTCGACAAACATCCTTCGTGCCCGATTCACGGGCAGGCAACCACATCGTCTCGAAAGGGTACGTCCCTGGGAAACTATTTCATGCTAGAGCCCAGGTGATGCCGCCCAGCTCGCTGAAGGGTGGTCAGCGACGAGTCGAGTAAAACGACTTTACCGTTGCTCGCACCAGTCGGCGTGCAAAGTTGAGTCACATTTTTCAAGGTGATTCGACGTGAAGATTCTTGTTTTGGCCTCGAATTATCCCGATCGGTTCTACCCGCAATCAGGGGTCTTTAACGAAGCCTGCGTCATGAATCTCCAAGACCAGGGGCACGAAGTTGAAGTCTTCACTCCACGTCCCATCGCTCCTCCCATTCTCTCGGAGTGGGTGGCACGGTGGAAAAGGTACAAGAGCTTGCCGAACTTCGAGGTTCGACGAGGGGTGAACGTCCATCGTCCCTCTTATTTCCAGATTCCGTATGTCGCTAATGCATTGAGCGTTGACTGGCTCGCGTATCTCGGAACCGCTCAGTTGGCTTCCACGAGACACAGGACGGTCGGGTTCGATGGAATTCTCGCGTTCGATTTGATCGGAACTGCGGTGATGTCCTGGCGGTTGGGGCGGCATCTTGGGCTACCTACCGTGGGATGGATCACGGGTCATGCTCCTTCATCACCGGGGTCGCGAACAGTCATAACAAGGGCGCTGTCTGAACTCGATGCCGTGTTTTATCAAAGCAGAGAAACTCTGAAGGAAGGCGCAGAGCTGCTGCAACTTCCCATGACGGAGATGACTGTAAGAGGACATAGGGTCCTTCCGCGTGGCATCCCCCTGCCCCCATCGTTGGCCAGAACGGATCTCCGACATCGCTATCGGATGGAGTGGGGAATTGAAGACGACGAGATTGTGATCATGAGCATCGGAAGGATTTCCCGATCGAAAGGAGTCCTGGAGCTGATTGAAGCGCTGTCCCGAGCCATTAAGGTCTTTCCGAAGGTCAGGGGGGTCCTGATCGGGTCGGTGCCGTCGCTCGATGATTCCCACGTCGTTCTGAAACGACTCGGCGAGGAGGACCGACTCGGCGCGACGGTCAAGCTCCTGCCGGCTTGCAATCGAGATCGCGTGTGGGAATACCTCTGCGCCGCTGACATCTTCGCGTTCACAAGCCCCCAGGAGGGCATGCCCAACAGTTTGCTGGAAGCGATGGCCATGAAGATTCCAGTCGTGGCCTTCGATATTCCGCCGGTCAGGGAAGCAGAAGGGCGGACCGGAGGCATCGTTCTGGTGAAGGCGGGAGATGTTGAGCGGTTGGCCGATGCCTTGCAGCAACTCGCCGCGAATCGCGAGCGACGCGAGGAAGTCGCGAAACGAGGCGTCCAAGTGGTGAACGAGCGCTTTAACATGGCGTCGAACATGGCGACCGCCGTTCAGTGCCTGTCGCAGTTGGCGGAAAAGAGGAAGTCCGGTGCGGCAGCATGACGCCATCTCCGCTTGGTCGAGACGGGAGACGTTTGTCCGGGCGATCCCTTCAGCATGGATGTCGGTTTCTCCTTTACTGGGAGGTAGGTAACACATGAATCCCAAGGAATCGACGCATCCTCCCCAGCATCAGACTCCACTGCTCGTCCTTGTGTGGCTGACTGATCGCGGCCCGGAACGGGAAGACGCTGCGCGGATCGTTCAATCCATGCTGCGCCATGCGTGGGGGCCCTTCGGCGCGAGCGCCCTGATCGGCGGAGACTCGGAATGTGCGTGGGGCCTGCTGATCCCTCAAAGCTACGGTCCCTTGACCCGCTGGTCCATGCTCGAAACGGAGCGCGAGATCTGCGTGGTGGAAGGGAGTTTTTATGACGACCTGCCGGACCTCAAATTGAAGCCGGGTAACAATCCCGGTCTCGCCGAATATGCGGCTGCTCATCTGAGGAGAAATCCCGAACAACCGGTGCCCTATCTCAACGGCGTGTTCTCCGGCTTTTATGTTGATCGGCGTGCTTCGGCCGTTGCGTTTGCCGACAAGACCGGCACCAGGCCGGTGTACTGGCTTTCGGACCGTGGCCGCTTCATCGTCACCGGAAATCTCTGGGCGTATCGTGGATGCACCGGGTTGTCGCGACGTTGGGATGCGATGGCGCTCGGGCAAATGCTGACCTTGGGAATTCCGCTTGCCGGCCGGACGTGGCTTGAGGGCGTGCGACATCTCCAGCGCGGACGTGTCGTGCGCGCGTTTGCCGATGGCCGGTGCTCTCAGAAGATGGTAGCGAAGCCGATTCAGCGCCAATCGTGGTCATTGAAGACCTCGGTCCAGGTGTTGCGATACACGCTCGATCACACGATCAAAGGGCTGGCTGATCAATTGGGATCCACGGTCGGCATCGGGATGAGCGGAGGCCTGGACTCTCGATTGTTGCTGGCATCGTTATCGACGCAGGGCATTCATCACAAGGGTTTTACCTTTTTCTTGAGCCCGCAGGAGCTGGAGGATCATGCGCTCGCGACCGAAGTGGCTCATCTTATAGGAACTCCGCACGAAACCATCGTTCCTAACGGTCACTCGCCGGGCAATCTCACCGAGTATCGGTTGATCAATGAGGGAGAATCCGGCGGGGTGGGCTTTATCGACATGGCGGCTCGAGCCCGACAGGATGTTCGCGCCCTGATGGTTGGGTACGCCGGAGACGTATTCGCAGGAGCTCCAATAGGACCGTTTCAACCCTTGAGGGTCAAGACCAAGCAGGAGCTTTCCGCGCACCTCCTGCGGGTCTATATGAAATTGTTCGCCTATGACGACATTCGCCGCCTGCTCGATAGATCAGCGTGTCCGTCCTGGCAAAGCATTTTGGATGAATGGTGGGCATCGTTTGAAGAAATCGACCAAAGCACGATAATGGACGTCTACTTGGACCATGTCTTGGACTATCGACTGCAGCGCCGCACCCGGCCTCGCATCGATCAGATCCGCTGGTACTGTCAACCGGTGTATCCCTACATGGATGATCGCGTCTATACGGCCTATCGCAGCTTGCCTCTCTCTCACCTGGATGGGGAACAAGCTCATGCGGCGCTTCTGGAAAGTTACGGGACCGGCCTGGAGGATTTGCCTTCGGCGCACACGCGGTTCGTACGGCTGCCGCTCAAATACGAATATCGGATTCGACATGTGATCCATCTCGGAAGGGTGCTGAAGGCCAAGGGTCTGCTCCCTTTGCAAACGAGATTTCGGGAGCTGAGGGGACTGTTCGGAGGTGAACCGTGTCAGATCTACGGCCCTCTCGAGAGCGAACTCAAAAAACTCAAACACTGTCCGGTCGTCAACTGGAATGCGGTTGAAGACCTCTTGAACGACTATCGGGGGAGAAAGTTTTGGAACATGAATGCGCTTCGGCAGTTGGCCAATGTGCAAGCTCTACATAGTTTCTTGTTCGAAAGAGAGATACCCGAGGCCCGCGGGCTGGAAATGTTGCCGTCAACGCGCAACATTCTCGTTCTTCCCTATCGGCAGCCGCTTCAGGATGGGAGCAACGCCTCCTCCACGGGGGTCGAGACTCTCATGCCGAAGAGGGTGTCGAATCAGGGTTAATTCCCGAGCGCAACCTCAAACCGTCAAAGACGGATCATACAGAGCCAGTCATGCCGCAGCGTGAACCAATTACACTACTCGCAGTCGGAGATATTTGCCCGGGAGACTGCATGTGCACGGGGTTCGGTGTGGGAGCGCTCGGGCGAATGAAGGGTCCTGACTTTCACTTTCGGCGTATCTCAGGCCTTCTTCGGCAAGGGGATATCGTGTTTGGAAACTGTGAAGGCGTCCTTTCCGATGTCGGAGCAGACCCGAGGGATTCGGATACCATGGCGTTTCGTGGCGTCCCATCGTTCGCCGAGAGTCTGCATGACACGGGGTTTACCGTGATGAGCGTCGCCAACAACCATACGGGGGAACACGGACTTACGCCCATGCGGGAGACCTTCCGCAATCTGGAAGCCGCCGGAATCGCGATTGTGGGCGAGCGCGACCAGGGACGAATCGCTAAGCCTCTTGTCCAAGAGGTCAAGGGTCTCAAAATCGGCTGGCTCGGATACACCTGGATTCCGTCCAAGAACGATAAGCAAGATTACAAAGCCCTGGCGGTCCCCGGCCCTCTTGAAATGGCAAGGGAGGTGCAGCAATTCCGCGACGCGGTGGACTTCCTGATCGTCTCGGTTCATTGGGGGAACGAATATTTGTTGGTTCCCCCGCGGCGAGTTGTCGAAGAGGCGCACGCGATCGCAGCGGCCGGGGCAAACCTGGTTCTCGGGCACCACCCGCATGTGCTTCAGGGCGTGGAATGGCGCGAACAATGTTATATCGTCTATAGCCTGGGGAATTTTCTCTTTGATGATTGGCAAAAGCGCTTGCGGGAAACGGCTGTGTTTCAATGTTCGATCGTGTCAGGAAAGGTAGCGGAGCCCAAATTCATTCCGGTCGCCATCAATGGGAGCTTCCAGCCTGAACCGGCTAATTCTCGGGTATCGGCTCGCATTCTAAGAAGAATAGAGGAGAGTTCTGCTCGTATTCACGACTACGCCGCTCATAGCCCCGACGACTCCGATGCCTTGAAGCTAGAACACAAGATGAAGCGACGGATGGTGTTCGAGAACATGCTGTTTTTGATGTGCAACGTCGGGAAAATGGGGCCGCGAACGGCCTATCAGAAACTGCGTCACCGCATCACCTTCTTGCCTGCCCTGACTTAAAGGAAAAGACGACTGGAGAGTGGGCCATCCCACTTCTCGAGAATCGCCAGGATACTCAGCCCCCCTCAATCTCCGATCTCGAACGGTGACGCAATGCCGCCACTGAATCAGTTCCCCTTGCTGACCCTGGTTTGGCTGAAAAAACCTCGAATCGGGATAAATGCGCGAGAGATTGTCACGAGCATGCTTTCGCATGCCTGCGGTCCGTATGGAGATTCGGGCGTCATCGGTGGAGATGCTCAATTGGCTTGGGGCATGTTGGTTCCCGAGCACTGTGCCGCGTTGACGAGTTGGTCGATTTACACAAACGGCAAGGAACTCTGTCTCATCGAGGGAGATATATATGATGATCTTCCAGGAGTTCCCTTGCCAAAAGGAGAGAATCCTGCGCTCGCCTCCTACGTCGCCCGGCACATGGCAAGAACTCCCAGAATTCCGCTCGTGGAGTTAAACGGGGCTTACGCGGGGGTCTATGTCGATGCCGAGCGGACTTGCGCGTATGCGTTCGGGGATCAATTGGGAATTCGGTCAATCTACTGGCTCTCTTCCGCGGACCAATTCGTGGTGACGGGAAATATCTGGGCGTTCCGCGGCTATGATGCCGGGCCCAAAGAGTGGGATACCATGGCGCTGGCTGAGATGTTGACCATCGGCTATCCGATGGCAGGGAGAACTTGGTTGAAGAACGTCTCTCTATTACAGCGGGGACGGCAGGTTCGTTCGTATATAGATGGGAGAACTCAGGTTGAAGACATTCGAAAGCCGATTGAACGCCAATCATGGTCGCTCAAGACCTCCATCCATAATTTTCGGGAGTCTTTGGATGAGACCGTTGTACGACTTCACCGCCGTCTCGGCCATCCGATGGGCTTGGGGCTGAGCGGCGGTATGGACTCCCGCCTATTGTTGGCTTCCTTGCATACCCAAGGTCTTGGGCACGCGAATTTTACCTTCTGCGATGCGGACCGCGACCCGGATAATCGAATAGCCGGGTCTCTATCGAAGCATCTAGGGCATTCCCATAAATCAGTTGTTCTGCGCGGGCCATGTCCCGCGACCCATCGGGATTTTCGAGTGATGAACGAGGGGACGGCGCCGGGAGGGGGGTATTTCCTCCTGGCCAAAGAGGCGAGTGCTTCGTGCTCGGCTTTGATGTTAGGAAAAGAATGCTCGAGAACGATTCCCACCGGACCCTATCCGATATCGTTCTATAAATCAAAGTCGGCCCTGGCCCAGGCGATGCTGGAGGCGGAAAGCTGCCTGTTTACGCCCGAGCGCTTAGCAAGAATTTTGGCTTCTGATTTTCAGGTGCCCTATGAGGACGTGAAGGAAGAATGGAACGACTCATTCACGGCGATTGCGCGCCAGTCCATCCTCGACGTATTTCTAGAACATGTCGGGGATTATCACGTACAGCGCCGGACGCGTCCGAGACTCGAGCAGGCTCGATATGCTTGTACGCCGGTCTATCCGTATATGGACTACAAGCTTTATTCGATGCTGAGGAGATTGCCGCTACGCCATCTGCATGCCGAAAAGACTCATATCGGAGTTTTGAGTGACTACAAGATCGGTCTAGAGAAGTATCCTCATGCCGATCATTCGGTTTTACCGATGCCGATTCTCAACGAATACAAATATAGACGTCTGATCGACCTTGGAAGAATGGTGAACCAAAAAGCGCTCAAGCCTTTAGGGCACTGGGCAAGAGGAAAATTGTTTTCTTGGGGAGTGAGGACGGTGGACAAGGAAGCTTATTGGATGACCGAACTTCCGCTCTTGAAAAACTACCCTCAGTTTGATTCGGCAGGTCTGACAAACTTGATCGAAGAAGTGATGCAAGGCGCGTTTCTTAACATCAATGCAATTCGTCAGCTTTTTAACGTGCAGGTCATCCAAGATCTACTATTCGGCAAGGGGTTGGCTCAGCCGGAAGATGTCGCCTTTGTTCAGACTCAACGTGAAGTGCGACTCCGAAATTACGAACCGTCGGTTTTTTCCCACAACTCTCACAGCGGCAATGTCCGGTCTTGTTGCGAATGACTTTGTTGATGAGTCTGTCGCTGTGATTCCTTCGATGCGCGTTCGGAAAGCTTCGCGCAGGTAGCTGACCCTCTTTCTCCGATTTCTGTTTTCAGGTTCAACCTCCAGCCTCCTATGTGTGCCATCAGCGGAATCCTCAGTTTCGTCCGTGCGATCGGCCCGTCCTATATCGGGGAGATGACCAGCGTGCTGCGTCATCGCGGGCCGGACGACGAAGGCTACCTGGCGGTGGAGCTCACAAAGGGCCGTGCCGAACCTGTCGCCTGTCGAGGGCGAAAGAGCCAGGCGTCGACGCTCCCTTTGATCGACGACTTGACTCGTCCCGCTCACCTGTATTTAGGGCATCGACGACTCTCCATCCTTGACCTGTCGCCGGCCGGTCACCAACCCATGTCGTACGGCAAGGGCTTGTGGATCGTGTTCAATGGAGAGATTTTCAATTACCTCGAATTGCGGGAAGAATTGAAATGTCTCGGATATGAATTTCGTACCAACACCGATACCGAAGTCATTCTGGCGACCTACAGCCAGTGGGGAGAACGTTGCGTCGAGCGGTTCAACGGAGATTGGAGCTTCTGTATTTTCGATGCCGAGCGGGAGATCCTGTTCTTGTCCAGAGATCGCTATGGCATCAAGCCGCTCTATTACTTCCATGACAAGGAGGTCTTCGCGTTCGCGTCGGAGATCAAAGCTCTTCTGACCTTGCCGGTGGTTCCCAAACATCTCAATCGCGAGAAGGCGTTTCACTATTGCGCATTCCATTGCCGGGACCACACCGAAGAAACGCTCTACGATCAGATCTATCAACTGAATCCTGGCTGCAACCTTTGGATCGATCTGAGAGCGGGATCAGTCAAAAAGTCCCGCTATTACCGGGTGGAGTACGATCGGGATCTAGGAAAATATGATCATAAGAAAGCTCTTGGCTACGCCTCCGACATTCGTGAGCTATTGATTGATGCGGTTCGAGTGCGTCTTCGCGCTGACGTGCCGGTCGGCACCTGTCTCTCCGGGGGGCTGGATAGTTCCGCGATCGTGGCGATCATGGCGATGCTGTTGGGGCCGGGCACTCAAAAGACAGTCCTCAATACATTCACTGCAACCTTTCCCAACGACCCCATCGATGAGAGCGGGTTCGCCGGATTAGTCACGAATCGATCTTCCGCTACGACGCATTATATCTATCCATCGCAGGAAGGTTATCACCGGGCCCTCCCTCTGATCTTGTACTATCAAGACGAGCCCTTCGGCAGTTCCACCGTTTATTCGCAGTGGGAGGTCATGAAGGAAGCTGCGAAGCACGTCAAGGTGGTGCTCGACGGTCAGGGCGGTGACGAGGTGTTCGGCGGCTATTGGGACAATCGGGCCTCGTTCCTCACGCATCTGTTGAAAAGCGGGCGTCTTGGCGAGCTGGTGACCGAGCTCAGGTGGACGGCTCGGAATGCCGGAGGGTGGAAAAATGGGCTGCAAGCCGTCAAACCGCTTCCGTTCTTTGCTCTCGGGTCCATGATGAAGCCTTTGGCGTACCGATTGCGCTTCCGACGTGATGTCAACCGTTCGTGTCAGGCCTTCGGCCGCATCGCATCCCAAGGGTGGGAGCATATCCCGCGCAAGTTTTCCGACAATGCGAACGAGCTGTTGTTCCATTATCTCCTTGAGTACAGCTTACCGTACCTGCTGAAGGCTGAAGATCGAAATAGTATGGCCCACTCGATAGAGGCCAGAGTCCCGTTTACCGATTACCGTCTCGTCGATTACGTGTTTTCCATCCCGGCCGTCTATAAGTTTCATCACGGTTGGACCAAGTGGTTGTTGCGTCTGGCGATGAGGGATCTCTTGCCAGCGCAAATCATATGGAGAAAAGACAAATTGGGGTTTGCAACACCGGCTTGGACGACTCGGTCCACGGAATGGAACTCGTGGATCGCACAAACTTTTCACAAGCAGCCATCAACCGGACAAGATCCCATCTTGGGTAGCCGTTCTGTCTCCCAACCTCTTTGCGGGTCCTTGCATTAATTCATCCCCCTCACCTTAATCCTCTCCCCGTAATGGGGAGAGGGGAGGGTGAGGGGAAACAGTCAGTGAATTTGGCGTATCAAGTTGGAACAGAACTAGGTGTTCGGCCTTCGTTCAAAACCTTCCGCGACTCGACGGCACGGAACATATGACTCGAAACTTGATCATTACTGCCGATGATTACGGCATGTGCCCGCCCGTGAATCGGGCCATTGAGGCATGCATGCGGGCGGGAACGGTTCGGACGACCTGTGTCATGACCAACATGCCGTACTCCCATGAGGCCTCAAACTTGCGCAGGACCTTTCCGCAGTGTTCGCTCGGCATCCATTGGACATTGACGGATGGGCAGCCGGTATTGCCGGCGTCTCAGATTCCGACATTGGTCGGCGCGGATGGGACCTTCCATTCCGCCCCTGAGCTCCGACGCCGGTGGCTGAAGCGAATCGTTCGACCTGAGGAGATCAGGCGAGAGTTGGACGCTCAGTACGGGAGGTTTTTGGAGATCGCCGGCAAACCGGACTACTGGAACACGCATGAGAACTTTCACGTTCTACCTGGATTGTTCGATCTCTGCGTCGATAGGGGGCTCCAACTGGGCATTCGCGTCATGCGTTGTCATCGCCGGTTTACCGTGTCCCCTCGTCAATCCTCGACTTTCTATCATGTACGGCGGCCGGTCTATACCATGAAACGGTGGATGATCGGAACATGGTCACGGCGAGCGGAACGACAAGGAATGCTCATGCCTGACGGGATGATCCACATGCCGGGGTATGAATTGACGTTACCGGCGCTCCAAGAAGTACTGGGCCGGCTGCCATGGGAGTCGATAGGCGGCGCGGTCGAATTGGTCGTTCATCCTGCCGTGACGAGCGATCATCCTCTATTTCGGATGAATGCCGAGCAACGGGTGAAGGAGTACCAAGTGTTGTCGGATGCGAAAGCGGCGGAAGCCCTGGGCTCAATGGGCGTCCGTTTGTCGAATTTTGACCCCTCGTCGCGCGCGGCCTAGTACTGTTTCAACTTGATGGGCCAAGATTTCCGGCCTCCCCCTCACCCTCCCTCTCCCCCTCAGTGGGAGAGAGGACTAAGGTGAGGGGGCGAAGGTCTCGAGGTGCCTTTGTGAACTCCAATTGGAAAATGCAACTCTACTGGCGGTTGCCGCTCCGTGTCCAGGAGGCGATCGTCTCTTACCATGCAGGGCGTTTGGAGACGACCAACTTCGGACCGGGTTTTGAGGAGTGGAGGCGGAGAGTCGAGAATTGGATGACTCGAACGCCTCTTGCAGGCCAGGCATGGGAGCGGGGCCAGCTTCATCGTATCATCAGACTGGCTGCGACCGAGGTCCCTTTCTATCGAAGCAATTGGAAAGGCCTGGAGTGGCAGGAAATTCGTTCTTGGAAAGACCTGACGCGGTTACCGCTTCTGGACAAGCAGTCCCTCCGCCAGAACGAAGAGCAATTCCTCGTTGAGGGAATCGACCGCAAAACCCTGTGGATGGAGCGGACCAGCGGAACGACAGGGACTGCGCTCCGAATTTTCCGACCGCTCTCGATGCAACCAAAATGGTGGGCGGTGTATGAGGTGTGTCGAGGCATGGCGGGAGTCGGACGCAAAGTTCCTCATGCCAGAATCGCCGGTCAGCCGATCGTCGCCGGCAGTACCCGACGTCCTCCGTACTGGCGGTTCAACCGCCGGTGGGGAAATTTGTACATGTCCAGTTACCACATTTCCCGAGAGACCGCGCCCTCCTACATCGCGGCGATGAGGCACTACGGCGTGCAGTGGTTGGAGGGCTATGGGTCCGCCTTTGCGGCTTTGGCGGAATGCGCGATGGAGGCAGGACTGCCTCCAGTTCCACTGAAGGCGGCGATCGCCAGCGGGGATACCCTGTTGCCTGGCATGCGTAATATCATCGAAAGCTATTTTCAGTGCAAGTGCTTCGACCACTATGGGCAAAGTGAAGGCGTGGGCATGGCGATGGAATGCGCGCACGGGCGTATGCACGTTATCCCCTCGTCCGGAATCATCGAGATCGTGCGCAGCGACGGATCGCCTTGCGTGCCGGGAGAAGTCGGAGAAGTCGTGGCGACGAGTCTCTTGAACGATGCGATGCCCCTTATTCGCTATCGCATCGGGGACTATGCGGCATGGGCGACTGACGAGCATTGCCCGTGCGGGTTGCGCACTCGCGTCCTTGCTCGATTGGAAGGGCGTGTGGACGATTATCTGGTCACGACGGACGGGCGTCGGATCGGGCGCTTGTCTACCGCGGTCAAGAGAAGCCCCGCGATCCATTCGGCCCAAATTGTCCAAGATAAACCGGGTCATGCTTATCTGCTCGTTCGTCCTTCGGCAGGTTACCAGCGATCTCATGCCAAGGATGTTTGTGCGGATATCCTCGAGCGGATCGGGAGATTCGATATCGACATCATCGAAGTCGAAGCCATTCCCACAACGCCCAATGGAAAAACCAGTTTAGTGGTTCGCATTCATGACAAGCCTCATTTGAGGCCCATTTACCAACCACTCTTGCTCAACAGAATGGAATAACGCCATGTACGTTCTTGGGATACACGATGGCCATAATGCCTCTGCGGTCTTGATGAAAAACGGTTGTCTGATCGCCGGGGTGCAGGAGGAGCGGCCTCGTGGGGTGAAAAATGCGCTGGGTCTTCCCTGTGCCGCTATAGACGACGTCCTGGCGCAAGCCGGTGTCAAGCCCGATGAAGTCGATGTGATCGCCTTGGTGGGCTTGCACAGCGGTGAATACCTCAACATCGATCGATCGATTCAACCTTCGGAGATCATTCTCAAGTGGCACATGGCTGAGTACAACCGTCGCGGGACCACGTTGAAACAATTGGCGCGGAAACTTGTTCCGGACAGGCTCTATGAGGCGTTAAAGGGCGACCGGATTCGCGATGCGCGCATGAATGCTGTTGCAGCTCTAGGATTCAAGAAGGAGCGCATTCGATTCGTCGAGCATCACACGGCTCACGCCGCGTCCGCCTATTATGGATGGGGAAAATTCGATGAGCCCGTACTGGTGCTGACCAATGATGGAATGGGAGACGACATCTGCGCGACGGTGAGTATCGGAAGAAACGGAACATTCGAGCGAATCGCGTCCGTCCCCTATACGGAATCGGTTGCCGAAGTTTACGCCCTGACGACCTTCTTGATGGGCATGGTGCCGCTGGAACACGAATACAAGTTGATGGGCATGGCGCCCTACGCCAGCCCGAAGCGTGCGGAAAAGGTGTATCAGGATTTGGCTGGTCTCGTGCGGTTTACGACGCCGACCGGATTGGTCTGGAAACGAGCCGCGGATGTTCCCCCGATGGCTCGTGCCTACCATCACCTCGAGAGACTGTATCGTCTGCAACGATTCGACAGCATCTGCGGGGGGATTCAAAAGTTCACGGAGGAGTTCCTGAAACAATGGGTGCGGAATGCGATCCGTGAAACCGGCATACGGAAGATCGCTCTTTCCGGCGGCATTTTCATGAATGTGAAGGCCAACAAGCTTTTGATGGAACTGGAAGAGGTCGATGATCTGTTTGTGTTCCCGTCGTGCGGTGACGAGACCAATGCCGTCGGTGCCGCCTATTGGGTGACTGCGGAGGAATTCGCCAAGCAGGGGAGCGCAACGGCGATCAAACCGATTTCGGGTCTGTATTGGGGAAGGCAGTTCAGCGATTACGAAGTGGAAAGCGCGATTTCGGAATTTCGATTCGAGCATAAGGTGAAGACGCGGATGGTGGCCGACATCGAGAAAACGGTCGCGGAACTGCTTGCGAAGGGGCATGTCGTTGCTCGCTGTAACGGAAGGATGGAGTTCGGAGCGAGGGCGCTCGGTAATCGCTCGATCTTAGCCAACCCGGCCGACCCGCGCGTGGTGAAGACCATCAACGAAATGATCAAGAAGCGGGACTTTTGGATGCCCTTCGCTCCCTCGGTCACTGTGGAGCGAGTGCGGGAGTATTTGCGCAAGCCCAAGAATATTCAGGCTCATTATATGACGTTGACCTTTGACAGTCGGCCGGAGAAAGCTGCAGCGTTCGCGGCGGGAATTCACCCCTATGATCGAACGGCGCGACCGCAGGAAGTGACCGAACAACACAACGTCTCATATCATCGACTGATTCGGTATTTCGGAGAGATGACGGGGGAAGAGATCATTCTGAACACCAGCTTCAACCTCCATGGGTTTCCGGTGGCCTATACTCCGACACAAGCCCTTGCCACGCTCGACAATTCGGGGTTGGAGCATCTTGCGGTGGGCTCTTTTCTTGTAAGCAAGGTGACCTAACCCCAATCCGAAAATAATATCGAGGTCCAGCGGGCCAAGCGCAACCTTCGCCGAGAGGAGCGGGGCGCCCACCGCGGGTTTGCTGAGCAGGAAAGCCGGAACTGACCACGCGGCTGTGGTCACCGACCACAGGCACGGGAATTCCGGAAGGGTTCCGCCCGGCAAGCCCCGGAAGGGCCGCTCCGGAGGCGCGGGAGCGCGGGCCCCGCTGGGCCACGAATTTCGGATCAGGGCTATGAGACCTTCGGACTCTGTTCCCCCTCGAGCTTCAGCGCAGCAAGCATAGGAAACATGAAGGTCTGCCACATCACCACCGTGCATCCGGCTAAAGACACGCGCATTTTTTACCGCATGTGTCAGGCGGTTGCGAAACATGACGTCTCGGTGACGCTCGTTGCCCCTGACGCATTTGTCGATTCACTCGTTCAGGCGTCACAATGGAACGAACGCATCGGAAAGACCACATCACGTGTGAGACGCACGATGTTGGCTCTCCGCGCATCATTGGAAGAAAAGGCGGACATCTATCATTTCCACGACCCTGAACTCATTCCGCTGGGTCTGGCTTTAAAGGCGTTTCGACGACGGTCGGCGGTCGTCTATGACGTTCATGAGGATTATCCATCGCAAATGCTCGTGAAGTATTGGATTCCGAAACCGTTGAGGCGATCGGCGGCATGGTCGATACAGGCCTTCAATGGCGTCGGAGGTTGGTGTTTCGACGGAATCGTCACCGCTGATCCCTTTGTCCAGAAAGATTTTCAATGGTGTGCAGGCAACAAGACATTATTGTTCTACAACTTTCCTTCGCCGAAATTGTTTGAGGAGGCGTTTCTCGCCGATCGACCCAAGGAATTTGACTTGATTTATGTCGGGGGCATGAGCGAGCGAAGCGGGATGTTTGTCCTCTTCGATGCATTGAAGCTGCTCAAGCAACAAGGTCTTCAGCCGACAGTAGGACTGGCGGGATACACCGATGGAGAAAGAGGGTGGCAATCGTTGAAGCAGGGAATTCAGGATCGCGGCCTCAGCGAACAAGTCACCTTGAAGAGAAGAATTCCGTTCTCCGAAGTGCCGAGTTGGATCTGTCGAGGCAGGATCGGATTAGTCGGCCTTCAGCCCATTCCCAAGTTCATGAAAAATATCCCGACCAAGATGTTCGAGTATTGGGCGTGCGGTTTGCCGGTGATCGCCAGTGACCTTCCACCTATTCGTCCCTTTGTGCATGAAGAAAAAAACGGGCTGCTTTTTAACGCAATGGAGCCGCGCGACCTCGCAAGGGCCATCAGCCAGTGCTTGGGGAACCCTTCGGTGTGTCAGCAAATGGGGTTATATGGGCGGGAATTAGTGCAGGCCAGGTGGAATAACGACCAGCAAGTTGAACAACTTCTCCATTTCTATAGGAAACTCGCTCCCTGTGGCTGAGCGAGTGAGATGATCCCCTGTGAACAGTGGATGGCAGGACTGCACAGATTGAAGGCGTCGGCCTGCACATGTCTACTCGGTCATTTTGAGAAATCCTCTTGATTTATGAGGCGTATCAATATTGGCATTGCCTGTGCATATTCATGCGCGAGTCTAACCGAGACTTAGCCCCTCAAGAGCAGCAATGAATCCGGATGTGCTTAGGGGCGTGTATCAGAGGAGAGGACAAGCCATGAGTACTACACAAAGGGGAGCAAGAGATTCACGAGTGGTCGGGTTGAGGAATTCACTTCTTGCTGGTGCGTTGGTGACTCTTTGCTTGCCGCAAGTTTCGTTAGCCTGTGACTACTATGCATCTCCGAATGGAGGGGGGAACGGTCTTTCGCAATCCTCGCCCTTCAAGATTTCAAGCTTTTGGTCGATTGCTTCAGCCGGGAAAACGCTGTGCCTCCTCGACGGCACTTATACGGGACAGGATTCCATGATCGATCCAGGCTGGAACTATCCGAGCGTGAGCGGCGCCTCCGGGAATCCGATCACCGTTCGCGCGTTGAACGATGGAAAGGTCTGGATCGACGGGCAGTTCGCGCGCCGGCCGGTCTACCTCAAGAATAACAACTGGTTTGTCCTGGAGGGATTCAACGCCTACAACGGCTCGGACAAGGTGATTGTGATTGCATCAAGCAATGTGACCGCCAGGCGGGTTATCGCCTGGAGCAATTCAAACTCCTTATCCAACGCAGACGAGACGTTCCTTGTTGCCGGACCGAACAACATCGTCGAAGATTGCGCCGCATTCGGAACCGGAAGGAAAGTATTGTCAGGCGTTCAAACAGGGAATGATGTGGTTTTTCGAAGATGCTGGGTGAGATTCGAGGAGCATCCCCGCGCCCAGGTTAACAATAATCCCGATACCAGTGTAGAACTCGGGTACAACGCTCTCAGACAAACATTTGAAAACATAATTGGAACTTGGGATGAGAGCGGAGGCGGGGCGTTCAATGAGCCTGAAGGCGTTTTCAGAACATGGGGAACCAACGGCCAAACTCTGACTCTCAACAGCAAAGTGCTCGGCTCTATCGGCTATGTCAAGAGTGGCGACACCGTTTCGACACGTAGGATATTTCAGGCCGACCATGCGTCAAGCCTCGAATACAACCATGTTGTTTCGTTTGCACAGCCGGGAGCATTCAGCAACGTACAGCCGTTCTTCTTCGAGGACACGCCGGGCGCGACCGGACTCAAGATAAGCAACTCCGTCGGGATAGGGTCAGCCACTTCCACAATCCCCAGCCAGTGGCAAAAGACGAACTTTAGACAAGGGAACTCTATAGCGGCAGCTATCGGGACCGGAAACAGCCTCTATCAGGAGGTCCCGGGAATTTGTTATCGCTACCAGAACGGAGTTCTCTCCTCCACGCCCCTGTGGCCATGGCCGATGGATCAACGTATTTATGACGCCATGGTCCGGGCGGGCAAAACTCCGTTGTATGTAACGCAACAGATCGAATCGCTGCTTGGAACGATTCCGAGCCAATGCAGGGCATCAGGTGGTGGCCAGGATACTCAGGCTCCTTCTAATCCCCTCAACCTACGGCTGTCGTTGCAGTAAATCATTCCGCTTTCAATGATCGTTTTTGCCATCTCGCTGCCCTTCTGATAAGTCAGGTCCCCGCCAAGGAGGCGGGGACCTGTGCCCGTAACCAAGTTCATGCGCAAATGGAGAGTGTCGGCCCCCTGGTACCAAGGCAGTCATCTGGCCATTCCCTTTAATCTTCACCTTCATAGTCTTGCACCAGTAAGAACAGATTCACGCTCCTTGTGGTAGGAGAAGCACAGCCATTGATGACCTCTGGGGCTTAAAACAAAGGAAGAGACACGCCGTGTGTACTGGACAATGGGAAAGAGCTTTTTCGCCTGGAACCCCGATATTGAGCTTGTTCATTGCAAGTGCTCTGGCAACTGTTCTCTCACCACAATTTTCTCTGGCTTGCGATTACTACGCGTCCCCAAATGGAGTAGGGAATGGTCTCTCGCAATCTTCCCCGTTTATGGTTTCAGACTTCTGGTCGAAGGCGTCGCCGCCCCCAAAAACCTTGTGTCTTCTCGACGGTACCTATACCGGGTCAGACTCAATGATCGATCCTCCGCAAGGCTTGCACGGTACCAGCGCCGCTCCCATTACCATCAAAGCGCTGAACGATGGAAAAGTGTTGATAGATGGGCAAAGTGCGAGGACCCCTATCGAGCTTGTGGCAAGTGATTGGTTTGTGATCGAGGGCATCAACGCAAGAAATGGGGTAAACGATCGCGACCTCAGCGGTTCTGTCGTGCGAATCCTCAGCAACAACGCGATTGTTCGTCGCGTTGTCGTATGGGATGCAGGCGACACCAATGCCCCGATTGTCGACCTAGGAGGAGATAATATTTTGCTGGAAGATGTCGCAGCCTTCGGATTGGGCCGAAAGGTCGTTGAGTCGTCCTTTGGCGGAGACTTCAATACCTGCCGGCGATGTTGGGCGCGTTGGGAAGGCTCTCATTTCATCGGCCCCAAGCATACCTATACGCTGACCTACAACAACTACAACATGACGATCGAGAATTCTATCGGCACGTGGAGCGGAGAGAAAATGAAGCAGTCCTACACACTGATGTGTACCTCAGGGAATTCTTCTCCCGATTGCGGCACGATTTTCAACAACTTTGCCGTTGAGCAACCGGGTGGAATTTTTACACTGGATCGAATCGATACAGGCAGTCCGGATGCAAACAGCAAGATATTGGGCAGTATCGCCTATATCACCGGCGGCGATAGGTTTGCGCCGGACGCGCTGATCGCACTGGGGACTGTCGGTGCGTTGGAATTGTCGAATAGCGTCGCATATGTCCAGCCGGGTACCTATTCGGCAACACATACGATCCAGTTGAATAACGGATCGGGGAACAACCGCGTCGCCAGAGGTCTCAGCAGCGTCGGTGGAAGCGGAATGGCGATCTTTGGCGGATGGCAGATTTTAGGTCGAATTGAATTTGGCTCGACGACTTCCGTCGTCGGCAATATTTATACCGGCACGACCGGAGCCAACGTATGTAAGCGGTACAAGGATGGTGTATTGACGAATGAACCGCTGTGGCCCTGGCCGATGGATCAACGAATTTATGATGCCATGATCCAAGCGGGTAGAACGCCATTTTATGTGACTCAACTCATTGAAGCAATGTTTGGTCCGATTCCGAATGAATGTAGGTCCGCGAATAGCCCGGCGCAAGTTCGGCAAGATCCTCCCCGTCCGCAGAATGTACGAACGGCGGGTCAATGAAGACTGTTCCCTCTCCCAAATCGAATCTGTGTGTTCGATCATCCTGCCTTGGTAGCTGAGAAGAGTTCGATGCTGAAGCCCTTCCATCTGTTGACGGTCGACGTCGAAGATTGGCCTCAATCCGCCCTTGATCACTCGCTTCCCGTGGGGGATCGCGTGATTGCCAATACCCGGTCCTTCCTGGAGTGTCTGGCGGAAGCCGGCGCGCGCGCGACGTTCTTCGTGCTGGGAAAGGTGGCCGAAGCCCATCCCAAGCTGGCGCGAGAGATCGCAGAAGCGGGGCATGAAATAGGGACGCATGGTTACAGTCACAACTCCGTTGATTCCATGCCTCTCAACACATTTAAACACGAGCTTCACCGCTCTGTTGAGATTCTCCGAGACCAAACCGGTCAGCCAGTCTTCGGACATCGAGCGGCGGACTTCTCGATTTCGAGCCGCTCTTTCCACCTCCTCGAATCTCTTGGGGAGGAGGGCCTTGTTTATGATTCCAGTATCTTCCCCATTCGGCACCCCCGGTATGGAGTGTCGGAGGCCTGGAGGCACCCGCACTACATCCGATGCGCTTCAGGACGGATGCTCATGGAGTTTCCGATGGCCACGGTTCGCTTTTCCAAGGTTATTCTGCCGGGGGCGGGAGGAGGATATTTCAGATTGTTTCCCTACTGGTGGACAGAGCTGACTGTGCGAAGGTTGGCACGCGAAGGCGCTCCGGCGACCTGTTATTTCCATCCCTATGAGCTGGACGTGACTGAGATGGCCGAAATCCCCCATCGGGTACCGTTGCTCTTTCGATGGAGTCAGACCGCCAATCGTCGCTCTGTTCGAAACAAGCTCCGCAAACTTCTCGCATCATTTCGCTTCGTCACTATGGGAGAGGCCTACAAGGCGCTGAGCAAAGGCCATCTTGATCTCGCCTTGGACCTCGGGACGGAGCCGAGCGTGTATCGTCCGGAGCCGAGAGCCAAAGGATGCTTCTCTCCAGCGGTATAGCCTGATCCTCTCTTTGCTGCTGCCCAGTCAGGATCCACCATGCCTTCTTTAATTTTCATGTACCACGATCTTGCGCAGGACGTTGCCTCTGTGGCCGCAGAGCATCGGCCGTATGTGCTTGAGGAGAAGCTGTTCCGCCGCCAGATCGAGGCCTTGGCCAAGCATGAAAATCCCGTTGTCACGGTTGCCGAGTGGTTTGGAGGGTTTCGCGCACCACGGACGATCGTCCTGACGTTCGATGATGGCCATGTCAGCAACCATGATCTGGCGCTCCCGATTCTTTGTGAGTACGGTATGAAGGCTACCTTCTATGTGACCGTCGGATTCATCGGGACGGGTACGACCATGAACTGGGCGCAAATCCGCGCGCTCCATGCCGCGGGTATGGAGATCGGCTCCCACACGATGACGCATCGACCTCCATCGACGCTGAGTGATGATGAGCTTCGATACGAGCTCCTGATGAGCAAAAAAGTACTCGAGGAAGGTCTAGGGGCGGCTGTTACTTCGATTTCTTCTCCAACGGGGTTTTTCAACCCTCGGATGAAAGAGATCGCTCGAGAGGCTGGGTACCGCACGCTGTCCTTCGGGCGGGTTGGGTTGGTCGCAGACGGCGGGGATCCTTTTGCCTTGAGCCGGATCGCTGTGAAACGGACGATGGGTCAGGAGGAGTTTGAGGCGTTGCTGCGTTTCGATCATGCCGTGATTCGACGGTTCAAGCGTCGGCAACTCGTTCCGGATCTTGCCCGTCGGGCGCTGGGGTCTCGGTTCTATCTGCCGGTGAGACGCGCCCTGATGGGAAGGTTCTCTCTGCAGTAGCGGCGACTGCCAGGTTTCTTCCCCGCACATCGGGATTGTCGTTCGATCCCTCATTGATACTTCCGGACTCGCTTATGGCGCGACGAACTGTACTCGTGGTTGGAGCTGAGGAAAATCCGGTCCTTCCTATCCTGGAATCGCTGAACAGGGCTGGAATCGAAGTGTCGGTCGCCAGTCACCGACGCATGTGTCTCGGGTTCTTTTCGAGGTATGCGAACAAGCGATTTATCTACCCTTCGCCGTACACCAGACGAGCTGAGTTCTTACAAGCATTACTGAACATCGTCAAGGCCAACCGCTTTGAGGTCACGTTCGTCCTCGGGGACCAAACAACAGACTTATTGGCCGAACATAAGACTAGTTTCCTCCCCTACACCAGAATTCCACTGGTCGGGATGGACCGCTTCCAATTGTGCCGGGATAAGTCGAAGACGATGAAATTGGCGGAGAGCATGCGGCTGCCGATTCCCAAAACGTACGATCCGAACACGAGCGGGATTGAGCAATTGTCCAGGACCTTACACTATCCGGTCGTGTTAAAGCCCAACTGCAGTGACGGGGCCAGAGGTATATCTTATCCGAAGACGCCGCAGGAACTGGTTGCCTTGTATTCCATGACGGTGCAGACGTACGGTCCGTGTCACGTTCAGGAATATATTCCCCAAACCGGGATGCAGTACAAAGCCGAATATATCTTGGACTATTCAGGCTCAGTTCAAGGATGGTGCGTCTATAACAAGATTCGGTACTTTCCGGTGAGCGGAGGCTCCAGCACGCTCAACTCCACCGTGCACCGTCCCGACATTCTGGAAACAGGTTATCGGCTTCTCAAGGAAATGAAGTGGTACGGCATGGCGGACTGCGATTTCATCGAGGATCCTCGCGATGGAGTCGTCAAATTGATGGAGATCAACCCTCGGTTCACGAGAAGCATCAAAATTTGCGTCAGCGCCGGGGTCGATTTCCCCCTGCAACTGTACAAGCTGGCGATGGGAGAGCCGATGTCCCCTATGTTGGATTATTCGGTGGGGCTCTACCAGCGGTACTTGCCGGGCGACATCCTCTGGTTTTTCCGTTCGCCTCAGCGCTTCCGTTCGAATCCAAGCTTCTTCAAGTTCGTGGGCCACGACATGACGGATGAAATCTTTTCGCTGCGGGACCCCCTTCCTTTCGTGGGCTATCTCCTCGGGAAAGGAAGTAACCTGATCAACAGGAATGAACGCATGTATTGCTTTGGTCAGCGCTAGGCGAATTCGCGAAGGGGTCTGAGCGATGCTGATGTACTGTGCCATGGCAGCCGTGGTTGTCTTGGCGGCATTGATCGTATTTCTCATAGGGTATGTCCTGTACGCGGCTGTGCAAGAATGCCGTCCTGATCGCGTGCCGGCCCTTCTTTACCACCAGCTCATCTCCAAAGAACAAGTTGATCGAGGCGAAATTGTCAACCATGAGCGAGTGTATGTCGCGTACGACGTCAGTTTTGCCGAGCAGATGGAGTATCTGCATCGCCAGGGTTACTCGACGATCACTCTCGATGACTTCTTGGGGGTTCGGAACGGAAGGCGTCTCCCTGAGAAACCCATCATGCTGACGTTTGACGATGGGTTTATGAGCAACTACCGTTACGCGTTCCCGATCCTCAAGCGATACGGAATGAAAGCGACGATCTTCGTCACGCCCGATCCGAGCTCCGACAATTTCAAAAAATATGCTCACACTGATGCCCCTTTGACCCCTGAGCAGATCAAAGAGATGAGCGACTACGGCATCTCGATACAGTCCCACGGGATGACCCATCGTTACCTCACAGACCTTTCCTCCGATGTCATCCGGTGGGAACTTGCGGAATCCAAAAGGGTTCTGGAGAAGATGACCGACAAGCCTGTTCGACACCTCGCCGTGCCGAGCGGGGCCTATAACCGATTGGTAAGACGGATGGCGAAGGAGTGCGGGTACGACGCCGTGTTCTGTATGTTGAAAGGGACCAACAACGCGGCAAGCGACCGCTATGCACTGAGAAGGCTCGTTGTGGCGCGAGACTTTACGTTGCAGGAGTTCCGGAAGATGTTGCAGCCTGCGACCGCGACACGTTTGCGGCTCATGAGTTTTGTCCAGAACGTCTTGTTAGGCGTTCTCGGTCCAGGCGGGCTTGACCAACTACGAGATCGCGTCTACCGCTCACCCTTTGCCTCGCTGCTCCTCAGCACGAAAGCGCGGTAGCCTCCACCGTTCATCCGTTTCGATCGATCACTTTCCTGGCTATTGAGGACCTCGCAGTCGCCATGACCATCCTGTTGACCAAACTTTTCTTCTGGGCGTCATTGGGTATTCTTGTTTACGTCTATCTCGGACACCTCATTGTATTGATGGTGATGTCCAAGCTTAAGCGTCAACCGGTCCTCAAAGCGGACATCGTCCCCTCCGTGTCGATCATCATCTGTGCATACAATGAGGAGCAACACATCGAGCGCAAGATCGCCAATTGTCTTGACCTTGAGTATCCATCCGACAAAGTCGAGATCATTGTCGTCTCTGACGGGTCCCGCGATAGGACGAATGCGATTCTCGACGAGCTGAAGGCGGGGAATCCGAAATTGAAGACCCATTATATGCCTGAGCGGAGCGGCAAAACGGCGTGTCAAAACGCAGCGGTGGAGATGGCTGAAAATGAGGTGTTGTTCCTGACAGATGCAACCACGATGCATCCGAAGAACGCCCTCCGTCTTCTTGTCCGCAGCCTTCACGATCCCTCGGTCGGATGCGTGACGGGAAAGCCGGTGTTCAGGCCTGACGACGGTCTCATCTCGACGGGCCAGGAGAAGCGCGATCGTTACGAGTACTACCTGCGAAGCAAGCTCGGGGAAATTAAGACGCTGTTCGGAGCCCAGGACTGTATTTATGCCATTCCCCGGCATCTCTACCCGCCTATCCGACCCGATCTGGATAGCGGCTTCGTCGGCCCGCTCAAAATACTCGAAAAGGGATACCGAACGGTCTACGAACCGGAGGCGATCGCGATTGTGGATCGGCGACCGCCCAATATGAAAGATGAGTTTGCTCGCAGATCGAGAATCATGCTCAGGGGGATGAGAGGGCTCCTCCATATGCGGCATTTAATGAACCCGTTCAAGCACGGGTTCTTGGCCATCTCGCTCATCGCTTCGCGACTGCTGCGATGGCTCACCCCCATCTGGTTGGTTCTGCTGTTAGTGACAAATGGCTTTCTCCTGTCCTTTTCGTTATACCGTGTCGCGTTTGTTCTCCAGCTCGGATTTTATCTGGCTGCTTGCGTGGCGTTTCTCTTTGAACGTCGCGGACAACGACTCAGCGGGGTGTTTTCTATTCCTCTCTACGTTTGTACCCTTGCGCTCGCGGCGGCTGATGGGCTCAAGCGACTGCTTGCCGGAGAAACTGGGCAGATGTGGCAAACAAGGCGATGAAGTCCGAGGCATGGCGAGAGGTTCCCAACCGCTTGTGAAGCTGGCCTCATGTTTCCCCCCAGTGCGGTGCAGGGCAAGTTAAGTCCTTCATGACCTACAGGTTTGAAAGGCTACCCGCGCTGTCGATTGATTGGAAGGTGGATACCTCTACTTTCCCCGAGAGAACCATTTTTCAGACGCCTGCCTGGCTGGCATTTCTCTCCGAGACTCAGAATGCGAAGCCGGTCGTCGCGGCGCTGACAGAACGACATGGAATAGTCGGCTATTTTAGCGGTCTGATCGTGCGCAAGTTCGGGTTCAAGATACTCGGGAGTCCCTTTCGAGGCTGGACGACGGACTACATGGGTCTCGCTCTTTCCCCTGGAGTGCCCCGACGGGAAGCCGTCCAGGCCTTGCTCGTTTTTGCGTTTGAGGAATTGGGATGCAGTCACGTGGAAATGATGGACCGACATTTGTCGTTTAGCGACCTCAAGGGCTTGGACGTCCAATTTGATGTCTACCGCAGTTATGAAATTGACCTCACTCAATCGGAGGAAAAGCTGTTTGCCAACATGACCAGCGCCTGCCGACGCTGTATCCGCAAGGCGGAAAAAAACGGGGTCAATATAGAAGAAGCCAAGGATGTCGGCTTTGCCGATGAGTACTATGCTCAGCTCCAGGATGTGTTTGCGAAGCAGGCGCTCATACCAACGTATGGGATCGAGCGCGTGCGCCGATTGATGGCCCATCTGTATCCGACGGGGAATCTGCTGTTGCTCCGTGCCCGCGATCGAAGTGGGCGCTGCATTGCGACGGGAATCTTTCCGCATCACAACGGGGTCATGTATTTTTGGGGCGGAGCAAGCTGGCGGCGGCACCAACACTTGCGGCCGAACGAGGCGTTGCAATGGCATGCGATGAGAATCGGAAAACAAAAAGGACTGCGAACTTACGACATGGGTGGAGGGGTGGGTTACAAGAGGAAATATGGAGGATGCGAAATACAGGTCCCATGGATACGGAAATCGAAACGTCCGTGGATGAATCATGCGCGCAATCTCGCGCGACGTTTGCACGGAGTTCGCCAGCAATGTTTAGGACATCTGGGCCGTTTTTTCCCTAAACATCCGGAGGCTCGTGTACCGCTCACCAGGAATGGCTTGTAGTTCTTGCTCAACTCTCATCTCAGAGTGAAAGATTCCTCAAAATCGGACGCCTTGTAGATCCGTAGCACCGGTCAAGTCCTTCTCCTCAGCCAAGGTTAGTTAGGGATTACGGGTCACTCCCCAGGAGCTATCCAGATCCGTTGTTTTGAAATAGCCTCAACGACCGTTTCATTCGGAGGGGTCCCAATGAACACCCGAGAGCAACTTATCAGAGCCAGACTGGGCTTGCTCGCGTTGGCACTTGAGCAGAAAAACATCACCAGGGCGTGCAAGCTCGCGGGGGTCAGTCGGTCACATTTTTATGATATTAAGCGGGCTTACGACACCCTTGGTAGGGATGGCCTCGCCCCGCGCACGAGGCGCAAGCCTCGCATGCCGAATCAAACGCCTCCGGACCTGGAACAAGAAATCCTCGCGATGACGGCACAGTACCCAACCGGAAGCTACCTTCGGCTGGCGGAACAGTTTAAGCGTGAGGGAATTCGGGTTACTCCCGGGATGGTGCGTTACGTGTGGCAGCGGAATGGGCTCAGCACCCGCATATCTCGCCTTCAGTGGATGAGGCAGCGCGAGAGCGGTAATGGGGCAAACGGCGTCCTGAGGGCCGGCAGGCTTCGGCAGCGACTGAAGGGACAGCCCACGCAACTGGAAAAGCGGCTTAACAGTATATCAATGGGTTCTGCGACTCCTGTGTCGAAGGATCTTCAACTAAGCTGAAAAATGGGGACTGGCTTCGCCAAAGTCGTCGGGGCGGGTACTGTCGCCAGATTCCGGCGCGGTGCCTGTCCCCGTTTTCGAGCTATCTGATGGAGTGTAAGGAGATCCCCAACTAAGTAAATGACCTAATTTTTGTCTTGACACTAGGTGTCAAAGAGACGTATATAAAACGCACAATTGACTGTAACGTCACGCAGGGCTGAGCGTGGTCTGAACAAGGATCGGCGGCGATTGACGATCCGTCCTCATTTAACAATTTTCTCCTGGAGGTGAAACGATGCGCTATTTCGTGTTCACGTTACTTACGGCGGGGTTGTTCCTCGCTTTGTCGGATGCCTCCTACGCCCAGAACATCGGAACGGACTTCTACTCCTTCTGGAACTCCATCGGGGGTGGGGGTGGGGGAGGTGGGGGTACAACCACGGTGCCTCTTCCCGAAACGTTGGCCTTATTTAGCGCCGGCGTTGCGGGTTTTGCCGTTTGGAGGATTCGCAAGGGGTCTTCTCGATAGCAGTGCTCTCGTAGCGGTGAGGTGGGGCCATGCGTTCCCTATTGATCGGTGTGTTCGGATTGCTGATGCTTCTCGGTGTATACGGTACCGCTTTCGCTCAAGGGAATTCAGATTTCGGTCGTTCACACCAGCCCGACTGGAGCTTCCTTGGGGGTGGAGGTGGCGGTAGTGGCACGACCTCGGTCCCTCTTCCGGAAACCCTGTTGCTCTTCGGTTCAGGTGTTGCCGGATTTGTTGCATGGCGGTCCCGATACAAGCGGGGATAAGGCCCTGAACTCCGGTCAACGTCTGAGCTGACTCTGTTGACTCATTGCGGGAGGCTTCGATCGACTGTGAGGTGGGTCGGAGCCGCCGCAACGAGGAGTATGTCTGAGTGATGGTCGCGCCGCCCTGTCAGGGTAAATCACCTCTACCCCTTTTGTCTCCCACGTAGAAGCTTCTCTGGCATCAGTGATCAGAAAATGCTCGTTTCAGGCTCGTCGAAAGCCCTCCAGACGGGGCCTGGGACACACAGGTTGATTAGAAGGTGTCTCTTGCAACGATAAGAATTGCCGAGTTGCTGCGAGCCATTGCCTACGGTATGATGGGCGCAAACAAAAAAGAGGGTGGTTGATCTGGGTACTGCAGCAGATAAGATCCTGAAAGAGGCCCTTTCACTCCCGGCTGACGAACGGGCCAGCCTGGTGGAGAGGCTCCTTCAAAGCCTGAACCTGCCGACTGAGACTGAGATTGCTCGCCTGTGGGCAGAGGAAGCAGAGCGGCGAGTTGCTCAGCTTGAATCCGGAGAGGTGGAGCTCATTCCTGGTGAACAGGTCTTCGCAAAGATCCGAGCGAAGTACCGGAAATGAGATTCACCTTTCATCCCGATGCCGAATCCGAATTTGATCAAGCAGTTGCCTACTATGAGGCCAGGCAGGGTGGTCTGGGTCTCGATCTCGCTGCTGACGTCTTAGCGACCATTGCCAGAGTTCTTGATCATCCGGAAGCAGGGGCGCCGTTCACCAAGAACACACGACGGTGCCTGGCTAAGCGCTTTCCTTACGGGGTTATCTATCAGATTCAGACGGGCACAGTCCGGATTATAGCTGTGGCTCATCTCAGTCGCCATCCTGGGTACTGGAAAGATAGGCTTTAGCAGAATACGCGGCTGCACCCGGAGGCCGTTTTGAAACTCCGGTGAGCGCTCCTGTGCCTCCATCCCCCCGCGCGCTGGTCTCTCCATCGCCCGTTGCCGAGCACCCATTTGCAACCGCGAAGAGGAATGGGTCCCGGAGCAACGGGTAGCCGGGGAGTCTGTGCGAAACGTAACTATGAGCCACGGCATCACAGAAACAGGGACGCTATCAGCACGGCGAGACGACATGGCGTCGTCGGAGTGGCGACTGGCCGGGTTGATCACCATCGTTTCTTGCGTTGTTGTCATCGGCCTGTTCTGGCCGACGTTCCGCACGTTGATCGATGTCTGGGCTCGATCTAGAACCTTCGCCCACGGGTTTCTGATCCTGCCTGTCACCCTCTATCTCATTTGGTGCTACCGCGACCGGGTATGTGGCTTGGATCCTACGCCTTGCCTTCGAAGCCTGTTCCTCCTTGCGGCCTTTGGTGTAGTTTGGGTGATGGGCGATCTGAACGATTGGTTGCTGCTTCAACAAGTCGCGACGGTCGCCATGATTCCAGGCATTGTATGGGCGATTCTAGGAACCGCAGTGTTTCGAGCCTTCCTGTTTCCTTTGGGGTTTCTCTTCTTCATGCTCCCGATAGGAACTTCGCTGGAACCTCCGCTTCAGGACTTGACGACGAGCTTCATCCTCGGTGGTCTGCAGTTGGTGGGGGTGCCGGTGCACAGAGATGGGTACCTTCTGACCATCCCATCCGGTCTTTGGGAGGTTGCCCCGGACTGCGCGGGCTTACGGTATGTTCTCCCAGGGCTGGCCCTCGGGTACATGTTTACTGCCGTTTCGTACCGGCACTGGACGCGACGTCTTGCGTTCTTAGGCTTCTGTGTGGCGTCCTTGATCCTGGCGAACGGAGTACGGGCTTACGGCATTATCCTGGCCGATCACCTTGGACTCGTCCGCGGCGCGGATCACCGGCTGTTCAGCTACACCATTTACGGCATCACCATCCCATTACTGTTTTGGCTCGGGCTTCAGTGGAAAGAACCCGCGGGAGTCGACAGGCGGGATGATGAAAATCCTTCCCTTTGTAAGGGGAGGCTCGGCGGGGTACGGTTCCTCCCCTTCGTAAGGGGAGGTCAGGAGGGGTCGAAGAGCCTCTACCTCCCCTCACCCCTCCTTACAAAGGAGGGGCAATGCGAGGTGGCATCTTCAAGACAGACAGGAGAAAACAACGGATTTTCCGTACAGGCCACCGTGTTTGCCGCTCTGGGATCTGTTGCGCTTCTGGCCCTCGCCCCGTTCTTCGTATGGCTGATGGGGGCATCCTAGATTCTTGGTGCGATCTCTTTTGCTCATCTCACTCCTGGTTGTAGCTAGCTTCGTCAATACCACCAAAACACTTGCCACAATCTCTTAACCGGGCCGCTTGCTGCCGGCGGTCCGCGAGCCGCGTTTGAAGACACAACTTGGCTCAGCCGGCCGCCGGTCGGTCGTCACTTCAGAGGTGTCCCATGACGGAATGGTTGCCGTTTCACGTTCCCGACCTTGATGAGGACGAGGTTGATTCGGTCGTCTCGGTCCTTCGCTCCGGCTGGTTGACCACCGGCCCCAAGGTCAAACAATTCGAACAGGAGTTCGCCGCGATGACCGGAGCGCGCCACGCGATTGCGGTCAATTCTTGCACGGCGGCGTTGCATCTGGCTCTCGACGCCATCGGGTTGCGAGAAGGGGACGAGGTCATCGTTCCCACGATGACCTTCGCAGCCACGGCGGAGGTCGTGGCTTATTTCAAGGCAAAACCCGTCCTCGTCGATTGCGTCGATGGCACCTTGAACATCGATCCGGACGGCATCGAAAAAGCGTTGACGTCACGAACGAAGGCCATCATCCCGGTTCACTTCGGCGGTCACCCCTGCGAGATGGACAGAATACTCGATATCGCGCGTGCGAACGATCTGCGGGTCATTGAAGACGCCGCTCACGCGCTTCCGGCAATGTATCGAGGCAAGAGAATCGGAACCATCGCCGATTGCACCTGTTTTTCCTTTTACGCCACAAAGAACATGACCACCGGCGAAGGCGGCATGGTGACGACCGACAACGATGGATGGGCGGCACGAATTCGAGCCATGAGCCTGCACGGTCTCAGTCGCGACGCGTGGAACCGTTATACCGCCAAAGGTTCGTGGGCCTATGAGATCCTGGCGCCAGGGTACAAGTACAACCTGACGGATATCGCGGCGGCGCTCGGTCTCCCGCAATTGCAAAAATGCGAGCGGTTCTGGAAGACGCGGGAGCGCTACGTGTCGCTCTACAACGAGGCCTTCCGCGACCTGCCGGAGATCATCCGGCCGCGCGCCGCCGATGACGTGCAGCATGCGTGGCACCTCTATGTGATCCAGCTCGATCTGGCGCGGTTGCGGATCGGGCGAAACGAATTCATCGAGCTGCTCAGGGAACGCAATATCGCCTGCAGCGTCCATTTCATCCCCCTCCATTTGCATCCCTACTATCGCGACACGGGCGGCTATCGCCCGGACGACTTCCCCGTGGCCAGCACGGTGTTTCTGCGGGTCTTGTCCTTGCCGTTGTACTCCAAAATGACTGAGGGCGACGTCCAGCGCGTCATCACAGTCGTCAGAGACCTTATAAGGATGTACCGACGATGATAAAACGTACACTGGATTGCCTCGCAGCTTTCGTGGGTCTGCTTCTTTGTTGGCCGGTGTTGCTGGCCGCCGCAGTGCTCATCAAACTCGATTCCCCGGGTCCGATCCTCTTCAGGCAAATCCGCGTGGGGAAGTGGTTCCGTCCGTTCACCATCTACAAGTTCAGAACGATGGTGGAAGATGCCTCGCAGCGGGGAGGGCCGCTGACGATCGGACAGGATGCCCGCGTCACTCGCGTCGGACGGTTCCTGCGCCGTCACAAGCTGGATGAGCTGCCTCAACTCTTCAACATTCTGAAAGGCGATATGAGCTTGGTCGGTCCCCGGCCGGAGATCCCGCGTTATGTCGAGTTGTTCCGACACGACTACTCGTTGATCCTGTCGGTGCGCCCAGGTCTTACCGACCTCGCGTCGCTTAAGTACATCGATGAGGCGGCGGTGCTCGACAAGGCAAAGAATCCCGAAGAGGAATATCGCATGACCGTGTTGCCCGAAAAAATCAGGCTGGCCAAACTCTACGTCGACCGTGCCTCTCCGTTGTTCGACTTGGCCGTGATCGCGCAGACTCTATTGCGGCTTGTCGGGATCCCGCTTGTCGTCTGTGAGCTGCCCGAGGTGCAGTCGCCGAGCCAACGGTCGCAGCCAAGCTCAAACGTCGGGCTCCTTTCCTTTATCGTGAAGTGGCGACGTCCCCTCATCGTCACCCTTGATATCGGGCTTATCGTCCTTGCCAATTATTTTGCGTTCTGGCTGCGGTTTGACGGAAACGTCCCCGCTTACGAGGCGCAACTGTTCCTGCACATGCTTCCCTGGCTCGTGCTGATTCGCGCCATCGCATTCTTCGCCTTCCGTCTCAATGAGGGCTTGTGGCGATACACGAGTATTTGGGATCTGCAGAACATCCTCGCCGGAGTGCTGACCAGCACACTGGCATTCGCTCTCTGGGTTCAGTGGGGGATGGGGATACGGGACTACCCGCGCTCTGTCTTGATCATCGACAGTCTGCTGCTGATCGGGTTCGTCACAGGCGTGCGCCTTCCCTCTCGCCTGTTGCGGGAAAAGGTGATGTATCGTCACAAGAAAAAAGTCCTGGTCGTCGGAGCGGGCGATACCGGGGAGCGGATCGTGCGGGAGATGAAAACGCGCACGTCATATGGGTATCAGCCGATCGGGCTCATCGACGACCATGAATCTCTCCTAGGCCAGCGCATTCATGGAGTCAAGGTTCTCGGCACTCGCCAGGACTTGCCGCGAATTCTTCGGGAGGAACAACCGGAGGAAGTCGTGCTTGCCTTACCGAAAGCAGACCCGGCGCTCCTCAGAGAAATCCTGAACACGCTAGGGCCGTTCAAGGTCGGCATCAAGACGGCGCCGAGTGTGAAAGACCTGTTGGCCGACAAGAGCGCCGTGAGTCAGATCAGAAACCTCTCTTTCGCCGATTTGTTACCGAGAGCCCCGGTGGATTTGAAAGCTGACGCGGTGCGGGACATGGTCCGTGGAAAACGCGTGCTGATCACGGGAGCGGGCGGATCGATCGGCTCGGAGCTGTCGAGACAGATCGCGGCCTTGGGTCCGGAATCGCTCATTCTCTATGAGCGCCATGAGAACAGCCTCTACACGATCGCAAAGGAGCTGGAAGATCGAGGTTGGTCCTCCTTCGTACATCCGATCATCGGGGACGTGACCGATGCCCGTCGGTTGTCGTCGGTTCTCGAGGCGCATCGCCCAAGCATCCTCTTCCACGCGGCCGCCCACAAGCATGTGCCCTTGGTGGAGCTGAACCCCGTCGAGGCCTTGAAGAATAACTGCGTGGGGACGAGGATCGCCGCAGAAATGGCGGATCGGTACGATGTCGAGAGATTCGTCTTGATCTCAACGGACAAAGCGGTCAATCCGTCGAGCGTCATGGGAGCGACCAAACGGGTCGCCGAGCTTGTCGTACAGGATCTCGCGCGCAGAAGTCACACCCGCTTTCTTACGGTCCGATTCGGGAACGTTCTGGGCAGCAACGGGAGCGTGCTGCTGCGCTTCCAGGAGCAGATCCAAGCAGGCGGACCGGTGACCGTCACCCATCCCGGGGTCAAACGGTACTTCATGCTGATCCCGGAGGCTGTTCACTTGGTCCTTCAGGCGGCTTCACTCGGAGAACAGGGCGCGATCTTCGTGCTCGATATGGGTGACCAGATCAGAGTCCTGGATCTGGCGAGGAATCTGATCAGGCTGTCGGGTTTCGTGCCGGACCAAGAAATTCCCATTCGTTTCATCGGCCTCAGGCCCGGCGAGAAACTTCATGAAGAATTGGTCGGGGAGCACGAGACGGTCGATCGCGCTCCGATTGACAAGATCCTTCGTATTCGAACCGAGGCCCCTCTGGACCTGTCCCTCCTCCAGGAGAAGCTGTTCGCTTTGGAGGCGGCGGCGGTGATGAACAATTCCACCTGGGCATTGGCACGGCTGCAAGAGCTGGTGCCGACCTTTCGATCCGCGGACGTGCCTGCGACGATCCTGGCATGAGATTACGCCGCCGCGGTCGACCGCTCACACTCCAACCAGTAACCCGTCTTGAAAATGCAGTCATTGGTCACTGGTCATCGGTCAATGGTATCGGAGAGAGCGCATTTTCATGCTGCAGGGTGAGCGCCTTGCGCTCATGAGGACTGCTTTGAAAATAAGGGCAAGCACCGGCGGGGACTGTCCCCGCCAGGGGTCTGTCCCCTTTCTTGGCCGGAGCCAGTCCCCATTTTCGCCCCTCATCGCCTACCTCCCCTTTGTAAGGGGAGGTGAGGAGGGGTAGAAGTCCTGCTCCCCTTTCTAAGGGTCGGTGACAGCCTGCTCCAGTTCGCGGTAGCTGGTGTGAGTCGCTCATCATGTTCCTCCCCTTTGTAAGGGGAGGTGAGGTAGGGTAGAAGTCCTGCTCCCCTTTGTAAGGGGAGGCTGGGTGGGGTCCGGTTCCTCCCCTTCGTGGCTCTTCCGGGTTTCGTGTGGGGCGCTGATCTGGTTCCTCCCCTTTGTAAGGGGAGGCGAGGTGGGGTAGAGACGGCGGTATGTTCGATGTCGTTCACAAAGACCATGATCTCACGTAACAGTGCACCCCGCTGCGTGCCGCTACCTCCCCCGCCCCCTGCCTGCGCCGGCTGCGCTTCGGCAGGCAGGCCTCCTTACAAAGGAGGGGTATTGCGGCTCCAATCCAAGAGGTCTGTGCGGTCCTCTCACCTGCGCGGGATCCTAACCCACATTATTCATGAACGCTTCTACTGCAACCGCCGATACGCCGCTGCGACAAGCCGGCATGCCGCGTTGCGGCATGCCGGCGGGCGGGCTTGCCCCCCGCGGCCTCAACATACTGTTTCAAGTATGCCTCGGCCTCTCGGGCCTCCGCGCGCCCGTCTCGCTTGGCGTCTCGCCGGTTTCGTCACGAACCGTCATGAATAATGTGGGCTAAAGAGTCGTCTTGATAACAGCGAGTAGCTAACAGCCAGCAGCTCTAAGCTATTCGCTGCTCGCTGTTTTCATCCTGCCGGGTGAGCCGAGGGCTCATGAGGACTGACGCGAAGATCACCATGAAGAAGCCCAAGTCTTCCGACGAACGGGTTGCGAGCATGCTCCCAGGAGGCGATCCCGGGGGTGCCGTCGCCTCGGCGATCAGCAAGCAGCGCAACAAGGACAAGTCCGATTCTGTCGATCGAAAGAACAAAGTGCGAATGACGCCGGCACAAAATCACGAGCTTCGACTGCTGGAACACGAGAACCAGAAGCTCAAGCAGTTGGTGGCCGACCTGACCTTAAACAAAGTGCTGCTCCAGGAAGCACTGTCGAGAAAGCTCTCGGGCCAGAAGGAGACCGTGATTCGGTCCAAGCGGCAGAGAACCGGGCCTTCGAACTCGACTGAGCGTCGGCCGGTCGGTTAGGATTGTGTGCTTGCGGGCATTGATGAAGGAGCCGTATACTGAGGACTCCCCGCACAGCTTGCTATTACGCCATGACCTGCTATGGTGGTTGAGTACGATCCCCGGTAGGAGAATCTGCTCAGTGGAACGCCTCCCACGGTAAACTCGAAAGCGAAAGTCGGAACATCGGAATGACAACGAACGATCTAGAACCTCAGGCCGGCCCGTCAGGGACGGTCATGCTCCGTGATTTCCTGCAGATCATTATTAGAAGAAAGTGGGTAATCCTCGCGTGCATCATCCTGTCCCTGACTGCTGCGTGGATCATTTGTAAGGTCACTACCCCGATCTATCGATCTGAAACCCTGATTTTGGTGGAGGAGCAGAAGATCACGCAAAACTACGTGCAGGGGATCACCGAGAAGGATTTCGAGCTGCGCTTCTACGGGATCCAGAAGCAAATCTTGAGCAGTAAGGTCTTGGGCAAGGTCCTCAGCGAAGTCGATGTGTATCCTGAGATCGTGGCGAAACACGGCCAGGCGGCGGCAATCGCCATATTGAAGCGGAGAGTCTCGGTCGACATGATCGACAAAGTCCCGGGGGCAAAGTTCTCGACCCCGCACAGCGTCGCGGCGTTCACGATTTCTTTTGTGCACAACAACCCGGCGACCGCCATGGAGGTTACGTCGCGGATCGCTTCGAGGTTCGTCGAGGAAAACCTGCACGCGCGCGAGGAAAAGGCCGAAGCCACCTCGGAGTTCTTCGATCAGGAACTTCAGAGAGCGCAAAGCCAGCTTGAGACTAAAGAGGATGAGATCAAGCGGTTCAAGACGAAGCATATGGGGGAACTCCCTCAGCAGGTAGAGGCCAACCTGAGAGCGTTGGACCGGTTGCAGAGCGATCTCAACGCGGTGAATGAGTCCATTCAGCGATTTTCAGATCGCCTGGCCTTGATCGAGAAAGGGATACAGGATTACCAAACCTTCGGCACGACAAGCCCCACTCTCGCCTCCAGGGCGGGAGAGCCCGTTCCCCTGTTCCGGCGGCACAAGGAGCTCAAAGAAAAGCTCCGGATGTTGAAGGCTGAATTCTGGGACAGCTATCCCGAGGTCCTCGTGACGAAGCAGGAACTTCGTCAGGTCGAGGAAGAACTGGTGGCCCAGTACGGTCCCGGCGTGCTCCAGCCCGGTGAGAAAACGCTCGACCCCTATCTTCAGGACCTGAAGAAGCAACAGAGTGAGACGCAAAGCGAACTTGCTGTGTTGAACAAACGGAAGGGGGTCCTTCAGGCCGAAAAAAAGAGTTATGAGGAACGGGTCGAAAGGGCGCCGGCGGTCGAACAGGAGTTGATCACTCTTACACGCGACTATGACAACATGAAGCGCGATTATCAAACGCTCCTCGATAAGAGGCTTCATGCAACGGTCGCCGAGAATTTGGAAAAGCGGCAAGAGGCTGCGCAGTACCGAATCACCGAGCCCGCGAATTTTCCGACGTCGCCGGATTGGCCGAATGTTGGGCTCATCATGACGCTTGGATTTCTCATCGGGTGCGTCACGGGTGTCGGAATAGCGGTGGTACAGGAGCAACTGAACCCGCAGTTCCGGGGTCCTGAGGATGTCGAGCACGTCATCGGCCCGCAGCTTCTTGCGGTGATACCCGACTTCGCCGTTGCGTACAGCTCCACGAGTTGGAAGCGATTGCTTCCCTATCAACGAGCCGTGAATGAAGATCAGAGAGCATTGAGCGGGAATGATTCATCCGTAATCTCTTGGACACGCCGGCTCAGTCTTGGTCGCGGCGAACTCCCGTTCGAGTTGAGGCTTGTGGCGAAAGCTCTCCCGTATTCCATTGTCGCCGAGCAATATCGAGTCGCCGCTACTCGACTCGCGCTTGTCAAGGGCAAGGAACAATCGACGATCGTAGTCGTCAGTAGTGCCTTGCAAGGCGAGGGGAAAACGACGACGGTGGTCAATCTGGGTTACACGTTGGCGAAGGATTTGGGAAAACGGACGGTCCTTGTCGATTGCGATTTCAAGAGACCGTCGCTTGGAGAATACCTGAAACCCATCCCCTCTTCCGGTCTCGCGGACTGTCTTCGTACCGGCGTCTCCGTCGATGAATGTCTGTTCAGTTTTCCGGAAGTTCCTTGTTGGATCATGCCTGTTGGAAAATGTGAAGATGTGTCGAACGAGTTGTTGAAGACCGACCGTCTCAGCGGTATCTTCGCTCAGCTCCGAGATCGATTCGAGTACATCCTCATCAATGCCCCGCCGATTCTTCCTGTTGCCGACATGAATGTGCTGGCAGCGTTTGCCGATGAGCTCTTGCTGGTCATTCGGGCGGGCTCTACGCCCCGGAGTTCTTTTGCACGGGCGCTCACCACCTTAAGAATGGACAAGCCGATTCATTTCGTCCTCAACGGCGCCGGTGGCCGATCGCTCCCGCATTATATCGGAGATTATCAAACGGTCCCGTACGGGAAACCTTGAGCCATCCTCATTGACCCGCCTCAGTTGTGCCCCGGCGTTTCCGATCTCCCGGTCGACTCGTAGAGCGTGCACTTAGAGAACCGCCGGCTGTCCTTGTCTCGGCTGATTGAAGAGACAGGGAAGGCGGGACACCATTTCCCCGATTTCCGAAATCTAGGAGGTCAAGCTATGAGCGCCGAAAACTGGATCGTGACAAAGCCTAACGGTGAACAGTGGGGGATCATCAAGCGGTTGTTCATCGACCCAACGACCAAACAAATCACCTTTGCCGACGTGATTCTAGGCGAAACGGGCCGACTGGTCCAAATTCCGTGGGAGAATTTCCATGTGCAGAAACAACGGATCACGGTCGTCGTCCCGGAAGGCAAATTGAACGGAAGCGTGAGGGATGCTCGGCGGACCGGCTTGGGCGAGTCCGTGGCGATGGAAGTCTGGCCATAGGACGGCACGGCCGTCCGCGTAGAGCTCCCATCATCGAACTTGTCCTCCTTACTGTGTCCATAACCTCCTGCGGCTGGCAATGTCTGTGAGGGATCGGTCCCAAGCTGATCCACTGCTCTCCTTCAGCTCATGACGAACTCCCCAAGAAAAAAAGAACTTGAAATCGGCGGGCAAAGAATCTCTGAAGTATGGAGATCTTTGCTACAGACAGGAGTAGTGTTTCTACTTCTCGCAAGCCTATGGGGTTGCGGAGTTGGTGGCTCCTCCGGCTCAGGTTCAACTGCGGCTTCTGCCTGCGCCGCTCCAAGTTCGTTACCGCCCACTCCGACCAGTCAGGCGAACGACCTGACTACCCCCCGTGCCCAACACACGGCCACGTTCCTGCCCGCTCAAGGACTCATACTCGTTTCCGGAGGAGTCGGGGGTACGACAACGGCTGAACTTTATAATCCATTAACTGATAGGTGGACTTCGACCGGATCTCTTACCACTCGACGCACCCTCTACACGGCGACGCTCCTTCCATCGGGAGCTGTGTTGGCTGCCGGAGGAATCGCCACGGGCGTGAGCGGAGCAGAAATTTATAATCCCACCACCGGTCTATGGACAGCGACCGGCAACCTCAACGTTCCTCGCGCTCAACACACGGCCACGCTCTTATCGACTGGTCAGGTCCTGGTCGCTGGGGGCATCGGGGCTCTTGGGCCCATAGCTTCGTCGGAACTCTTTAACCCCGCAACGGGTCAATGGGCTGGAACCGGTGACATGGCTAACCCAAGATCTGAACATACAGCCACGCTTTTGCCCAAAGGGATGGTTTTGGTCGCCGGTGGTTTCGGAGCCGTCGGGTCAGCCGGCACCGGCGCCACACCGCCAATCGCCTCGGCAGAAGTCTTTGATCCTACCACCGGTCAATGGGCGCCGACCGGCAACCTCAACGGCCCGCGCGCTCAACACACAGCCACGCTCTTGCCCAATGGGATGGTCCTGGTCGTCGGCGGCTTCGGAACCACTGGGGTCCTCTCCTCCGCGGAACTGTTCAACCCCGCAACAGGGCAATGGACGGCCACCGGCAGTATGGTTAATCCTCGGGCTGAACACACGGCCACGCTCCTCACCAATGGAATGGTTTTGGTCGCCGGCGGTTTCGGACCGATGGGGCCTCTCGCGTCCGTGGAACTCTATGACCCTTCGACAGGTCAGTGGACGGCAAGCGCCAGCCTGAAGATCCCGCGCGCCAGACACACCGCGACCTTGGTGCCACCGAACACCGTCGTGATCGCGGGTGGACTCTCGCGCAGTTTGCCGCTTGTCACGCTCGCCAGCACCGAAGTCATGATGCCTCCGGTGAACGTGAATGTGACGCTTCAATGGGACCCGGTGAGTGACCCGACCGTGCAGGGCTACAGAGTCCACTTTGGCACCACGCCAAGGGGCTATGGGGAATCGATCGACGTCGGATCAGGCACCAACTACGCTTTTTCAACTCTGCGAAGTGGGACGACCTACTTTTTCGCCGTGACCGCATACAGCGCCTCGGGGGAAAGCTGCTTCTCCGATGGGGTGAGTGCAATCGCTCGGTAGCTTCTTACAAGCAGCGGCGCCGGCCAAAGCGCTGTGCCAGGTATTTCCGAGTAGCAGTCTTCGCATCCGGATCATCCTGCCGGTTGAACACGTCGATCGATGGAGCTCTATTGAACTCCTTGTGGTGAAGGACATAACCGAATGTCCCGACTTTCATCAGGACCGCCGTGTCCGCAAATTGACGACTTTCGACAGGGGGTGTTAGAATCGCTCCTCCAAATCTCTCTGCGACAGGCCGGCGTCGTCAGTCGTCTGCGTGAAATCCCCAGAGAAAAGGAGCGAGGGATGGCTGTTCCAGTCTCCCAGATGTATACGGTCGCCAAGTATGTTCTCACTCAGAAGATCAAAGGGGTGAGGCGCTATCCGTTGGTTCTCATGCTCGAGCCGCTGTTCCGGTGCAATCTCGCCTGTGCGGGATGCGGGAAGATCCAATACCCCGACCATATCCTCGATAAGCGCCTGTCGCCGGAGCAATGCTGGGCTGCCGCCGACGAGTGCGGCGCCCCGATCGTGAGTATTCCGGGCGGCGAGCCGCTCATTCACCCGGAGATGCCGGAGATCGTGCGCGGCCTGGTGGCGCGGAAGAAATATGTCTATCTCTGCACCAATGCGATTCTGCTGGAACGAAAACTCGATGAGTACACGCCCTCGAAATTCTTGACCTTCAGCATCCATATGGATGGGCTGAAGGAGGAGCATGATTGGGCGGTCTGCCGCGACGGCGTCTATGATGTCGCAGTCCGCGCCATCAAGGCGGCTTTGAAACGTGGACACCGAGTCACCACCAATACCACCTTGTTCGACGATGCCGACCCCGCGCGGGTCCGTGCCTTCTTCGATGCCATGATGACCCTCGGCGTCGAGGGCATGATGATCTCGCCTGGCTACAGCTACCAGAAGGCGCCGGATCAGCAGCACTTCCTCAAGCGCGCCCGCACGCGAGAGTTGTTCTCCAAGATTTTGGACAGCCGGAAGCGTAACTGGCGCTTCAACCAGTCACCTCTCTTCCTTGAATTTCTGATGGGGAAGCGAGACTATCAGTGCACGCCGTGGGGGAACCCGACCTACAACATCTTCGGATGGCAGAAACCCTGTTACTTGCTCCAGGACGGGTATGCCAAAACATTCCGCGAGCTCATGGACGAGACTGATTGGGATCGGTACGGGACGGGGCGCAACGAGAAATGCGCCGACTGCATGGTGCACTGTGGGTATGAAGCGTCAGCGGTCGAAGACACTTTCAGTTCCTGGTCCGGCTTCGGTCGCACCGTCAAAGCGACCTTGATGCCCCGCTTCCCGGTGAACATGTCACTGGTCAATGGTCATGGGTCACCGAGAACAGAGGATGGTCGCACACTGACTGTTGACCAATGACTAATGACTTGCGTTTTCAATGACCGATACCAAGAACCACAGCGGCGAAACGGGCTCGTTAGAAGGGCGCGTCTTTCGCCCGATCACCCGAGCCGAACTGGAAGAAGCCATCGAATTGGCGTTTGACTATCGAGGCGATGTAACCCTTGAGCTTTCATCCGGCATCCAACTGTCGGGCTACGTGTTCAATCGCACCGTCAACGGACCCCTTTCCTTCTTCGAAATGTTCCGCTCCGGTCAAACTGACGCCATAAGAGTTCCCTATGACGAAGTTCGCTCCATTGCCTTCACCGGCGAAGATTCAGCCTCGGGATCGTCGTGGGAGGCCTGGGTGGCCAAGAAGGAATCGGAACGAAGGGCCGAGGCGGCGCGGCTCGCCGCAGAGGCCAGAGCCCGAGGCCACCTGTAACACTCCCCCCTGACGGCTTTCCCGCCAAGACAGTCCCCGCACCCTCCATCCTTTTCTTTCCGGTTTTCTCCTCCCGCACCTCTCTTGGGATTCCCCCTCCCTCCTCCTGACTCCCAGCCTGAGATTGTGTCCCGAGAAACTGCGCCCCAGGTGTGTCCTGGGGAGGGGGTGTTCATGTTGACAAAGGGGGAGGCCTGTGCTAAAAGGGTCGGCCTTAAAAATCGGCGGATCCCTGTATTCATGAGGCTTTTCGTTGCTGAAGCGAGGGTTCTCCCACGCGACAACGGAAGGTTGTCATGAGGAGAGGGCTAGTGAGGAAAGGTAGCCGATGGGTCGCATTCCTGTGCGGGGCGTGTATCCTCTGCTGGGCTCCCTCCTCCTCTCTGGCTTCGCACGCCGCCGACCATCGATTTACCGTCCATGGGTTCGTGTGCGGTGCCGATGGGAAGCCAAGCCCACAGGTCGAGATCCTTATCAAGGATACGAAGATCTCGTATGGGCAGGTTGTCAACACCGATAGCGAGGGGTATTACTCGGCCACGTTCCACCTTCACAACGAGAACCTGGGAGATCCCTTGCTCGTTGAAGCACGCGGCGAGTCACGCGATCTGAAGGTTCAGTTTGATCCGAAGGACCTGGAGACCGAGCGGAAGCTCCAGGTGGATTTCGGGACAGGATGCCAGCGAGACCTCGATGTCACACCTCGGTGGGTTTTCTATGGCCTCGGGGGAGCGGGCGTAGCGGTGGCAGGGCTCCTAGGATTCAAGGCCATCAGGAAGCGACAGAGACAGCCGGACAAGCGGGGGAAGGGGCCGAGTAAGAAAAAAAGATGAGCAGCGCGGTCCGTGGGGCTTTTCAGCGACCTCGCCGGATCGGAAGCGTGTGTAGGCGAGGTAGTCAAGCACGTGACCTCGGGGAATTCGTTCGTAAGTGATGACGCTTTTGCTGGCGACCGGTGGGTCCTCGGCGAAAGCGTCTTTTTTTCCAGCCATCCGATGAACGCGTCGTGCGGCATCGTGTTCACGACTCAGAAAGGAACAGGTGATTGGTTATGAAGCGCATGGGCTTACTGGATCTTGTCGTCTTGTGTGGCATTCTTGGGGTCGGGTTCGCGCTGTCCGCGTGTGGTGAAGCCGGGGAGGGACCGATCGTCCCGCCGCCGCCCGCCCCCGCGGAATATGCCGATAAGCACATGCCGGCCGGGTGGTGGGCGGATGAGAAGATCATAGAAGAAGGGCGCAAGCTCTTTATCGGTGAGACCAACCCCGATGTGAATTGCTCGAGCTGCCACGGCAAAGACGGGAAACCGGTCAAAGCGGGCGCTCGCGACTTCCGCAATGCGGAACGCATGAAGCTCTACTCGGACTCCGTGTGGTTCTGGCGCATTTCTGAAGGGGTGCCGAACACCAAGATGAAAGCCTGGAAGACGAAGCTCTCGGAGGAGGATCGGTGGAAGGTGATGGCCTTCGAGCGGACCTTTGGATTGAAAGGGAAGGAATGGGACGTCGCCAAGAAGGATTGGGTGCCGGTGGGGAGCGCAAGCGCGGCTCCCACGCCTGCGCCGGCAACGGCAAGCGACGGCGCGGCGCCGCCGCCTCCGACTCCGGCGGCGGGGAAATAACTCGGTCTGGTCTTTGAGTCCTCTTACGCTGAGGAGGGGCGGCGAGACATGAAAACGTGGCAGCGCAGTCTGTTGAGTGCCTGTGCGCTTCTCGCGCTGCTCGGAGGGGCGGCGTATGCCCAGACTCCGAGCGCGCCCTCGGTGGAATTTCCGTACACCGGGAATCGAACCGCGGTGTGGATCGTCGCCCAACTCCACATCTTATTTGCGGCGTTCATCCTCGGGGCGCCGATCTTCGTCGTGATCTCGGAATGGCTGGGGTACCGGAAACAAGATCCGCGTTACGATCGGCTCGCGAAGGAAGTGATCAAGGTGACCGTCATTCTCTACAGCATGACGGCGTTGACCGGGGGGCTCTTCATCTTCGTCTTGTTGGCCACGTATCCCCAATTTACGACCTGGTTGATCAACCACTTTTTCCTGCTCTTTGCGGTGGTCTATCCCCTGCTCTTCATCGGGGAGACGATCGTCCTCTACATGTACTTCTACACGTGGGATGCTTGGAAAGGAGATAAAAAGGCGCGGCATATCGCCCTGGGAGTCCTGTTGAACATCATCGGCACGGTGACGCTGTTTGTGATCGACGGTCCGACGGCATTCATGAACACCCCGGTCAAGGCCGAAGGGATCTCTCCGGCCGAATTTCTCCAGACCGCCACCCTGTGGGACAAGATTTACAATTACAGTTGGATGCCGATGAACCTCCATCGGCTGGTCGGCAACGTGACGTTCGGCGGGTTCATCACGGGGCTGATCGCCGCCTATATGTACATGGGGGCGACGAAAGACGAGGAGCGGTCCTACTACGACTGGATGGGTTTCGTCGGCAATCTGATCGGGGTCGGCGCGCTGTTGTTTCTCCCCTTCATGGGCTATTTGTTGGCCTACGAGCTCTGCGACTACGACGCCTCGATCTGTCCCTACATGATGGCCGACCAGCTCTCGATGTTTTTTGAGATGCAGGGCGCGATGGTCGGGCTGATCTTCCTCGCGAGCAACTATTACATCTGGCTCAGCATGAAGCGCATCGAGGGGGTGGAACGGGTCCGCATGACCATCCTCGTGCCGTTGGTCATGGCGGCATTACCGTTTGTCATGACCTATGTGTGGACGATCTTCCCCGTTCCGGACCCCCGCTCATTGGCCGTTCTCGTGCCGTTGGCGCTGCTCCCGGTGGTGTTGGGCCGGTTCATACCCGTGACCGTCTCGTCTCGCACGGTCATCAAGGTGGGGTTCCTCATGGTCGTGGTAGGGAACGCCATCTGGATGACGCCTCATGGCTTCGTGCCGACCGGCGCCAAATTGGTGGCCGAATTGGAGCTGCCTTCCGATTGGAACTTCCTCGCGCTGATGCCGGCGAAGAACTCGGCGGCGTTCACCTTGGTCTTCGTGACGGTCATCAACTATATCATCTATAACCGGGCCATCAATCAGGGCACGATCGTCTGGGGGAAGATCGATTTCGCCTCACAGTTCGTTCTGGTCTTTCTCGCGTTCAGCGCCATTTGGACGATGGGGTTAATGGGCGCGGTCCGGTCCCTCCTTCGGAAATATTTCCACACGTACAACCTCATGCCGGACTTCACGGCCGAATCGTTTACCCCCACCTTGGCCACCTCGGCCTGGTGGATCACCGGCATTACCGTCGTGTTTTATCTGGTTGTCAGCTTCGCCATTCTTGTGACCTTGCGAGCCGCCGAAGCGAAGAGCCATGCGCATGAAGGGAGCCCGGTTCCGGCCGGCGCCAAATGAACGACGAATAATCACGGTGACTCTTTGAACGAGGATTGAGATGGCCAACATGATCAAGAAGCTGATCGTCGGGCTTGTCGTGGGTGCGGCCCTCTACGGGGGGACCTTGGCCTTAGGCTTCCCGCCCGTGTTTCAGATGATGTTCTTCGCCTATGCGATCCTGGGTGCGCTCGTGTTCATCGCGTTGGATGCGCCGTCGGTCAAACCGATGGCCGGCGTGAAGGCGCTGGTCGCCCTCGTCGTGTTCTACGGGATTCTCTGCGCGGTCTATATCGCCGGCGCCTCCTTGTGGCCGCAGTACGATCCGGATGACGAAAAGGGCAAGATCGAGAAGATTCTCGCTCCGAAGCGGAAACTGACGGAACAGGGCAAGGCGGAGGAGTTGATCGCCAGAGCCAAGGAATTGGATGAGAAGGCCAGGGCTCTTGCCGAGCGCCTCAAGGCGATCGGGGGCGATCAAGCGGCCCCGTCACAGGCGGCCGGAGGGCCCGGCGCTCCGCCGGCGACGACGAGCGCGGGCGGTGACATCCTCAAGCTCGGTGAGGAGCAGTGGCAGCTCCAGGAGTGCTACAACTGCCACAAATTGCGCGGGGAAGGCGGGAAGAAACGCGGGCCTGAGCTCGATAACATCGGTAATCTCCTGAGCACGGACGATATCAGGCAGAAAATATTGGATCCCCAAAGCTGGATGGCCGAGGGGTTCGAGAAGGAATACGAAAAGAAGAAAATGCCCGATAAATACAAGGACCTGATGGAGCCCAAGGATGTGGAAGCGCTGGCGGCGTGGCTGTCGACCTTCAAGAATACGGCGGTGAACACGCCCAAGCCGATCAAGAAGAAGTAAGCATGCAGCCGAAGCTGAAATCGAAAGTCCGTTGCACGGATCGGGATGTAGGTGTGGTGACGAAGGTCATCATGGACCCGCTGTCCCATGAAGTCAGCCACATCGTCATCGGCGGTGACGGCCTCGGACCGTCCGAGCGGCAAGTGCCGATGGGGCAGGTTCAGACGGTCACGGACGATCTGATCACGCTGCGAACGTCTTCGACCGAGGTCACCGCGCTTCCGGCTTTTCGTCGGGACGACTATGTGACGACCCACGAAGTCGAAATCGCCCACCTCGAAGAAAAGATCCACGTCACTCCCGGAGAAGTGCTGGTTCCGCTGCCCGAGCTCGAGCGCAACGTCAAGCGTCGGACCTTCTTTACCAACTTCACCCACGCGATCAGTTTTCTGATCGGCTTGCCTTTGGTCTTCCCGGTGCTCCGCTATTTGATGAAGCCGATGTATCAGCCGTTCGACAACACGTGGCTCAAGGTGGGCAACGTCAGCAGGATCAAGAAGGAAGACGCCGCGGTGCAGTTCAAGTACAAGAAGAAGGTCAAAGAAGCGTACATGCCCGAGGCGGAAGTCGACAAGAACGTCTGGATCATCAAGGCCTCACCCGCCGTGCTTGAGGGTGTCTACAAAGGGAAGGACATGGATTTCAAGGACCACACGGGGCAGGTGGTGTGGACGAACAAGAAGGATGTCCCGTACGTGGCGTATTCCGGCAAATGCCCACATCTCGGCTGCGGGTACAAATGGCGGAACGTCCCGAAGCTCGGGAAGGAGATCTTCCTGTGCCCGTGCCATCTGAGCATCTACGATCCCAGCGGAAAGGTCCTGGACGGGCCGGCTCCCCGGCCGCTCGATCCTGTGCCGATACGAGTGAGCGCCGCGGGGGATATCGAAATCATCGACGTGGAGTACAAAGCGGGCATGAAGGCGCAGGTTCGGATCGTCTGACGCCGAGCGACGGCGGCGCGGCGCCGGGAAAGCGGACAGAGAATCGAGACACGTATGCAAGCAGATCGTTCCATAGCCGGACAAGCCACCGTAGTCGAAAAGGTCATCGCATTCGTCGACGAGCGCGTGGGCCTGAAAACCATTCAGGCCAAGATGCTCAATGAGCCGGTACCGGGCGGCTCGCGCTGGGCGTACGTCTTCGGATCGTGTCTCCTGTTCATCTTCATCATGCAGGCGGTGACCGGCATCCTGCTGATGTTCTATTACGTCCCCAGCGCAGATCATGCTTACGCCAGCACCCAATACATCATCCATGAAGTGGACTACGGGTGGTTCATCCTCAGTTATCACTTCTGGGGCTCCTCGGCCATGGTGGTCATGGTCTTCGCTCACATGTCGCAGGTCTTTCTCTGGGGCGCCTACAAGAAGCCTCGCGAGATGATCTGGCTCGTCGGGCTCGCGTTGTTCGGACTCGTCATGGCGTTCGGGTTTACCGGCTACCTGCTTCCATGGGATCAGCGGGCCTACTGGGCGACGACCGTCGGGGTCGAGATCATGGACAAGGCCCCGGTCGTGGGCGACTTTCTGGCGCGCTTTCTCAAGGGTGGTCCGACGCCCGGGCAGATGACGTTGAGCCGATTCTTCGTCATCCACGTCATGATTCTCCCGGCTGCGCTCATGGGATTGGCCGGGTTGCACTTGTTCCTGTTCAGAACAGCAGGGCCTGCCGGACCATTCCGCGGCAGTCCGGAAGAACTGAAAGCCAAGACGGACTATTTCTTCCCGCGGCAAGTCTGGAAGGATATGGTCGCGATGAGCGCGGTCTTCGTGACGATCTGCAGCTTGGCGTTCTGGGAACCGGTGGTGCTTTTGGAAGAAGCGACGCCTGACCCGGGCGATTACCACCCGGAACCGGAGTGGTACTTCCTGTTCCTCTTTCAGTTGCTCCGGCTGAAAGTATTCGCCGGCGAGTTCGGGCAGTTCTTGGGAGGCGTCGCCATCCCGAATGCGTTTCTGCTATTGCTGGCGGCTCTGCCCTTTATCGATCGGAACCCGGAGCGCAATATCTTCAAGCGGCCGATCGCGCTCATCGGTTGGATCGTCGTCATGACCGGCATTCTGATCTTCACCGTGTCGGCGATCATCAATCGGGAGTTCTTGGACTAGTTGTGAGTTCTGAGTGCTGAGTATTGAGTTAAGAACGGAAAAACTCAGAACTGAGAACTCAGAACCCAAAACTGTTTGGGAAAATTGTTGATCAGGCTTCGAACATGTCTCCCGCGAAGCTAGCCATCTCCGTCCTCTGGCCGGCTTTTTGGACCGGTTTGCCGATCAAGATGGGTGTGGCCCTTCTGCTGTTCGCCATGGGAACCATCCAGATGGAGAACACGGCAGGACTTGCCTTGTTGTTGGTGCTCACGAGCCCCGTCTCGGTGTTTGCCATACCCGTTCTGGGCGCATTGTTCGACCTTCACCTGAGCGAAGGAGCCGGTGTCGGCATCCTTTTCCTCATGGCGATCCCGATCGACATGTGGGCCGTCGGACTGACGAGTCGGACGGTCTGTCTGGAGCGCTTGCGGGTCGAACCGCCGGAGCAGGTCGGTCTTCGCTTGTGGGGCATCGCTGCGGCGGCGGGAGGCGCCTATCTCGTTTTCCTGTGGGCGGTCGAGCGTACCGTCACGGACATCGCGCGGTCCGTCAGCCATTTGATCACGGAGATCGAGGTGGTGAAGAACATGGGTGTCGCTGAACGTATCGGGGTCGAACTCACGCTGTGGGGGAGCGTCTCGACCATTACACTGGTGCTGCTCCTGGCCCTCGGGCTTTGGTTCCTGGGATACCTGATGCAGCGCCAACTCGCACCGGCGCGGGCGCTCAGCGAACCGTATCAGGCAGTCGTCACCCGGTGGGATCTCATGCGAGTCCCCGCGGATCAGGGGCTTATGTTGACGGCATTCGTCGGGACCGGTATCCTGCTGGGCGTTTTATTCTGGGCCTCCATCCCCGTGACGACGCCGCATCCTCACGAGTCCTACAAGAAACCGGCGGTCAAGGCACAGCCACCGTTCAAGCCTCTGGAATCCCTCAACAAGACCGAAAAACTGCTGCTCCAGGCGGAGACGACGGTAGCGGCGTTGGAACAGAAGAAAGCCGAGGAAGAAGCGGCGGCAAAGCCCAAGAGCGGCAAAGACAAGGGCGTGAAGGGTGCGGCGCCGTCGCAGTCGGGCACTCAAGGTAAACCGTAATGGGAGAGTTACCATGCGCCATCCAGGATTCTTCACCATGATGCGCAAGGCGTACAGTCGTCCCTCCTGGGCCGCAGCTCTTCTGCTGGCTCTGTGCGCGGTCTGGCTCTTGCCCACGCTCGTCTTCGCTGCGGAAGGGAACGGCGCACCCGGGGCGACGGCCTACCGCGATATTCCAGGCCTTGGCAGCAGGAACACCATCTGGGTCATCGCCCAGCAGCATCTCTTGCTGGCGGGATTCGTCCTGGGCGTGCCGATCTTCGCCTGGCTCTGTGAAATCGTCGGCTGGAAAACCGGCGAGAAACGCTACGACAAACTGGCCAAGGAGTTCACCAAACTGTTGACCTCGTCGTACGCGACGACTGCGCTGTTCGGCGGCATCCTGCTGTTTCTCTTGATCGGGTTCTATCCCAAGTTGATGGCCTATCTGACGGACATCTTCTTCCCGTCATTCATCGTCTACTGCGTTCTCTTCCTGTTCGAGACGGCCACGCTCTATCTGTATTGGTACGGCTGGGACGCGATGGCCGAGGGCGGCGCGAAGGTTTTCCACCTGTTTCTCGGGTTCCTTCTGAACGTGTTCGCCTTCTTCATCATGATCGTTCCGAATTCATGGGCGACGTTCCAGGCGAGCCCGGTGGTGATTTCTGAAGGGTCCGACTTCGCAAGGGCGTGGGCCGCCACGTGGAATCCGACCTGGTGGCCCGTCAATATTCACCGGCTCATCGCCAACGTCGTGCTCGGCGGATACATCTGCGGGGCCTACGCCGGCATCCGCTACTTGGCTGCAAGGAATACCGAGGAGCGGGACCACTACGACTGGATGGGCTATGTCGGGAACTTCATCGGGGTATTCGGCCTGCTTCCATTGCCGTTCGCCGGCTATTGGCTGATGCGAGAGATCTACCAGTACAACCAGCAGATGGGCATTACGCTCATGGGCGGCTTCCTCTCCTGGCTGTTTATCCTTCAAGCCATGCTGATCGGCGTGCTCTTCCTCGGCTCCAACTACTACTTCTGGCTCGGCATCACCCACCGCATCCCGGGCTCTGAGGTGCAGTACAAGAAGCCCATCATGGCCATGTTGATCATCCTGCTCCTGTGTCTCGGGGTGTGGATGACTCCGCATTCCCTCGTCGCGAGCCTGGAGGAGGCTCGGAAAATGGGCGGTACCCATCATCCGCTGCTCGGCGTCTTCGGGGTCATGTCGGCCAAGATGACGGTGGCCAATCTCATGATCCTCGTCACCTTCATGAGCTTCCTGATGTACTGGCGGGCGGGCAAAGCGGAGACGGTGGCGTGGGCCAGAGTCGCAAAGGCGGTCATGAACGCGCTGCTGGTCATCGCCGCGATCGCGGTCATCGTGCTGGGTGTATGGGGCTATTTCGTGCCGGCCATCATCCGTATCAATTATTTCTCGACTTCGCAGGTGCTGATCGTGCTGTTCGTCCTGGTCACGTTCACGCTCTTGACCACGGCGATCCTCAGGAGCGCAAGGACGACCACTGAAATGATCTGGGGGAAGATGCCGCCGAGAGCGGGCTATGCGCTGGTGCTCAACGCCGTCATGGTCATCCTGCTGATGACGCTCATGGGCTATGCCCGGTCGTCGTCACGAGTGCACTGGCACATCTACGGCGTCATGCGCGATTCGTCGCCGTACGCCTATTCGCCGGCTCTGGGCTATGCGGCGGCCTTCATGTCGCTGAACACGTTCCTATTCTGCCTGCTGGTCGCGTTCATCTTCTGGGTGGCGACCATGGGGGACAAGGGCAAGGCCGCGGGCGGGGAGTACGTGACCAAGGAGACCGTGCCGCAGGGGGCAATGCCGGCGATGGCAGGCGGCGCGCCGGAGCGGGCACGCAATTAAGAATTCTGAATTATGAATGTTGAACCTAAATCCTGCAGCGAACTAGCATGAGAAGCTCTTCAAGGCCACAAG
>JBBIJI010000002.1:0-181144 GCA_037446055.1 Nitrospiraceae bacterium
CCGAGCAATCGCAGCGGAAGGTCACCGCGTTCGCCGAAACCTTTGGGGCCACACATGGAGCCACCCTTCACGTACACACAGTGGAGCAAGAAGAAGGCGCGGGAATTCGGGAGCTGGCGCAGCTCATTCATCGTTCCACCTGCTCGACCTGCGGGACGATCAAGCGGTACCAGTTCAATCGCGTGGCGGTCGAGCAGCAATACGACGTGATGGCCACCGGCCACAATCTCGACGATGAAGCCGCGCGGCTTCTCGGCAACATCCTCCATTGGCAGGAGGACTATTTGGACAAGCAGGGGCCGACCCTTCCGGCCTCCGTGGAAGGATTTGCGAAGAAAGTGAAGCCGCTCTATCGACTGTCAGAGCGGGAAATCGCTGCCTATGCCGTCTTGAACAAGATCGATTACATCGTCGAAGAGTGCCCGATGGCGAAGGGTTCCAAAATGCTTCTCTATAAGGAAGTGCTCAATCGATTGGAGACCGAATCGCCTGGCACGAAGCAACGCTTCTATTGGGGGTTTCTCGATCGTCAGGAGAAGACCGTACCGACCTCGACCACGATGGCGGAGAAAGATCTCGCCACGCTCCACCCCTGCGCGTCCTGCGGACAACCGACCACGGCCGACACCTGCTCGTATTGCAAGATGATGGCGCGCGGAAAGGTAGCTCATAGCGAATAGCTTTGGATCCATGAGCGAATTGCGAATAGCGTCCGAAGAGGAGCGAATAGCCCGGAGCCAATAGCGAATAGCCTGAAACCAGGGAGAGGCAGGCCCTTCATGTCTGGCTACTCGCTACACGCTGTTCTCTATTCGCTCTTCCATCCAGCTACTTGCTGCTTCCTATGTGCTGTTCGCTCCATTGCTACCGGCTGTTCGCTGCCGGCTCTTCGCTATGAGCTACCAGCTATTCGCTTCTGTTCGAGAGCTATTGGCTGCTTGCTACTCGCTACCCGCTATGAGCCATTCGCGGCCAGCTTCCGCTTGCAAACCCCCCATCGACCCCGTAAGCTGCCCATAAGAGATGGCGACGACCACCCGCGACTACTACCAAATCCTTGGCCTGACGAAGAGCGCCTCGGCGGATGACATCAAGAAGGCGTATCGCCGCTTGGCACGCCAGTACCATCCAGACTTGCACACCGGCGCGCGCAAGGCGGAGATGGAAAAGAAATTCAAGGAGCTGAATGAGGCGCACGAAATCCTGTCCGATCCCGAGAAGCGGAGAAAATACGACCAATACGGCGCCCAGTGGGAGCAGGCCGAGGCGTTCGAGCGGGCCAAACAAGAAGCCCAGGCCCGCGCCCGTGCGACGGGAACCGAAGCGGAATTTTCCTTCGGCGGCGGTGAGGGGTTCGGCGATATCTTCGGGACGTTCTTCGGGGGGCGGCGGACCCGCAGCGCCACGCGCGGTGTCGGCGTGCCGGGCGACGACCTTGAAACCGACGTGGAGATCACCTTGCGCGACGTGCTCACGGGCACGACCAAGCGCATCACGCTCACGCAACGGACCGGCTGCAGCACGTGCACCGGGAATGGCACGGTCAAAGGCAGGCCCTGCCCCAAATGTCTCGGTTCCGGGCAACGTCTGGAGTCCAGGCAGATCGATGTCAAGATTCCAGCCGGCGTCCAAGACGGCACTCGTGTGCGGGTTGCGGGCAAAGGCCAGCCGGGAATCGGCGGCGGGAAACCGGGCGACCTCTATCTGCACGTGCACGTCAAAGACGACGGCATCTTCCGCCGGCAAGGCAGTGACCTCCATGTCTCCTTGCCGGTCTGGCCCTGGGAAGCGGCGCTGGGGGCCGAGGTGATGGCGCCGACTCTGGAAGACCCGGTTCGGGTCAAGATCCCTCCAAGCAGCCGGGCCCAAAGCAAGCTACGGCTCAGGGGCAAGGGGCTACCGACCACTTCCGGCGGCCACGGAGACCTGTTTCTGACCTTGCAGATCGTGATGCCGTCCTCGCTCTCAGACGAAGAGCGCAAGCTCTACGAACAATTGGGACGATTCCGCCATCCGGATCCGCGAGCGGAAACTCTCGCAGCCGCCCGCCGTGCCTCCACGTGAACCGCACCGTTCGTGTGATCCCTCTGCTATGAACCTCATCGAATATGGCCGCCGGCACCGGCAAGGACGATGTCGCGATCACGCCGCTTGCCGTTCCGATGCTCGCGGGACCGGCAGCGATCTCGACCGTCATCCTGCTCGAATCCCAGGCGAAAACCTGGGGGCAGCGCGGTGTATTGCTGGCTTGCCTTGGCCTGGTGGGTCTGGCAAGCTACATTATCTTGTCCCTCGGTGCGACCGGCGCGAGATGGCTCGGGCCCATCGCCGAGAAGATCATCCAACGGCTGATGGGGCTGTTGCTGGCTGCGCCGGTGGTCCAGTTGATGTTCAACGGTCTCAGGGGACCCGAGGGGCTTTTGGCGCAACTCACGACCAAGTAGCTCGATCCACCAACCTAAGGAGGACAGAATGACGAAAGGAAGCACCTTCATCACCGTCGGAGCTGCATGCACTTTGGCTCTGCTGCTGGGCCTGTCACCGGCCTGGGCCGACCCTGAAAAAGACTACGGACACGGGAGCGGGGGGACAGATGGCTACGGGCATGTCGGCGGCGGCCACGGCATGATGAGGGGCATGACGCACAGCAGCACGGGCCACCTGATTCGCCACCTGCTCAAGCACGAGAAAGACATCGGCTTGACCGCAGATCAGGTCGCCAAGCTCAAAGACATGCAGTTGAACCTTGACAAGACCCGCATCAAGTCCGAGGCCGACATCCAGATCGCCGAGCGGGAGCTGAAAGCCCTCATCGAGGAGGAGAAGTCGGACCTCGGCGTGATCGAAGCCAAGTTGAAACAGAGCGAGGATCTTCAAGTGGCGTTACGGCTGGCAGCCATCAAGGCCCGGCGCGAGGTGCTCGGCCTGCTCACCCCTGAGCAGCGCGCCAAGGAGAAAGCGGAGCACGAGAAGATGATGCAGCAACACAGGGAGATGGGCGGGGGTCGCGGCACCCCCCACAGGAGCGACATGAAGAAGGACGGGGGAAAACAGCAGTAACACCTCACGAAAGGAGCGCGTCATGAGGGAGTCAGTCATCGTCATCGCGTTCGTCGCCGCAATGTCATTGCTGGTCGGCACGCCGGCTTGGAGCGACAAGGGCAAGAAAGGCGAGGAAGAGGAAGGGAACGTCGCGGAGCTCGTCAAAGACGCCAAGGTCACGGTGGATCAGGCGATCAAGACCGCGACGGAGAAAATGCAAGGCACCGTGGTCGAGGCCGAGCTCGAAAAGAAGCATGGCAAGACCATCTGGGAGGTGGAGATCGTCGGAGCCGACGGCAAGGTCACGGAAGTGCATATCGATGCCGGCACCGGTGCGGTGATCGACACCGAAGAAAAGAAGATGAAAGAAGGCAGGGGGAAGGGAAAAGGCAAGAAGGACTGATTCTCAGAAGTTGGAGACAGAGCCACGCTCTGTCTCCAACTTCGGGATCCTCACGCGAACCGGCTGGTCGGTAATTCACGCCGCGCTTCTCTTTTCCGCCCACCCAAGATTGACCAACCTTCTGCTTCTGTGCGAGATTCCCCCTACACTGTCGGTCTGGCGCGATGCATCTCCGGTGTGTCGCAGCATTCCGGGCGGAGTCCGCGCCGGTCGATTGGGCACTGAACGAAGGAGCCTCCATGCCATCTGAGCCGAAACGAAAGAGTCTCGAGCTGCTCCAGGGCCCGGGCCGGGCGCCTGCCCGCGCGATGATGAAGGCCGTGGGCTTCACGGATGAGGACTTGTCGAAACCCCTCGTCGGGGTCGCCAACACCTGGATCGAAATCATGCCCTGCAATTACCACCTGCGCCGGCTGTCGGAACGGGTCAAAGCCGGCATCCGAGCGGCGGGAGGGACTCCCATCGAATTCAACACGATCGCCGTCTCGGACGGTATTTCGATGGGCACGGAAGGCATGAAAGCCTCGTTGATCAGCCGAGAAGTCATTGCGGACTCCGTCGAGCTGGTGGCGCGCGGGCATCTCTTTGACGGAGTCGTGGCCCTCTCCGGTTGCGACAAGACCATCCCCGGCACGGTCATGGCTCTCGCACGGTTGAACCTTCCATCACTGATGCTCTACGGGGGCTCGATCATGCCGGGCCGGTTCCAGGGTCATGACGTGACGATTCAAGATGTCTTCGAGGCAGTGGGCGCGCACGCAGCGGGCAAAATGGCTGATGCCGAGCTGAAGGACCTCGAAGACCATGCGTGTCCCGGCCCCGGTGCCTGCGGCGGCCAATTCACGGCGAACACGATGGCCATCGCCTTTGAATTTCTCGGCATCTCGCCGATGGGTCGTAACGGCGTCCCGGCCATGGACCAACGCAAGGACAATGTGGCGGTCGAATGCGGCAAGCTGGTCATGGACTTGGTCAGACGCGACCTGCGGCCGAAGCAGATCATCACTCGGAAGTCGCTGGAGAACGCGATTGCGGCCGTCGCGACCACCGGTGGTTCGACCAACGCGGTGCTCCATCTGCTCGCGGTGGCGCGCGAGGCCGGTGTCAAGCTGACGATCGATGACTTCGACAGGATCAACCGTAAGGTCCCCCTGCTCGCGGATCTGAAACCGGGCGGGCGGTTCACAGCCGCCGATCTCTATGCAGCCGGAGGAACGACGCTGGTGGCCAAACGGCTGTTGGAGGCCGGGCTTCTCCACGCGAACCAGCCCACCGTGACGGGACGGACCATAGGAGAGGAAGCGAACGACGCGAAGGAAACAGCGGGGCAACAGGTCCTCCGCCCGCTTGCGAACCCGCTCAAACCGACCGGAGGCCTGGTAATCCTCAAAGGCAACTTGGCACCCGAGGGTTGCGTGGTGAAGGTCGCCGGCCATTCGATGATGAAGTTTCGAGGCCCCGCGAAAGTCTATGACCGAGAGGAGGACGCCTTCGTCGCGGTCAAGACCGGACAGATCAAGGCCGGCGATGTCGTCGTGATTCGGTATGAAGGACCGGCCGGCGGCCCCGGCATGCGGGAGATGCTGGGCGTCACCGCCGCTCTTGTGGGAGCCGGGCTGGGCGATGCGGTCGCGCTGCTCACGGACGGCCGCTTCTCCGGCGCCACCCACGGCTTGATGGCCGGGCATGTCTCACCGGAAGCGATCAGAGGCGGGCCGATTGCCGCCGTGAAACCCGGCGACATTATCGTTTTTGACGTCAAACAACGTCGCCTCGATGTCGAACTCGCGCAGAAAGAAATCACAGCGCGACTCAAAAAATGTAAAGCGCCGGTTCCGCGTTACAACTCCGGCGTCATGGCCAAATACGCCCGGCATGTCTCATCGGCCTCCGAAGGAGCCGTGACGAGCTGAGGCAAGGCACCGCCGTGAGGCCGCTTTTCTTGACCGGACATGACCTCACGCTTCCCGCATTTTATGAAGTCGTGCGGGATGGCCGCCCTGTCCGCCTTTCTCCCGCCGCCAAGGCGCAAATGGAAGCCTCGCACCGGGTCATTCAGCGCTTAGCGGCAGGACCCGATCCGGTGTACGGTGTCACGACCGGATTTGGGAAACTCGCCGATCAACGAATCTCGCGGACCGACATCCATCAGCTGCAACTGAACCTTGTGCGAAGCCACGCCGCAGGCGTCGATGAGCCACTGACACGCGAGGAGACTCGCGCCATCCTGTTGCTGCGCGCGAATGTATTAGCGCGCGGGCACAGCGGTGTGCGCCCGCTGATCGTGGAGTCTCTGCTCACCTTGCTCAACCGCGACGTGCTCCCGGTGATCCCCTGCCGCGGCTCGGTCGGGGCAAGTGGTGATCTGGCCCCGCTGGCCCATCTTGCGCTGGTTCTCATCGGAGAAGGTGAAGCCATAACCGACGGTCGCCGTCAGTCAGGCCGCGCGGCGCTGGCTCGCGCCGGCTTGCGGCCTCTCACGTTGCAGGCCAAAGAGGGGCTCTCGCTGCTGAACGGCACGCAGGCCATGCTGGCATTGGGGCTCCTCGCCGTACGCCGGTGTGAGCAGTTGGTGGACGCGGCGGATGTCGCCGGCGCGCTCTCGCTCGAGGCCCTGAAGGGCACGCCGGTCGCCTTCGATCCACGCATTCACCGATTGCGCCCTCACCGAGGCCAGAGCATCGTAGCCGCAAATTTGCGCCGCCTCGTGGCGGGAAGCGAGATCCGCATGTCGCACTTGCATTGCCCTCGGGTGCAGGATGCGTACAGCCTTCGGTGCATGCCGCAGGTGCACGGAGCAATCCGCGACGCGCTGGACCATGTCCGAAGAACCTTCAGCATTGAAATGAATAGTGTCACGGACAACCCCATCGTGTTCACCGACCGGCAGGAAGTCGTCTCCGGCGGAAATTTCCATGGGCAGCCGCTCGGGCTCGCTCTCGACTATCTCGCGATTGCCATCACCGAACTGGCCAGCATCTCCGAACGTCGTATCGAACGGTTGATCAACCCTGAATACGGCGATCTCCCTCCCTTCCTCAGTCCGCACCCTGGATTGAACTCCGGATTCATGTTGGCCCAAGTCACGGCAGCGGCCCTCGCCTCCGAGAACAAGGTCCTCTCTCATCCCGCCTCGGTGGATTCGATTCCCACCTCCGGCAATCAAGAGGACCACGTCAGCATGGGGATGGGCTCGGCCCTCAAGCTCAAGCAGATCGTGGCCAACACCGAACGCATCCTGGCGATCGAGTTCTTGTGCGCCGCGCAAGGGGTGGACTTCCACCGCCCCTTGCAGCCGGGTATTAACAACCGGCGGACCACAAGGCTGATCCGCCAACGAGTCCCTCCTCTGACCACGGATCGAGTCCTTGCCCCGGACATCGAACGTATTCGCGAATTGGTGGCGAGTGGCGTCTTCAGCGCCGTGCTTGCCGCGCCTTCGCATTGACCGGGAAGAACCTCATGGAGGAACAACAAACGATCAAGGCTCCTCGCGGTGCCGGTCTTTCGTGTAAGGGCTGGGCGCAAGAAGCCGCGCTCCGCATGCTCATGAACAATCTGGACGATGAGGTCGCCGAGAATCCGCGGGAGCTCGTCGTGTACGGCGGCGCCGGCAAGGCTGCGCGGAATTGGGAGGCTTACCGTGCCATTGTGCGCGAGCTGAAACAATTGGAAGGCGATCAGACTCTGCTCATCCAGTCGGGCAAGCCGGTTGGCCGGTTGCGCACCCATGAATGGGCGCCCCGCGTCTTGCTGGCGAACTCCAACTTGGTCGGCCACTGGGCCACCTGGGATGAGTTTCGCCGCCTCGAGGCATTGGGACTGATCATGTACGGCCAGATGACGGCCGGCTCGTGGATGTATATCGGCACGCAGGGGATCGTGCAGGGCACCTATGAAACCTTTGCCGCGGCGGCCGCCAAACATTTCGGTGCCGATCTTGCGGGCCGTTTTGTGCTCACGGGAGGCATGGGCGGCATGGGTGGGGCTCAGCCGTTAGCAGCCACAATGAACGGCGCCGCGATCCTGTGCGTCGAGGTCAACCAGGCCAAGATCGAGCGCAGGATAAGGACCCGCTACTGCGATCGCATGACACATTCGCTGGATGAGGCGTTGGAGTGGGTCCTGACGGCCAAGGCCAGGCGCGCGCCTCTCTCCGTCGGATTGGTCGGCAATTGCGCGGAGGTGTTGCCTGAGCTCGCGAGACGCGAGGTCGTTCCGGACCTGCTCACTGATCAGACCTCCGCGCACGACCCGCTCAATGGCTACATCCCTGCCGGCCTATCTCTCGAAGAGGCGGCCGAGCTCCGCCGGAGCCGGCCGTCCGAGTACGTGGACCGGGCGCTGGATTCCATCGCGATCCATGTGCAGGCCATGCTCACCATGCAGAAGAAGGGGGCCGTGACCTTCGACTATGGGAACAACATTCGAACGATGGCGTTTCAGCGAGGCGTGAAGGAGGCCTATTCCTTTCCGGGGTTTGTCCCGGCCTTCATCCGTCCTCTGTTCTGCCAGGGCAAGGGTCCGTTCCGCTGGATTGCCCTCTCCGGCGAGGCATCGGATATCGCGATCACGGATGAGGCCGCGCTCGAACTGTTTCCCGTTCATGCCTCGCTTCACCGGTGGATCAGGCTGGCCCGCGAGCGGGTGCAGTTCCAGGGGTTACCGGCTCGCATCTGCTGGCTCGGATACGGAGAGCGGGCCGCTATGGGCCTTCGCTTGAATGAACTGGTCCGCAAGGGAACCGTGAAGGCTCCCATTGTGATCGGCCGGGACCATTTGGACGGAGGTTCAGTCGCCTCTCCATATCGAGAGACGGAACACATGCGCGACGGGAGTGATCCGATTGCGGACTGGCCCATTCTCAACGCGCTGCTCAATACGGCTTCCGGCGCGGCCTGGATCGCCTTCCATCACGGTGGCGGGGTCGGCATCGGCTACTCCCTGCACGCGGGACAGGCCACGGTGGCTGACGGCACATCTGAGGCCGCAAGAAAGATCGAACGGGTGCTCACGAACGATCCGGGCCTTGCCATCCTGCGCCATGCGGACGCCGGATATCCCGAGGCAGTTTCCGCCGCAGCGCACCATCACCTCGACGTCCCTATGAGCTCGTCTGGGTAGTCTCGCACCGAAGTTCCGCCAAGCGCTGCTCGATGTCCTTGAGCTTAGCCGATGCAGCCGCAACCAGTTCCTGGTTCGTTTGATTCTTCAGATTCGCCAGCACATTCGCCCGGGCTCCCTCAATGGCGGCGATTCCCATCTGAATTCCGACCTCCAGGTCAGTTGATACGGCCGGCTTCACCAGGGGCCGGACTTCGCGCAGGAGCGTCACGGTCGCCGTCGCCACTGTGGCAGTCTCCAACGGAACCTGCGTCGCAACCTGCAAGCCGGCACAGATGGCCTGCGCTCGGCCCGGTTCGGTTTTCGGCAGCCGGAAGGCCCGGAGGACGCTTTCGTAGGCTTCCGCATCGGCCTGAACCAAGTTCTGGAAACGGGTGCGCAGTTTCAGCAGGCGTTGCTCGATCATGGACAGACGCTGCGCGACAGACCCTGACTTCAGAGTCGATGCTTGTTTCGATGGGCCGATTCTACAGGCCATGATCCCCAGCGAAGCCGCGAGGGCTCCCGCCAAGGCCGCCACGCTCCCCCCGCCCGGAGTGGGGGTCCCGGCCGAGAGGGTTTCAAGAAAGTCGGTCACAGAACCGCTCAATTCGTTCATGCCCGCTGAGCACACACCGCGGACCGCGGCACCTTGCTCGTGCAGGCCACCAGCCATGGCCCGCTCCAGCCTGGTTTCCAGCACCTGGCTCCGATCGAACCCCTCCAGCTTGAGACAGTGCGCGGCGGCATGGAGCAGCGCCGCTCCCGGCACCAGACCAACCACTTCGCTCCCCAAGACTTGGATTCCGCGCTCCTCCGCTTCCCGCTTCACCGCCTCGAACGCGACCTGGATGGGGGTCTCTTCAAAGTTCGTGAGGTTCATGGAGACCTGGACCAGTCCGCGGGTGGCCAGCTCCACCCCCATGGCCTTCACGCAGGGAAGCCCGCCGCTCGAAAAGCGCACCTTCTTGGCGATCGCTTTTGCCGCATTGAGATCATGGCTCTGCAAGTTGACATTGAACGCGATCAAGGGAGCCCTCGCCCCCACGATCGTCGCTCCGGCAGTGGGATGCAGCGCGGAGGGGCCGAAATCCGGCGACCAGCCGGGATCGCTCCGCATCCGCTCCGCCAGTCCCTCCAGGCCGCCTTTCCGGATATTCTCGAGATTTCTTCGATGGTCGGCGGAGGCTGCCCGTTCATAGAGAAACACCGGAATCTGCAACTCGGTCGCAATTCGACTCCCCACGTCGCGAGCGAGGGTCACGCAATCTTCCATCGTCGCTCCTTTGATGGGAATGAACGGCACGACGTCCGTCGCGCCGACGCGGGGGTGTCCCCCGTGATGGCTTCGCAAATCGATCAGGCTTGTGGCGACGCGAGCGACCTGGTAGGCGGCCTCTGCCACTCCCGCCGGAATGCCGGCAAACGTGAGGACTGCGCGATGGTGGTCGGAATCCATCTCTTGATCCAGCAGGAACACGCCAGGCACTGACTTGATGGCTGCCACCAGCGCTGCGATCGTGGCCTGATTGCGTCCTTCGCTGAAATTGGGGACACACTCAACGATTTGCTCCATGACTGACCTCCAGCCGCGCGGCCCTCCCTTTCTGATACAAGAGCTGTCCTTTCTTGACGACTATCACACAGTGATTCATGCCGAAGTAGTATGGGATCTCGCGGTAGTCATCCAGATCCATGAGAATCAAATCTGCCTGCTTCCCCGGCTCCAACGACCCGATCAGATTTCCCCGACCCAGCGCATAGGCTCCGTTGATTGTGGCAGCCGTTACTGCCTCTGCGGGCGTCAAGCGCATCTGTGCGCAGGCAAGGGCGAGGATCATCTGCATATTCACCGTCGGGGAGCTACCAGGATTGAAGTTCGTGGCCAACGCGACCGGCACTCCCGCCTCGATCAGGCGGCGCGCCGGCGGAAAAGGCTCGGAGGCAAGATGGAAAATACTTCCGGGGAGCAGCGTAGCGATCGTGCCACGGCTTCGTAGCCGAGGCATGTCGGCTTCCCTGAGGTGATCCAGATGGTCCACCGACAGGGCATGGAAATCCGATGCCATGCGTGCCGCTCCCGAAGGGGCGAGCTGTTCCGCATGGAGCTTGAGCTTCAATCCGGCTCGGGCCGCCGAACTCAGCAGAGCGCGGGCCTCCGCAACCGAAAAATAACCACGATCGCAAAAGATGTCGAAACATTCGGCCAGCTTCCCCCTGACTACCTTGGGGATCAGCCGATCGGTAATGGCGCGGAGATATGCGGCCCGCCTGGATTTGTACCGGATTGCCACGTCGTGGATCAGCAGAGTCGGCACCACGTCGAGAGGACTTGTTTGTGCCACGTCTCGAATTGCCCGAAGCATTTTCAGTTCCTGTGATGGTTCGAGACCATACCCGCTTTTCACTTCGACGGTCGTCGTGCCGTGCTCGAGAAAGACTCGCAACGTATCCGAGAGACGCTGTGCAAGGCTCTGCTGGCTAACCCGGTGGATAAGCCTCGCGCTGGCTTGGATGCCTCCGCCAGCCCTCGCAATCTGGCTGTAAGTGGCCCCGTTGATCCGAGCTTCATATTCATCCACACGCGACCCGACGAAGAGCGCATGGGTATGGGAATCCACGAACCCGGGCAACACCACTCTCCCTTGTGCATCGAGAAGTCTTGCCCCCCGGGCTGAAGCCGAGCGAAGGATGCGGTCTTGCGGACCGACCTGCCCAATCTTCTGCCCTTCGATGAGCACGGCCCCATGGCGGATGAGGCCGACCTCGTGCATCTCTGCGCCAGAGCGCGGACGATCCCGGCCTGTCAGCGTGAGCAATTGCCCGCAATTGACGATGAGCAAGGGTTTCGGCTCAGCAGACACGATCTCTCCATTTCCTTGGAGCGTTCCGGGTAATCCCTAGCCCCGATGTACCGTAAAGGCCCGTTCCTAGCCTGTCAAGCCGCAGCAAACCGAGAGGTGGGCCAGAGAGTGGGCGAGGTGGTCGTGATCCGCTATGAAGGACCGGCCGGCGGCCCCGGCATGCGGGAGATGCTGGGCGTCACCGCGGCCCTTGTGGGAGCCGGGCTGGGCGATGCGGTCGCGCTGCTCACGGACGGCCGCTTCTCCGGCGCCACCCACGGCTTGATGGCCGGGCATGTCTCACCGGAAGCGATCAGAGGCGGGCCGATTGCCGCCGTGAAACCCGGTGACATTATCGTTTTTGATGTCAAAAAACGCCGGCTTGATATAGAACTCAGCCAGAGGGAGATTGCTGCGCGGCTCAGGAAGGTCAAGCCGCCTGTGCCACGATACATGTCCGGCGTCATGGCCAAGTACGCGCGACATGTGTCGTCGGCCTCCGAAGGGGCGGTCACGAGCTAGCCACACGCAAGCAGATCGTGAACGGCTTGCGTGATGCGCAGAATGACGAGCCGGTGAAAATCACGTCACCCCATCGCGCCAAATCATTGGAAGTGAGCAGCGATTCCGAAACGGTGGCGCTGATCGGCCCTACCGGCGACAAAGAAGGCGAAGTCTCGCTGGACACCGTCATCGACCTTGTGCAGACCTGTCTCGACGAGGAACGGCCCAAACGGCTTCGGAACTACCCTCGGCTCCCTCTCGCGGTGAAGGTCACCTACCAGGCACCGGGCAGCAACCATGTCGAGGCCCTTACCGGTGAGATCGGCGGCGGGGGTGTCTTTATCGAAAGCCCTACCCCGTTGCCCGAAGGCACGGAGATCACGATGGATTTGGTCCTTCCCGACAATCCTGCAGGACCAATTCGCGCTCGAGGCAAGGTGGCCTGGGTGCGTTCGCGGCAGGAGCGCTACGTGTTCTTCCCCGGGATGGGAGTCCAATTCACGGAGATTCCCGAGAAAGCCCGGGACCAACTCGTGGAGATCGTGAAATCCTTGGAGCACGTCCGAAGGGTTCGGTGAAGACATTGCGGTCTTCGCGGAGCCCGGGCCGCTAGCCTACCCCTCGATCCGTCTTTCCCGCCTACCAACCGAGTTGCCAGTGGTGCCCTCCGCGGGCCACGAGCAGGTCCGCCTCCTGAGGACCCCATGTGCCGGCAGTGTACTTGTATACCGGCACTTCTCCTTTCAAGAGCGGGTCGTACAAGCGCCAGGCCGATTCCGTGAACTCGGCGCTCACGAAGAGCGTTTGATCCCCGAGCATGATGTCGTACAGGAGCGTTTCGTAGGCGTCCGGTAACCCGCCGAACGCGCTCTCGTACGAGAACTGCAACGCATGGGGAGCGAGTTGAAACGGCTTCCATGGGCTCTTCACGGAGAAACAGAGCGAAAACCCCTCGCTCGGCTGCAAGGTGATCAGCAGCATGTTCCGGGGAATGCTGCCGGGCTCCAGCGACCGGAAGAGCAGGGTCGGCGCTTCACGGAATATGACCGCGACCTGCGTCAATTTGCGCGGCAGCCGCTTCCCCGTCCGCAGGTAAAAGGGGACCCCCTGCCAGCGCCAGTTGTGGATCTCCACCTTCAGTGCCGCAAAGGTTTCAGCCATCGAGTCCTTCCGCACACCGGGCTCTTCATGGTAGCCGGGAATGACCTGATCCTGAACCCGCCATGCGGTGTATTGCCCGAAGACGACATCTTGCGGTGAGATGGGCGCGACCGAGTGCAGGGCCTTGAGCTTCTCGGCCCTGATGGCCTCCGCCCCGAATGTCACCGGAATCTCCATCGCAACGACCGTAAGGAGTTGGGTCAGATGATTCTGAATCATGTCCCGAAGCGCGCCGACGTCCTGATAATACGCGCCGCGATGCCCCACACCGATATCTTCCGCCACCGTGATTTGAACGTTGTCGACCTTGTCCCGATTCCACAGTGACTCGAAAATCGGGTTCGCAAACCGGAACGCCAGCAAGTTCTGGACCGTTTCCTTCCCCAGGTAGTGGTCGATGCGGAAGATCTGGGACTCGTTGAAGTACCGATGCAGTTCGGTATTGAGCTTCCGGGCCGACGGGAAGTCGTACCCGAACGGCTTTTCGATGACGACGCGCACCCACCCACGGCACTTGATTAATCCCGATTCCCCCAAGGCTTCGATGGCGCCGTGGACGGACGTTGGAGGCAAGGCCAAATAGAACACCCGGTTGCCGGGAAGGCGATACGTCTTCTCAAGGTTGGTGAGATACGCCGCCAGCGCTTCATAGTCCTGCACGCCCCCCTGATTGATGCTCCGATAGAAGAGATGTGTGTCGCACCACTCCTCTAAATCCTTGCCCCAACCGTTACCGACTGCAGACAGGGCCTCTCGCGCCGAAGCGCGGAACGTGTCAACGTCGATGTCGGGCAGAGCGGCTCCCACGATGAGGGTTTCTTCCGGACACAACCCCTGCACGCGCAAATGACCCAGCGCGGGGAGCAGCTTCCGGCGCGTGAGATCGCCGGTCGCGCCCAGGATAACGAAGACGTGAGGAACAACCTCGTGGTTCTTCATGGGCAACAATGTCTCAGATCACTATACTAAGATCTAAGCGAGGATTATGGTCCTAAGCTTCCGGCGAATCCAAAGATATTCTTTTTTTCCGGTCCTGGCTAGCATTCCGCTCCCCTCCTGCCCAGTTTCCGTACCCCGCTTGCTATCCTCATACTCTATGGTACATTGACCAAAGGTTTTCGCGCTAACTCTGCGGCGCCATATGAATCTCGCTACGCTCCCTTCACTCTCACTCGCAGACTTCGACATTTCCCCCGAGCGTGGCTTCCTCCCGGCCGAAGATCCGCTGGAACAACTGCCCGGCGAGCCGACGTTGGATCTCCTCAGCAAAGAGCTTCCGAAGCTGCTCGCGGCCAGGCAGGTCCGCCGCTTCGTCGCCGAGCGCAAGGGGCTGATGCGCTCCGTGGCTGAGGATTGGCGACTGGACGAATACCGCGCCGCGATGCGGATCTTGTCTTTCGCCGGGCACGGGTACGTTTGGGAAGACTCCGATCGCCCCGCGGACCGATTGCCGCCGCAACTGGCCCGTCCCTGGCACGAAGTCGCCCAGCAACTGGGCCGCCCCCCGGTCCTTTCCTATGCCTCCTACGCGCTCCAGAACTGGCGGCGGTTGGATCCCGGCAAGCCGATTCAATTGGATAACATCGTGCTCCTCCAGAATTTCCTCGGCGGCCTCGACGAAGAGTGGTTCGTCGTCATCCACATCGCGATCGAAGCGCAAGCCGGTTTCGGCCTCGCCGGTCTCGTCGACGCGCACAACGCAGCGGCGGAGGACGACGACGAGGGAGTGCTCCAGGGGCTCCAGGCGTTGGCCCGCGCGCAGGAGGACATGCGGAAGACGCTCCTACGGATGAAAGAGCGCTGCGACCCGTACGTCTATTACACGCGCGTGCGGCCGTACATTCACGGCTGGAAGAACAGCCAGGCCTTACCGAACGGCCTCGTGTATGAGGGTGTCCGAGCCTATGAAGACAGGCCTCAGCAGTTCAGAGGGGAAACCGGCGCGCAAAGCTCCATCGTCCCGAGCCTGGATGCGGGGCTCGGCATTCCCCATTCACACGATCCGTTGACCGTTTATCTCCAAGAGATGCGGGAGTACATGCCGCCGCGCCATCGGAGCTTCATCGAAGCACTCGAGCAGCGTACGGACGACCAAAGCCGTCCCTTGCTGTCCGGCTACATTCGCGACCGGAAGGCACGTCGACCGGAACTGTGGCGGGCTTTCGTTACCAGCGTCGACCTGCTTGCACAGTTCCGGGAAATTGGTATCGGCTACGCAGACAGTTACATCCACCGCCAGCACCAACAGCACAGCACCAACCCGACGGGTGCGGGCACGGGCGGCACTCCGTTCATAGCCTATCTGAAGAAACACCTCGACGAGACGAAGCAGTTCATCGCGGAGTGACCGGCTAGCTGACTTAGTCGAGCTGCGCTCGACACGGGAGGGGGCCCAAACCAACTCCCCTCCCGTACCCACTCGCATCGAGACACAAGCCTCAGCCCTGAGTGAACCATCGCTTCATGCAGTCCGGGCAGAGTCCACCGTTGAACTGCAGCGATGAGTGTTCGCTGATAAACGTCTCGAGATCGTACCACTGGCCGGACGCATCGGGCACCCGTTTGCACCAGGCGCAGAGGTTGATGATGCCGGCGGCCCGCCCCAACCGAGGATCGGCCTGGAACGTCTCCGGGGCGCTGGTCGGCGGCGCTTGCGACACCAAGTAGGCCTCGCCGACGGCTTCGCGAAAGACGAGGACCGTGCCGACCGCCGAGCCCGCATCGTTGATCACGGGAGCGACGGTCCCTTCGATGCTCTTGCACATTCCTTCGCGAACCCTCAGTTGCATGCAGCCGAGGCGGATGAGTCGCGATTCATACATCGCCTTGGCCATGGGGTTCTCGACGGTCTGGAAGGGTCCCTCCTCCGCGAAGACGATCAGCGTGGTCAGATCCCTGCCCCTCGACTCTTCCTGGGTCCATCCGGTCACGCGTTCCGCGGCCGGATTCATGTAGGTCACTCGTCCACCGCGATCGGTTGCGATAATCGCATCCCCCATGCACCGAACGGTCGTGGCGAACCAGCGGATGGTTTCTTTGAGGTGCCGGTCACTTTCCGCCCGATGCAGCGCCAACTCGATCGTCGTCCGCAGCTCGGTCGGTTGATACGGCTTGAGCACGTAGCCGGCGGGCGAGGTCGTCTTCACCCGTTCCAGTGTCTCCTCGTCGGCAAACGCCGTGAGGTAAACCACGGGCACGTCCATACGGCGTTGGATCGATTGAGCCGTTTGGACGCCGTCCATGTTCCCCTTGAGCACGATGTCCATCAGAACGAGATCGGGTTTGGCGTCGACGGCTTTTCGCAAGGCGTCTTCACCGGACGCCGCGGTCGCCGGAACTCGATACCCCAACTGTTGCAGGCTGCGTTGAATGTCCGTGGCGACAATCGGCTCGTCCTCCACCACGAGAATGTGGGCGTGTTTCATGGCGATCACATCCTTTCCTTGTAATGGAGCGGGTAGAAGGTGATCGTCCACTCGGTCCCTTTGCCGCTCTCCACTTTCGTGCTTCCCTCCAGCTTTTCCACCAGCAGCGTGACGAGATCGAGCCCCAACGAGTCCGGGTTGCTCAGCACGCCGTCTCGGGGAATTCCCGCCCCATCATCCGCGATCTTCAGCATGTAGGATCCATCCTGGCTGTGATGCAGCTCGATGCTGATCAGGCCCTTGGCCCCTCGACCGAAGGCGTGCTTGAGGCTGTTCGAGACAAGCTCATCCACGATGAGACCGCAAGTGACTCCGGTGTCGATATCCAACTCGATGTCGTCGACTCGGACGTCAAGACGGATGGCCTGCGGATCGACCCCGTAGGATCGGAAAAGGTGAAGGGTCAGGGTGCGGAAATAATCGCCCATCTTGATCCGCGAGAGATCGCTGGACCGATGCAGGGTCTCGTGCAGGAGCGCGATCGAGGAGATCCGGACCTGGCACTCCCGGAAGAGTTGAACGATCTGCGGGTCCTTGATGGAGGCGGCCTGCAGGTTAAGCAGACTCGAGATGACTTGCAGGTTGTTCTTGACGCGGTGATGCACCTCTCGCAACAAGCTTTCCTTTTCTTTGACCGCCTTCCTCAGCTCATCTTCCATTTCCTTGCGTTCGGTCAGATCGATGCAGGAGCCGATATAGCCGACCAGCACGCCGTCTTCGTCGACACGAGGCACCCCCGTGTCCACCACCCACCGGTAAACGCCGTCCACGCGCCGGAGGCGGTATTCCATCGTAAATGGCTGTCGGTTTTGCATTGCCGCGCGATAGGTCTCCTTGCAGCGCGCTTGGTCGTTCGGATGAACGGCGGACAACCACCCGTCTCCCAACTCCTCTTGCATCGTTCGCCCGCAGAACTCCAGCCAACGTTTGTTGAAGAACGTGCACCCGCTCTCCGGCGCCGACATCCACACCATCACGGGCGCGGTATCAGCGAGCATACGAAACCGGGCTTCGCTCTCCCGCAGCTCGGCTTCCATGCGCTTGCGCTTCGTCACGTCGCGCGCGATCGAGAGGATGCCGATGACCTTTCCCGCCGCATCCTTGACCGTCGAGATGGTCAACGAGACATCGATCTTCTTCCCGTGTTTCTTGACCAGGACCGTTTCGAAGTTGCGAAGGCGCCCTTCCCGTCGGACTCGTCGAAGGATCTGCCGGAATTCCCGGCGCCGGTCTGTCGGCAGGAGCACCCCGACTGAGCGGCCGGTGATGTCCTCGGCGCCATACCCATAGATGCGTTCCGCTCCTTCATTCCAACTGACGATCGTGCCATCCGGCGTCAGCCCCACGATGGCATCGTCCGAGGACTGCATCACCGTCCCCAGACGCGCCAAGGCTTCGGTCCTCAAGCCGTCCAGTTCCCGATTTGCCTGCTCCAGATCCGCCGTTCGCTGGGCCACCTCGCGTTCAATCCCCTCGCAAATCCGTCGCACGACTTCCTCGCTTCGTTGTCTGCGCACGCAGAGGACGGCGGTGATCCAGATGATCAACAGGGCCATGGCCCGGTTCCAGACCGCAACCCAAGACGGGATCACCCCGGCAGGCCCCGTGGAGATTCCTACCAGGGTCAAGGCGCTCACGCTCACCGCCACTGCGGGGAGCGCCAGCCGACGCTTTGCCCAAGAGGCCAGCAGCACCGGGATCACGTACAGCACCGGCGCGGCTACACCCCACGGGAGCCACAGGTCGACGACAAAGATGCCCACGACCAAGGCTGCGGTCGCTCCCAGCAGGAGACCACAGGCTCTGGACGCGCTTCTGGACGACGGAGCTTCCATAGCTACCCGAGAGTTTGAGCAAGGCCTGTACCTTAGGCCCTAACCGATTTTTAATCTCAGGGCTGTGCACATCACGCACAGCGCCGGCGGCGCTTGGACGGCAACGTCGGCGTTATCGTCGTCACGAGTGACTGGACAGGTACTTCTACGAGCGCTTCGACATACGGAGCCCAGTAGGTCACCGGACGCAGCACATCAGGTGATCGGATTTCGATCAGCTCGGATTAGAAGACGCTAATGAAGGCTCAAGGGCGAGCGCTCGTTCAAAACGTCTCTATGGCAATCTTGTTCACTGTGGACAGAAACGTGCGCTACTGACCAGGCTTGGTTGGACGTAGAGAAAACGGCGGGTGTAATACGATCAGCCGGAGAATAGCGTCTTCGAAGTGGGAGCCTCACCGTCCCTGAAACTTCCCCCGCATCTCTTTCATCATCTCTTCGAGATCGGCTTCGGCCTTGCTTCGGTCGCTGAGGAGTTTATCGAGGTTGTACGGCCGAGCGGGCGGAAGGGCTTGCGCCTGGGCCGGCGGAGGGCTCGGCGCTCTCGGAGCTTGCGATGGAGCGACTGGGACAGGAGGTGGCAAGGCAGGGGAGGCACCGGCTGCGGGAGTCTGTGACGTCGCCGGGGCCGGCGTCGACGCGGCGGCCGGCGCAGCCGCAACACCCTGGTCCCGCAGCCATTTCTTGGCGACGCTGGACTTGAGAGAAAAGCTGATACTGGTGATCGGAAGCCCGTCCGGCGCCACGCGCGCGATCGCCGTGTTCACGCCGACCATCCGTCCCTGTCCATCCAGCAGCGGTCCTCCGGAGTTCCCCCGATTGAGGCCCGTTTCCGTCTGGAACACATGCTTGCCGGGCACGCCGTTGAAGTTCTCGAATTCCGCGCTGATCACGCCGGTCGTGAGGGTCCAGAGTCCACCCTGCTCCGGATGGCCGATCGCCACGACTCTATCTCCGATTTGTGTCCGGTCGGACTCGCTGAGCTCGACCACGGTAAGCCCATCCGGAGCTCCATCGAGTTTCAGCAGAGCCAAGTCGAGCGGCTGTGAATGGGAAAGGACCCTGGCGCGATAGCCCTTCGCCAGATCTTTGCTCGGATCTCCAGTTACCCGTGAGGGCTTGAGGTACACGTTGATCCGAGGGAAGGGGTGGCCCGTTCGTTCGTCGATCACGACATGCGCGTTGGTGAGGACCAGACCGTTGGCTTGTACAACCGAGCCGGTGCCACCGCTGCCGCGCGCCCCGCCCGCCGGGTGGCCCATCACCATGACGACCGCCGGGGAGGCCTTCTCATAGATCTCGCGAGGCGTCAGCTCTCCGGCATGCACCATTCCGCTGCTGATCGCCAAGACCCCAAGGAACGACAGCACCCGCTTCTCCGTCATGACCTTTCTTTCCCTCCGACTCACCTGAACCAATATCAAAAGAATAGGCCATCCAGAACAGGATTGGCTGTGAGGACCTTCACAGGGCGCGAGCCGCCACCCTGAAGAAAGACTTTAGTCGTGTTACTGGGCCTGATAGAACTCGGCGATGCTGTCGACCACATACTGCTGCTGAGCCTCGGTCAGCTCAGCATAAATCGGAAGAGACAGGACTTCTTCGGCGGCCCGTTCCGAGACGGGAAACGCCCCTTTGTGATAACCAAGATCCCGGTAGCAGTTCTGGAGATGCATGGGAAGCGGATAGTAGATTTCCGTCCCCACCCCTTTGGAGGTAAGGAACGCACGCAGGTCGTCACGGTTCTGAACCCGAACCGTGAACTGATTGAACACATGGACATTCCCCGGCTGCGTCACAGGGAGCCGGACACGGTCTCCTAAGTTCTTCCGCGCGAAGAGCGCTTCGTACCGCGACGCGTTGCGCCGCCGGGAGTTCGCCCACTGATCCAGATACTTGAGCTTCACCGACAAGACAGCCGCTTGCAGTGCATCCAGGCGGCTGTTGATCCCGATGGCCTCATGGACATAGCGGACGCGGCTGCCATGGACCCGCAACATGCTGATCGACTCGGCCAGCTCCGGATCGTCGGTTGTCACCATGCCGCCGTCTCCGAACCCGCCGAGATTTTTGGAAGGAAAGAAACTGAAGCACGCCAAATCGCCCAACACACCGGCCTTCCTCCCGTGTCGCACAGCCCCGATCGCCTGGCAGGCGTCTTCGATCACTCCGATCTTCTTCGCTCGCGTCATGTCGTTGATGGCCTCCATGTTCGCGCACTGACCGAAGAGATGGACCGGAATGATCGCCTTGGTGCGCTTTGTGACGGCAGGTTCCAGCAACGCAGGGTTCATGTTGAACGAATCCGGTTCGATATCGATGAACACCGGCTTGGCGCCGAGGCGAGAAATGGCCCCTGCCGTCGCGAAGAACGTGAACGGCACCGTGATGACCTCATCGCCGGTCTTGACGCCGAGGGCCATCAAGGACAAGAGCAAGGCGTCACTGCCCGAGGCGACTCCGACTGCCTGCGTGCTCCCAACATAGTGTGCGACCGCCTGCTCCAGCGCGGCCACGCGAGGTCCAAGGATGAATCCCTGTTCATCACAGACCGTTTCTACAACCTGCATGATCTCGCTCTTGATCGACTGAAACTGTGGCTTCAGATCCAGTAACGGTACCTTCAACGTTGCACTCCTTCCCGTGAGGGGCTGACATCGCCCGTTCGGAGCGTCGCCTGGTCTGCCGATGTCGGGGAAGACGCCATCAGTCTCGTATAGAGCTGCTCATACTGTTGGACCATCACCCGGATGTCGAACTCCTCAGGTAAACCGGAGGGTGACGACCGCACTCTCGCACGAAACGACGAATCTGACAAGACCTCGGCGACACGTTCGGCCATTCCGACAATATCCCCTGCTTCGACGAGCCAGCCATGCATGCCATCCGTGATGGCCTCAGATGCGCCACCGACCCTTGTCGTAACCACCGGCAAGCCGGCTACGCGGGCCTCCAGAAGGACTCGCGGCAAGCCCTCCCAATGGGACGTCAGGAGAAACACGTCGAACGCCTGCATGAGCTCAGGAATGTCTCGGCGCCATCCCAGAAGCATGACACGGTCTGTCAAGCCGGCATCACGAATCGCCTGCTCCACTTGCGGACGGAGCTCCCCGTCGCCGACGAGCACCCATTTCGCCGAGGGATGCTGCATACACACCCGACGAGCCACGGCGACGAAATCCCCCGGTGCTTTTTGCGGCTTCAGGCAGGCGACCGTGCCGACGAGTAGGTCGTCGGGACCGACACCCAGCGCCCGCCGCAGACTCTGGCGCGCAACCGCCGTGAGGCGCTTGGTAAACAATGCGAGATCGATACCCGGCCGAATGAGTGAGACGCGATCAGGCGTGAAGAGCTTCCATCGATGGCCCTGGATTGCATCAGCATGGGAGACGCTGACCCAGTGCGTGGTAACCCATCCAGTCAGACGCTCCACCAGCACCAACAGCCAACGGACCAAGGGAGCCTGGGACGGGGTGATACCGTAGCCATGGATCGTATGGATGACGACCGGCACGCCGGCGAGCCAGGCAGCCCATCGACCCAGGATTCCGGCCTTCGAACTGTGGGTATGCACGATCGCGGGTCGTAGGGCCCTGAAGGACCGGACTAACTCAATGAGGGCGAGCAGGTCATGAAGGGGTTGGATCTCACGGCGTAGGTGGGAGATGATCCTGAGGTCGAGATGAGGGACCGATCGAGCTTCGTCCGTAAGCAGGCCTCCCGGTCCCGTCACCAACACCGCGAGAAAGCGCCGCCGGTCGAGGTGGGACGCGGCATAGAGGGCCACTTCCTGAGCACCGCCGAGTTCGAGCTTGGTGATGACATGGCACACGGTCGGCATGGTGCCTCACGCCGTCTTGCGTGCCTCGGCCGCGTACAAGGCTTGGAGACGTAGGGCAAGGGCGCGGCCCTGGGCAATCGCGTCTTCCATCGAGGTGTGTTCCCACCGGCCATACCGTCCGATGGAATAGATGCCGCGACGCTCCAGTTCCGTCAGGATGTGTGGGACCACGCGAGCGCGATGCCGATCGAAGAGCACATAGGCGTAGTGAATGTCTTTCACGTCCGCGACGACGAGATGATCCTGCGGGGTGAGGAGACCGGCCCGCTCGAGCCCGTGTCTCGCCAGGTCGATGGCGTGCGCGGGTGAGAGAGGTTCCGTCGGTCGATGGGACATTTCCACGTACAAGGAGCTGCAGCCGGGCTGCCCTAACTGCGGCGAGAAATTCATGGGGAAGCCGGCACGGTAGAAGGGATACTCCTTTTCCGGGAAATAGATCCAATGCTTGTCCGAAACGTTGGGGCGTCCCACACCCAAGTTGACGTTGGACACGGAGACCCATCGGAGGCCCTGCGCCGCCTCCTTCACCCCCTTGGGCAGATCGGGGCAGCGTTTCACCAACTCGGGAATCGGCAACGTTGACACGAGGCTCTCGTAGGATTCCACCCGTTGGCACTGCCGCGCGTCACGGAAAACGGCCCTTTTCTTCACCGTGTCGACCTCGATCAGTTCGGTTTCATAGGCGACAGGTGCGACCTGGGGAAGAAATGCCCGAGGCAGAACGGCGATGCCTCCGTCGACGGGATAGAGAAACGATGGATTGTAGCCGAACTCCTTGTCCTTGATCCCCAAGGCGCCGTTCACCACGTCGCGCAATTCGGGTTTCGGAATGAGCCAGGACACCCAGTCGGACGTCAATTCATCCAAATCGACTTGCCACAACTTCTCGTTGAAGGGAACCATGAAATTCTCGGCAATGCCCTTGCCGAGGTTGTCGAGAATCCACTCCTTGAAGGTTCGCTCCCCCTCCCTCCCCTCCCCCGCCTTGCGGGGGAGGGCTGGGGAGGGGGTCAACGTCGCGATGAAACCGATCAAACAATCCCGAATAACGTGAGGAGGGAGCCCGCAGGTATTCACCTGGAAGGGGTATTCGGTGTACGTCTGGTGCGAGTAAATGAATGAACGGCGCGCGTGCCGCACGAGCTGCCCTGCCAGCAACCGCTCCACCAATGTCTTGATCTCCGCTTGCCTGAAATGGAGGAGGTGTCCCGTGTAATCGAAGGTGAAGCCGTCTTTCTGATACGACCGGCAGAGCCCTCCCGCTTCCTGCTCTTTCTCAAACACCCGGTAGGGCAGATTCCGCAGATGATAGGCCGTGCTGAGACCGGCTAATCCGGCTCCGACGATGAGAATCATGGGAGACTCGTCCGTTCAACCGAACCGGCCGCCGCAGGCTGTGCCGAGGAGGCCGAGAGGTATTTCGACATGTCGACGCGCGTCAAGAAAAGCGCGGCCACCCCAAAGAAGGCCGCCGTCCCCCCGACCAGAACCAATGCGGCGCCCTTTGAGATCACCATGACCAGGAGTCCCAACCCACCCGTTGCGGCAGTGGCGACATAACTGATCACGACGACTTGCGGCACCGTGAGTCCCCAGTGTCGGAGACGAATCGCGATGTGGTCCGGGCTCCCCCAAAACACGGGAAGCCCACGCCGATAGCGGATAAACATCACAAACAGCGTGTCAAAGATCGGAACGCCCAGAATGAACACGGGGGTCAGCAGCGACAACGGATGTTCGCTGGGGTACTTTTCAATCATCGCCATGGCCCCGAGCAGCAGACCGATGAACATGGCGCCGGTATCCCCCATATAGATCCTCGCCGGCCGCCAGTTGTACCGAAGAAAGCCTAGCAGGCTCCCGATGAGCGCAGACAACATGACCGAGATCGTCTGATCCCCTTGAAGCAACGCCACCGCGAGAAGGCTTACGGCGCTGACCGCGCCCACGCCTGCGGAAAGGCCGTCCATGATATCGAGCAAGTTGAACGCGTTGATCAGCCCGACCATCCAGAAGATCGTGAGCACGAGATCCAGCCAGTCCGGCCAGGCCGCGATCTCAATCCGGATGCCGCTCTTGATCAGCACAAACACAGCCAGCAGTTGCCCGGCCAGCTTCGTCGCAGGCGTCAACACGCCGAAGTCGTCGATCAGCCCGAGCATCACGACGATGGTCCCAGCCAGAATGATTCCGAGCACGTCATGACGAAATTCAAACGTGAACGCCACGCTCATGAGAAACGCAAGGTAGATGGCCAGCCCTCCGAAATACGGGACGGGCTCCTGTTGTCGCTTGAGCCGGCCGTCCGGCGCATCGACGATGCCGTACTTGAGGGCGGCGCGACGGGCGATGGGAACCCCATACAGGGCCAAGAGCAGAGCCAGGATGAACGTCAAGGCGTAAAGTAGCATCGATGAGTGCGTTCACTGTATCGGCAAGGTTGAATGGCGCTTCATGAGACGAGGCACGGTGTCGACCCTGCGGTTCAAGCAGGCCTCGTACAAGCGTTCGTGTTGCCTGACGATCGAATCAATGTGGAACTTCTTTCGGACATGCGCCCGGGCCCGCCGGCCCATACCTTCGGCCTGTTCCGGGGATGCCAAGAGCATGTGAATTGCGGCAGCCAACTCTTCCGGATCCCCCGGAGTCACGAGCAAACCCGTGTCTTCATGGATCACGAATTCGGGAATCCCGCCGACCCTCGTGGCCACGACCGGCACCCCGGCGGCCATCGCCTCTAAAATGGCGATGCCGAACCCCTCGTACAACGAAGGGAGCACGAACACGGAAAGCAGGGGGAGTAGCCGGTGAACATCATGACGCATCCCTGCAAATACGACTGATCCAGCAATATTGAGGTCCTTGCTCATGGCTTGCAGCGATTCCCGGGCTGGGCCATCCCCAATGATCAGAAGTTGGCACTCGGGCGTGAGCGAACGCCGTTTCATGCACGCCACGGCATCCAGGAGCACGCTCAGACCCTTTTTCGGCTCAACCAGCCGACAGACGGTTCCGACGACCGGGTGCGCTTCTCGCAGCCCCGCCTCAGCCCGAGTCACCGCCGCCGCACCGGAGAACTTCACCGTGTCGACGCCGAAGTAGATTGTGCTGTATTGATCGGATTCGCCTCCGATACGGGAGGAGACGGATCGGCGAACCGCCTCGGAGCAACAGACGATGGCATCGGTCCACTTGACCGTGAGGCGATCGACCATTCTGATCAGCCACCCTTCGTCGACCATCTCGTCATGATAGGAGGAAATGATGCGAACCCCTTTGCACAGGCGTCCGACAATTCGCGCCGCCACATTCGCAAAAATCAAAAAGGCCTGGATGACCTGCGGACGTTCCCGGCGGAGGAATCGCCAGAGCCGGAACAACACCCTCGCGTCCAGTTTGCTTGTTCCCCCGAAGGTCACCACGCGGACGCCACGACTGCGGAGCTCCTCGGCCAGTCGCCCCCCGGGCTTGAGGGAGCACACCGTGACGTCGAACGCATGCCCATCGAGACGCGATGCCAATTCGACAACGTGTCGTTCGGTTCCGCCGACGCCGAGGCCGACCGTGAGAAGGACGAGCGTGATCCTGCGACGGCTCGTAAAGGTTGAGCTAGAACACGTGGCCATGGACCATCACAATGTATTCCTGATTCATGATGCCTTCCGCCAGGCGACGCCAGCGTGCGGCTTCGTGAGACAGCCAGCCTGAGATGTGAGGCGCATGTGCGACATCGCGGATGCTGTTTCGCAGGATGCCCTTCGAAGCAGCGCACGGTAGCGATCTCGACAGAATCGCAAGTCTTCGCAGGTATGGGCCATAGATGCTGCGCCGAACGACGCTGGACGCTCTGGTCTGGTAACCCACCAGCCTGGGATCGTAGACAAAGGCTCCGATCCTTTTGAGCCCGTGAAAGTGATAGAAGATCAACGGGTCCTCATCAACCCAGACTGTGTCACCCTCCGCTCGAATCGAATGATTCGCAAGGTTCCAGGGAGCCAGATTCGCCCCCTTGTGGCTCAAGACGACGACACGGCTAAAACGGCGTGGCCAGTCATCCAAGTATTTTTGATCGGCGAAACGCCCGTCTTCGCAGCGGTCGTAACACCACTCAAGGCACCGCTCTCGCCACCACCGAAGGCACGACAGGGCCGACGGATCACGCTTGAACGAAAGCCACCCGACGTTGTAGACGCCATAGCGCTCCCACCCGGCCAACTGCGGGGGGAATCGATGAGCGATGATGGCGATAGAGTGTTCGCCGATCTCAGTGAACACCGGTGTGAGATCGGAATAAACGTACAAATCGGCGTCAAGATACGTGATGAGGTCGACTTGCGGGTTGTGTTCGAGGACATACAAGGGGAGGGATGGGGAGCACGTGAAGTAGTATTCGATACGGCTCCGATCCCGCTTCGCCCGTTGAAGGTCGTGATCCATTTTCTCGAAATCGTCCAGCGCGATTGGATGAAGCCCTTCCAGGCCGAGTTGCGCAAGGAGGTCATAGCTGCGGCGGTCCATGCAGAGCACCCACAGGCGAAACGAGCCGCAGTGGCGACGAAGAGAATCATAGAGCGCCAGCCCCCTCAACAAATAGTTCTGGTCAAAGTACGTGCAGAAAAATCGCATCACTGCGGCCCTTGAGCGATGGCTCCGGCAACCTCTCGAACCTGTTCGTCATCCAAGTGGGGATGCATCGGCAGACTGAGGATCCGCCGGCATAGGGATTCGGTTCGCGTGAGTCCAGATTTGGCGACATGTACGTTACCCCGGTAGGCCGGTTGCAGGTGAATGGGGACGGGGTAATGGATCAACGTTCGGATATGACGCGCTTCCAGCCGGTCGCGCAACTCGTCGCGACGATCGCTTTGGATTACATATTGATGGTAGACATGGTCGATGCCAGGCTGAACCGGAGGCGTCTTCACATCGGTCTCTCTCAGCGTTGAATCATAGAGTCTGGCCAACTTCCGCCTTCGATCGTTCTCTCTTGCCAGATATCGGAGCTTCACACGGAGAATAGCCGCTTGAATCTCGTCGAGGCGCGTGTTCATGCCTTGTATGCTGCTCACGTAACGCTCCTTCCAGCCATACTCGCGCAGTAGCCGCGCTCGTTCAGCTAGTCGGCGATCAGACGTCGCCACCGCTCCCGCATCTCCCAGCGCTCCAAGATTCTTCGTCGGATAAAAGCTAAAGGCTGCCATCTGCCCCCAGGTGCCCGTCTGGCGGCCGTTGATGGTAGCTCCGTGGGATTGTGCACAATCCTCGATGACGATCAGCCCATAGCGATCCGCGAGATCCATGACCGACGGCATGTCAGCCGGCCTCCCGTAGAGGTGCACGACCAGAATGGCTTTGATCCCGGGTCCTCGAGTGGTCTTGAGTGCATCCTCGAGGCAGTTGACATCGATGGTGGCAGTATCGGGATCCACGTCCACCAGCACTGGGATGGCTCCCGCCAAGCTAACGGCCGCCACCGTGGCGACGGCCGTATGTGAGACCGTGGCCACCAGGTCGCCGTCGCCGACTCCGCACGCTCGTAGCGCCAGATGGATCGCCTCAGTGCCGCTCCCCACTCCGACGACATCTTGCGCACCGAGAAAGGCGGCGAATTCCTGTTCGAACGAACCTACCTCCGGCCCGAGGATGAACATCCCGCTTTCGAGGACCCCTCTTACGGCTTCATCAATCTCTTCCTTGTGGGCCAGGTAATTCGCTGCGGGGTTTGCGGGTAGAAGAACGGTTGATTCCATTGTCGGTCCCTCACAGAAAGTGCCGCAGATGCACTCGATAAAAATCAACGGTGCGTGCCAGGCCCTCTTTTAGGCTCACGCGCGGTTGCCAGCCCAATTCAGTCCGGATCTTGCCGAAGTCCGAGTAATAGTCGCCGATGTCGATCCGCTTTCTGTCCGCCGGAAACCTTCGGAGCACGTACTGCCCTCCGTGGTTGACCTCCACAAGGAGGTCCGCCAAGTCCTTCAGGCTGATCACCCCGTCTCCACCGAGGTTGAATACTTGGCCATTCGCGGTCTCGCTGGCTGCAGCCATGAGAAACGCGTCCACCGCATCATCGACATAGGTGAAATCTCTCAACTGCTCACCGCCCCAGACCTCAAACGGCTTGTTTTCCAGTACCAGGCGAATCCAAATCCCCAGGAAGGTTTGGCGCGCGTCTTTGATCCGCATGCGAGGGCCGATGGTGTTCGTCAGGCGCAGGGCGCACGCACGGAGGCCGTACACGTTATTGTAGAGGATGTGATACCACTCCCCCGCCATCTTGTTGATACCGTTCACATCGGCGGGACGGAGCAGATGCTTTTCGTCCACCGGCAGGTAGTCCGGCTTCCCGTAGATTTGCCGCGTGCTGGCAAAAACCACTTTGATCTCAGGATTGTAGTGTCGGCAGGCTTCCAAGATCGCCAACTGCGATCGGCAGTTAATGTCCAGATCGGTATCAGGGGCCTCCATGGAATCCATATGGCTGGTCTGTCCCGCCAGGTTGAACAGGAAGTCCTGCCCCTGGACCAAATACCGCATGCTGTGCTTGTCCCGGACGTCCGAGATGTTGACTCGAAGTTGATCTTTGATGTCAGCCACGTTGAACAGGTTGCCCCCGTACTCAGGGATCAAGCTGTCGATGACGGTCACTCGCGCGCCGAGATCGACCAATCGGCGAGCCAGATTCGACCCGATGAAACCCAATCCACCCGTGATGAGGACATGACGACCTTCGAAGGATTCTTGCATTCGAAACCTCTCACGTTGTTCGACGATAGAGAAAGCCGCGATACTCCGCCTGCTCGGGAGCGTTGGGTACAGCAGGCCGCTCATTGATCAGGAACTCCCGCATAAGCTCCAGATTCAGGGAATTCATGTGGTCGAGAAATTCCTGCCGGTTTAGAAACCAGCCCAGGTACTCCGTCTGATATCCGTACTGATATGGTCTCTGAACCACCACGAATGACGGTGCTTTATGCACGATGGGAAGTCGGGAGACGTAGACATAAGAGCGGCTTGCGCCGGCAAGCTGCGAGACGGCGCTTTTCCAGTCTTCCGCATACTGGAGGGAAGCCGAGATGAGAACGAGATCGTAGGTGCGCGCAAAACATTCGTTGTCTTCGTGGTAGAAATGGGCATCGGGGAACAAGAGGCGACCTTTCTCGCATAGGAGCGGTAATTCCTTGCAGTGGTAATCGATCTTCACGCCGGGCACGACGTTCTTCGTCAAAGGATAATACAATCCAAGGCCTCCTCCCCAATCGAGCAGAGAAAGGGATTGTTTGTTTCGAGCAGCAAGTGCCGCCACATAGGCGTAGCACATCATAGTGTTGTGCACCGCGTGCTCTCGATCGGAGGGAAGTGCGTTGTCATTGATGATCCCCACCGGCTTGCGGCCAGCGATCAAGCGTAAGGATCCTTCCCAGTTGGACGATTGCACTTCGAGGACACTTTGGTGGTTCCATCCGTGAGTCCGGGGTGAGACATATGCCCAACCCTCTGGGACGTATTCCCATTCCGGTGGATTTGGCTGGGCCATTGCAGCGAGAGCGCCGTGAACGCCTCTTCTCAGGCAATACCTTCCGATCTGGACAAGAACAGGCGGCAATACATATCTCACCAGTTTCTTCAGGATCACTTCGGGCGGCTCGCGTCCTGCTGTCATAAGATTTCCATTCACTCGATCAAAATCAACTGCCTGAGTCTACTTGGCAAGCCTGGCCGGCACACGAACCACCTCAGTTGTCAGGCCATCGGCCGCACTTACCTGCATGCAGAAAACGAGAGCCATGACTTGGCCTTCTTCAGGATTCCATGGTTCCGTCGGCCACTCTCCCGTAAGTGGCGATGCACGGTTCCGAGCATGACGCGGGAGATCTCGTCCACCCCGAAACAACACTCGTACTCGAAGGCGACATCGGCGGCGAAACCAAACTGCCGGTCGAGACATGCAAACACCCACAGTAAGAGATATTGCCGCCGGTCTGATTTCGCGGCAGACATCGACGCCAGGGTTCGCAGGTACCGGGCATTGACCCACCCGGGAGTGATTTTGTGCGAGGCCATCGACTCCGCTATCGATTCGGACTGACCCATTGTCTTAAGTCGGTCCAGCGTCATCTTGCGCATCCGCACGGTCCCTTGAACGTCGAGGTTGGAGAGCCAGAATCCCATGTCTAACAGTCGCTTGTGTACGTCCACGAACAGATCTTCACCCAAGTAGGCGTCAATCAGTCCCGGTTCTAAATCGATGGCGAGAACCTTTGACCGGAGGTCTGGCCGGAGGCTTTCGAACAGCCTGAGATCCGTCCCTTGCGAGTCCGTTTTCACCCAATCGATTCCAGGGAGGGCGAGTCGCTCGACCACGGCATCGAGTGTGGTCGCTTCGACATGTCCCTCACGTTCAACGGTGAACAGATCGGTGAACAGATACTCGGCGAGCGCGACGTTGTCGGGTTTCAGCGTGCTTGAGCACGTCGGCGACTGTGTAAAATAAAACCGGATGCGGTCGGTGTCCTTCTCGCATGTTACGGCCTTGTTCACGATGAAAGATCTGGCGAACACCTGGTCGGTATCCGCCTTTAACTCCCGCAAGTCAGGGTCGAAGCCCACATACGTGGAGTGCTTCGCGATGGGCGTCCAGATCTCCGGCGGCGCGACGGATGCGCCGATATCGAGCAACACAGGGTGAACGTCTTCCCTTCCCAAGAGCGCGCAATACACTGCTGTAAGCCTCCCGTCATCCTGGTTGACGTACACGTCAGTCGACCTCACACAGGTACGTCTTCGCCGTCACTGGCTCCCTGATCACTTCTTCCAAGTAGTGGTGCGGGATACTTTTCAGGACGTGCCGGATCGCGAATCCATAGTTGGCGAGAAGGGATTCGAACTCGTTCTGATTGAACACCACCTCGACGACTTGAATACCGTAGGCGTATTTGCGCAGATACGTCGTCGGCCTGCTGACCACGACCGGGATGGTGTGAAAAATGCACCACCGCTTTGGCACACGCCGGCTTTCGCGTATGGCCTGCTGATAGCCCAGCACGTGCATCAAGACGGTGCCCGAGAGCAGAATGTCGCACGACCTGTCGTGGAAAGGCAGCCTGGCCGCATCTCCAACCACAACAGGCATCTTCGGATATTCTTGCCTCGCCAACGTTGTCATTGCGACGGAATAATCTAGACCCACATATTGGAACGGACGCTTGAGCAGCCATCGTAAGACTTCCGAGTTCCATCCGCTACCACAGCCGACCTCGATGATGAGCGGAGATTCCGCCTGCGTCAGCCGGACCGCTTCTGCCAGCGCTACAAAATCCTCCCGCGCCTCTCCCGCACGCATCTGCTCGAGCAGCGGTATGAACGCTTCACGCTGTCTCTCAGCCATCTGCCAATCGCGCCATCCATTCTCCAGCTCCGGGCCCGGTTCCTCGTAGAGAATTTGACAACCGGAGGATGAGGTACGGCCGTCCCACGTCGGGCAGGTCCCGTGGCTGAGCCACAGTCTGGCAATACGCCTAACGCCGGCAGGGAGGACTCTCCTGGCGATCTCCCGCCACGTCGAATTAAACATACTGTCGCATGATCTCGACCAGTTCCTGCATGCGCTGGAAATAGGTGTGGTCCCGCAGCGTGCGCGCCTGGCCGGCGATAGCGATCGCTCGCCGTTCAAGATCGTGGGTCACGTAATACCGGATGAGTTCGGCACATTCCTCCGCGGACCGATAGGCGATCACTTCCTTTCCGATATCGAACATTTGGTCGAGATTCTCTTTCCAATCGGTGACAAGTAATGTCCCAACACCGGTAGCCTCAAACAATCGCATGTTGTTCGCAAAGCGGTCGGCCAGGTTGATATGTCGATTCAAGGCGATCTCCGACGAGGCTAGAATGCGATACATCTCAAGGCCCCAGGCCTCCCCGTGGAAAGAACGACGGATCGGTGAGGCCTCAGGCAGCCCCGCTGCTCCATAGCCCCAGAACGCCACTGGAACCCGTCGTACAACCTCTTCAAGCAGATCGGTCCCGCTCGAGTGCTGAGTTGAATAGCTGCCGACGAACACGGCTTGGTGGGCGAGCGGAAGTTGGCCCAGTTGCTTCAAGAGGCGTGGCTCAAAGGCGAATCGGAGATACTCGCTCTTGACACCTTGACGGTTGAACTGTTCGACATAGTGCGGGAACGACGTCACGATCAGATCGTACGCGCTGAAGTCGATGTTCTCACGGAGGGCGCATGCCGTTTGGCCGACGATCAAACGCCTGCGTGTCTTGATCGCCTTCAGGAACGGCTCATCCGTCCAGTTCACGTCCTGGACGTACACGATATCGGGGTCGAATTTTTCCACCTGTTTTTTCAATACCGACAGTTGCCACTGTTTCGTTCTCGGCATCCACCGATAAACCGGGTAGGTAGCCCATAGAATCGGGGCGTGCTCACGCGCCCATTGTCGCTGAAGTGCGTCACAATTCGCGACAACCTCATGCGCTTCATGCCCCTGATCGCGCAGGTTGGCTGAATAGAAGTCAGCGGTCCCGAAGCCCTGGTCCATCAGCTGACGCCATTGGGCCTCGTAACTCTGGCCTGATAAGCCCGGATTTCGGCTATAGACCGCTCGGAGAAAGCCTTGGTAGTAGGTGTCGATAATAAGGAACTTCATGGAATAGGATGGTCTGGCCCCACAGTTGCGCAGACCTCTTTCTCCTACTTTGTGAAACAGGACAGATTAAGGCTATCGTGCAGTAAACCCATAGGTTCATCAAGAAATTCAACGATATTTACGAGGGGTTTCGAGAAGAGTCATTCAAGTCTGGCAGGGAGCACTGAGGAATGTGAAGGAGGCAGGTGGACCTATTCGCAACCTTCCCCTTGTGCGTGGCGCAGCCTGAGCATCGCGTTCTTCAAGCTCTCACGGTGGACCGCGATCTTGTAGCGGAAACTAGAGGCCATCGTCCTTAACCGTTCAATGCGCTCAATCATGTCCACGGAGTATCCTGCGAGCCGCTCTTCGGTAAGCTTGTTCAGCACGAAAAACGACGTTCCACGAACTCGAAACTCGAACAGAATGCCCCGCTCAACGAGCTCCCGAGGTACAACGTGGCATCGTGCAAGATCCTCGAGGCGTAATGAGTAACTCGAAAACAAGAATCGGTAGATCTTGACAAGGGGCTTGAGAATCGGAGATAGCAAGAATGCCGCCGCTCTCCCCGGAATTGTCCGTCCGACAGTCCTCGAAAGAATGTTCCAGATACAGACGCAAGCGTTGCGCCGTCGCCATGCAGGGTCCGAACACAACCATACGTAGTTGAGATAGTAGATGATGTTGATCTTCGATTTCTTCGAGAAGAGTAACTTGCCGCATTCTCTGAGAGAAATCGTCTTGCCCTCCGGACACTCTAACCCGGTTAGGTCCTGCCTCGAATACACTCGCGCTTTGTGCGCCACGAGCAGGTTATAACCTGCTCGCTTGGCTCTGATTGAGAACTCGTAGTCGGAGCCATAATGAGGCAATTTTCTCCTATTGAAACTCCCAACGGTTGAAAACACCTCTCTGGGAATCAACATCCCTCGACCCGGAAGAACATCCACATGGTGATCTACGTCACACCCTGCCACATGATCCCAGTTCGCATTCGGATAGAGATTCAGTCGAGAATCGATTGTGACCCCCGCCTCAACAAAAAGGCGAGTGTGGAAGTCGAACAGGGTGGAACCGACGATCGTTCTTTCCTCCTTGCCGCTCGCCTCGACAAGGTTCTCGAGATAGTCGTCGTCGATGGTCAGGTCATTGTTCAAAAGCAGAACCATATCATTCGGCTCCGATCGCGGCAGGATGTGGGCGACACCGAGCTCGACGGCACCGGTCCACCAGAGATTGCCATCGCCACGAAGAATCGATACCTCTGGGAACGCTCGACGGACCGCCTCAGCCGTGCCGTCTCTTGAGCCATCGTCGACGAGAATGACTTGAAAACCTCGATAGGTTTGCCTTTGCAGACATCTCAAGACAGTCAGGACTTCCGCCTTGTTGTTATGGCAAGGGATGAGCACGTAAATCATAGAGCGGACCTCACTCGATCATTGGTCGCGAGAAGAGTCCCGCTCTTATCAAACACGTAGTACCGGAATCCTCCCTCCCATTGGAGCATATTGACGAAAAGATCGCGATGTCGATGGAACAGGTCTTGAAATGGATTGCGGAACTTGGAATGCAACATGACATAAAATGCATTGACCCCAGTGTCTCTCCGCTCGCTGTCGGTCCACTCCAGGAATACCAGCGTGTTACTCAGAAGGCTGATATGCCATCGATGATGGTCTTGGAGACGAGTAAAGTTCAGCATGATGTCGGATACTCGAGTCGGGGTCTCGATGAATCCCCGCCTCCCAACCCGCATGAGTTCTTCACAGGCACGCGCTGGGTCTTTCACATGCTCAAGAACGTGTGAACAGTAGACGAAATCAAATTCATGGTCCTTGTACGGCAATCTTTCTATGTCACACACTTCAAATGGAAGGTCTCCCCTCACCAGGGGCTCGGCGCGATGGGTTGTGTCGCTCTCGTACAGATCGGCTAGGTGTGTGGCGTAAGGAAATGGATACTGGCCGGAGCCGATATCCAAGACTTTCTCGCCGGGCTTGAAGTGAAAGGCGACATATTGCCGTTGATAAGCATGAAACCGATCTCGTTCAGGACCATGCCCTTTCTCGAAGGAAGGGATCAACATCCGTTCTTCTGGTTCGACCAAGCGAGCCGTCTCATCGCGAAAAATCCTGAGCCGTTCGTCCCTGTTCGTGGCCAGTTCAATCTGGCTAAGATGGATACCAACCGCTTCATCCGCTTGGAGGACTCTACCAAGAATCCATGCGACTCGATAAAACAGAAACAGGCCGAGTTTTCGAATGACGCGGGTAGCAAGCTTCATGACGGACAATCCAACTTCGAGCCTGGTGGGATGATTATAGGAAGAAACTGGGAGCCGTGCTCCTACCTCTTGGTGACAAAGATCATGGCTTGACCGCCCTCGGCGTACCGAAACTCGACGATTTTCTCGTGGCCGAGCATCGATCGAAACTCGTCTTCCGACCAGAAATTCAAGTGTCCGATATAGCCGTCACGGGAGCCCTCGGGGATCGTAATGATCACGAACCCATCACGAGAGCAGACTCGTCTTGCTTCACGGATCGCTTCCTCAGGACGCTCCAGATGCTCGAGGGTCTCCATGCATATCACGGTTTCGAAGCTCTCGTCGCGACAGCCGAGTTGATAGACATCGCTCTGTACAAACCTTGCGTCGGCAATCAGCCGACGACATCGGGCGATTGAAGACATCGAAAAGTCTGTCCCATAGAGAAGTTGATGGCGCCCGCGCAGCGCGAGTAAGTGCAGAAACACACCGGAGCCACACCCGATATCGATGACATTCCCACGAACGTACTTCTCGCAAATAGTCAGGACTTCCTCGTAAAACGCCCGACGGGCCTCATCGTGATAGGCTGCCACGACGTCGTCGCTTCTCCAAAATTCATCGTACGATGATCTGGAATTATCAATGACAGCCATCCCGACGCTGTCGTTTGGATCCCGCGCGGCGCACCCGTTACGATGCGTAATCTTGTACCTCCCCTTCTCGATCACCAGGTGCCTTGACTTATCCACCAGCGTACGGTGGCTGAAGTCCACGGCCTGAAAACTGCCATCACGCACGATGCCTTCGCTTCCCTTATCGAGGATCAGAAATCGATCTCGCAACAAGAGCCACCCGAGCTTCTCAAGAAATCGCGACATCATAATCGAATTCCGTGATAGTCAGGTTCCCGTATTCAAGGTAGGTGCGTTCGTGTCGCGGATGGACGACGTTGAACAAGGCGGCGTTCGCGAGTCCTCCCAGATGCAGGTCCATGTCCAACGGGCTGATCGCAAGGTCGACTCTGAAGGTCTGTGGGAACAGCCGAGGGGAACCGATTCGTACCCTCACTCGCCCTTCTTCTTTCAGAGGAATAATATGTTCATTGGGATACCGGTCTCGTTGGGAACATGGCCTTTCCTGGAAGATAATTTTCTGGACTTCACGCCCCTCAAAGGTCCGAATACCGACTCGCACTTGATTGTTATGGCGCGTAGGCTTCAAGAACTTGTACTCAAATTCGATAATGATGGGGGCTCCGAATTCAACGTTGGCATCATTCAGATGTCTTCCCTCTTGGTACACGTGAACATTGGAAAACCGCACGTCGCCGACCCCAAACGTTTGGGGTGTCGCGCCTCTGGTCAAGTTATCCTGACCGATCTCATGAAAGTACCTTTGCACACATTGCTCTACCGAACCCCAATAGATCTGCCGTCCTTGCTTCAGCATCAACCCGTTGTTACACAGACGTTCTACGGTCGGCGTGGCATGAGACACCAAAATCATCGCTGTGCCCTCGCGTATCAATCGGAGCGCCTTCTCAAGACATTTCTTCTGAAAGCTTGCGTCCCCCACCGCCAATGCTTCGTCAACGAGGAGAATATCGGGCTCGGAGAAAATCGCGATCGCAAACCCTAGGCGGAGATGCATACCGGAGCTATAGGTTTTGATGGGGGAATCCAGAAAGTGTCCGATATCGGCGAAATCCACAATGTCATTAAACTTGCGATCGGTTTCTCGCCGTGACATGCCCATAATGGCTGCACCGAGATAGATGTTCTCCCTGCCGGTCATCATCGGATGGAATCCTGATCCAAGCGCGATCAATGCACTGACTCGACCTTTGATTTCGATCCTCCCCGCGTCCGGTTGATAGATTCCTGCGAGCAGGCGCAGTAGCGTCGACTTGCCTGAGCCATTGGCCCCGATCAATCCCAGAGTTTCTCCACGCCGAAGAGCGAAGGTGACATGATCCACCGCCCAAAATTCATCCCGGCGGAGCACCTCCGGGTGAGAAGACACTCCGACCATACTTCGCATCACGTCGATAGCGCCGTAGTACATACTCCGGCGCAAGGTACGACAGAACTTCTTGCCGAGCCCTTCGACTCTGACAACGATATCGTCCGCCATTATGCTCTTTCCGCCACTTTCTGCTCGGACAAGAAAAACAAGCGCCAGGAAAGCAGAAAGACCACAATGGATAACAGGGTCGCCAAGATGTACCCGGTCGGATGATCAAGGCGCCCCACCAGGGCGATTTCCCTGACGCCATTGATCAGGTAGGTTAATGGGTTCCACCAAATGACTGCTTGGAGGATTTCATTCTCCAGGTCAGCCGAGTAGATCACGGGTGTGATGAACATCAGAAGTCCGAGCAGCGCCGTAACGACTCTGTTGACGTCCTTTACAACCGCGGCAAAAACGGCCACGACCATGCCAATTCCAGTGCCCAAGAAGAACAGTGGTACGACCATAAGGGGAAACAACATTGATCTCCAACTCGGGAAGGTTCCAAATATCAGCAGCACCACAAAGAGGACGAAGACAGTCGCGATCATACTGACGATCATCTGGGCCATCTGTTGTGCGACTAGAACCTCATGAGGAAACTTCGCTTGCAACATGAGTGTGCCATCGGAAGTGAAGCTGGTTGCTGCCGCGCTGTAGAATCCCATGAAGAGTCCCCAGATGGCGGTGCCGAAGAGAAGAAAGACTGGGTAGGGAACTTTCACAATCCCCGGGTGGACGATCCCAGCATAATTCATGAATACCCACGAGACGATCCCGATAACGGGGGCCAGAATGACCCAGGCCACACCGAGCGCGGATTGCTTGTATGATGCCGTGATGTTCCTTTTGAAGAGGAGCCAGATTAAGGTCCGAGAACCAACCAGGCTCTTGAACATAAGTTTCCAGCAGGTCATGAAGCCCATCCGAATTCGTTGCTCCGGCTCGTACACAACCAGAGGGTTATCGGATCGGTGATCCATGTTCCTACCTTAATCTCCCCAGAGAGCGAAGACGCTGAAACAATCGATCGAAGCGGTGCTGCCACGTGTGCGATTCGAGGGCTCGCCGCTGTCCGGCCTCACGGATTCGTTCGGCGGCCCGTGTATTTCGCAAGTAAAACATGGTCTTGTCGACCAGCTCTGTCGGTTCCGACCACGTTTCGATTTCCTTCCCCACTTTGTAGTAGTCACGATGGCCGGGCGCCTCTTGGACCAGGTAGAACCCCCCGGACATGGGAACCTCGAAATCGCGAAGGCGGCATTGCAATTGATTCGATCGGACGATTCCCGCTCGGCTATGCCAACCTGTGTCCGAGAAGCCCAGATTGACCCGACTGGTCTTGAAGAGAACCGGCATCGTGTTGTCCTCGCAGGGCGGGTGGAGGTCCGCGCCGACGATCTGTTCGAATAGGTGCCGACGCGACCATTTCCGCTTAATCGGACCTACGAGACTCTCGATCCCCTCTGCTTTCCATCGCGGGACGGCGTAAAAGCACAGATCGTGCACGACCTTGTACCAATCCCATTCGAAGCTGTAGTCAATCGGATAATCCTCAGTCCACCCTCGTCCGAACACGGTTGGTTTGATTCCCCCGCGCGCGCACTCACCAAGAAGTGCACGTCGGTATGGATTGAAGCTTCCGACGAAGGTGACGTCATATTCGTAGGCAGGCCCGGCCTTCTTGCCGGAGCGGTAGAAGTCAGGGTTTGCCGCCATCGGCATCCATTCGATGTTCGGGTTGTAACCCTTCAGATGCTCCGCATTTGTCATTTGAGCGACAGCGAGCACATCAAAATACGGCGCGGTGCGGACGACTCGATACCATTGAAACGCCATGTCTATATGGTAGTTCACCATCGGGACGCCGAGAGCGCGCAATCGTGCTGCGGTGTCGGTAAGCAGGAAATCGTCGTAGACGATGAAGAAGAGAAAATGGAGGCGCCCGGCCGACTTCAAGCTTCTGGCCAGGCGCACCAGCTCTTCATTCAGCTCATCTCGTTTGGCCCTCCAGGCAGATGATCCAAGCTGCCCCATACCACCAAGGTAATGAAAGACTTGGAGGTCTTCGCAGTAGTGTGCCCGGAGCGTCTCAAGGAGATTGACCTCCATCCAGCGATCGGGAGGCAATACCGCAAGCGCCTTCATTTCATGATTCTCTTGTGCAGCGGAACCCTGGGTCTAGAAGTCTCGCCGTTGGAAGATGATGCAGGCGCCGGTCAACAGAAGCCCGGCGTACAAGAATCCATAGGCCGACGCCGTGATGAGGTACATGCTCCCCACGAATTCTCCGCTGGCCGCTTGGCCTTTGACATTCAGCAACTCCAAATTAGGACAGAGATAGTACAACCCGGTCATGACGGCTTCGGTCACCTGATTCTGACTCTTTTCGGCTATTCCCTTCAGATCACTCGTCAGATGCCCGATGACATACATGCCAATCGTGATCGTGGCACTCAGAATTGATGAGCTGAACGTGGAAAAAAACATCGCGATCGCAGTCACCAACAAGGCTTCAATGAGGATCAACGCCACCGCTTCACCCAGTGCGCCGTGCACTGAGCTGCCACTCATCCACAGAGTAGCTATGAACATGGTGAACATGATCATGACATTCACTGCGATGATGGAGGCCAATCCCAGATACTTCCCAAGAAGGAACTCCACTCTGGTGATCGGCTTTGCTAGGATTGTGTAGATGGTGCGCCTTTCTATCTCCTTGCTAACCAGCCCAACGCCGAGAAAGATCGAGATGATCACCCCGATAAAGTTGATGGCGGCCAACCCCATGTCCGTGACGATCTTTTCATGCTCGGCGATCGTCAGTGTCCCCAACAACACCGACCCTCCGATAAGGAGCGCCGCAAAGAAGAGCAGGTTGTAGAGGATTTTGTCCCGGAGGTACTCCCGGAAACTATTCCGGGCGATAACGCCGATGGCCTGCATCTCACATCGCTCGGCTGGTCTGCCGGATGAACACGTCTTCCAACGAACCCTTATGAGGTGTGACAGAAACCAGGTTGCCCTTATGCTGTCTGATGGCCGTAATCACATCGTCGAGGTGGTCAGGACCCGGCAGGACGATCAGACAACGATTGCCCCGGTTCAAGACTCTAGTCGCATACGCTTTGACCGGAGCCAACCGATCGAGACCTTTTCCTTCAGAGACAATCTCGACGGTCTGGGCTTCTCCATCACCAACGAGATCTTCGATGGCCCCCGTGGCTAAGAGCCTCCCTTTGTGCAGGATCCCTACACGATCACAAACCATCTCCACGTCGGCAATGATATGAGTACTGAAGAAAACTGTTTTGCCCTGGTCACGGAGCTGCAGTATCAGGTCTCGTACTTCCTTGCGACCGATCGGATCAAGCCCTGACATGGGTTCATCCAAAACAACCAACTCAGGATCATGGATGATCGCCTGCGCGAGCCCAACCCGCTGGAGCATGCCCTTGGAGAATCTTCTTAAATGACGCCCTTTGGCCTCTTCGAGTCTCATTCGCTTAAGCAGTTCCGGCACTCTGCGTTCCAGATCTGCTCTGCCGAGGCCAGCCAGACGGCCGTAAAAACGCAAGAACTCCTCACCCGTCAGGTAGTCGTAAAAGTAGGGCGATTCAGGCAGGAAGCCGACCTTCCCGTGAATGCGGACATCCTGCACTGGCGCGCCAAGAACCTCTACGTGTCCACTGCTTGCTTGCATTAACCCCATGAGGATTTTGAGTGTTGTCGTCTTGCCTGCCCCATTTGGCCCGAGAAAGCCATAAATCTCTCCTTTGCCGACGGAAAACGAGAGGTCGGACAGGATTGTCACTGGAGGCTGACCTGGCCACCCAGAAGGAACTGTCTTTGAGACGTGTTCGATGCGAATCGCGTCCATATTACATCGGGCTCTTACTTCCGATGCACACGCAGACGTCGCTGCAGACTGGTGCTCTTCACCACCCCAGTTTCCGCGTCGTACTCATAACGACCACCAAGCGGCTCTTCATGAACACCTGCCACTAATCCTCTTGTCGTCAAGTCCTGGAGAGAGCGCGGATAGACCCCCTCCAATTGCCGATAATTGCTGATGGCTCGTTCTAAAATCTGGAGGTCTCGTTCCACCAAGACCTCTCGCATGCGCTGAGTCAAACCTTCTCTGAGCCGTTCATCCTGCGTTGACAGAAGAAGACGTTGGATGAACTCCAGCGCCACCTCAGGATTGCCGGCCTCCGTGGTCATTCTGGCAGCCAGTTTGGGCAGGTAACTTGGGGCGCCGGGCAGAGTGGAGGCAGCACGGAAGTACTCCGCAGCCGTGACAGGATCATGCAGCTCGTAGTAATAGTCATAACCTAGATAGAATGGGAGCTGCCACACGGTAGGGTTGCGGCTTATACCTTTGCTGAGGATCGCCACGCTCTCATCCAAGAGACCAGCCCAGACGCCGAGGATGGTTCCGGCAACCTGATAGGCATAGGCGAAGTGCGGGTCCAAATCGGTCAACACATCGACCGCGTGGTAAGCAGCTCGGTAGCCCTGTTTCGTTTGAGTTCGCCCACCAAAATTTTGAATGGCTCTCAACCAAAGGACATCGGCTGTAATCTGACGGTAACCCAGGACCGCAAGTTTGAGGTACTCCCCCTTTGGGAGAAAGGCTAATTCCCTCCCGTGCGGGAACAACTCGCCTTGTCGCTCGAGTCCGATGGCTGTACCGCATACACCACTGGCGAAGATCAGAATAAGCATCCAGGACACGAGTGGATGAGTCATAGTCCCAGGTAAGGCCCATGTCGTCATGTCGATGCACCTTTGCATTCGATGTCGGCTGCAAGCCGAGAGAGATCTACACTCAAGAATTGCCTGTCAAGTTCGTCTCTCACCTTTTGGGCAAATTGAGCACGCCTGACAACAAGTTCGTCGTATTGCGCCTTGGCCTCCGTTACCTGCCCCATGTTGAGATGCACCCGCGCAAGTAACTCCCTCGCGGGGAGATAATTAGGCTCAAGCTCGATCACTCGGTGAAGCCATGAGACCGCTCGTTCGGACTCGTTCGAAGCGACAGACAACCGAGCTAACTGATATTGATGCCCATATGAATAGGGCTCAAGCCCTGCCGCCTGCTCGTATGCCTCGATAGCCAAAGCCGACCACTGACGTTGCTGTGTATCTTTGTCCGCACTAGCCCTTTGACCATGCTCAACAAGCGTCGCATACACATAGCCGAGCAACCCGCGCAGACGGCCGTCTAATGGGTTGAGAGCCGCCGCCTTGCGCAGTTCTTGGATGGCCTGTTGAGCTGCATGCCAATCCCCCGTTCGCTCATACACGTAAAAATGGGCACCCGCCAATGCGTTTCGGTACAGTGACTTTCCCGGGTCCAGTAGAACGGCAGTTCTGTAGCGTTCGATCGCCAATTCGCCTCGGCCTCTCCTGGTGAATTGCAAGCCGGATTCATACGCCAAGTATGCTGCGCCAAGGCACACTACTTCGATGATGATTCCGCATACCAGCAGTAAACCCATTGTCGCCCACAGAGGTCGATTGGACAAACGAATGACGAATTCTTGAACCTCGCCCTCGCGGCGAAGCCTGCTGATTGAGAACAAAATTCCCACTACAACACACAACACGATCGCGATGGCCGGTTCGTGCAAATTGGAGTCCACGATTGCGTGAGCGAGCACTACCGCAGCAGAGGCGGCACATCCCACCACAACTGATCGTTCCCACCAAAGGAGATGCTGCCGAAGTAGCCTCACAACCTCACAGGCAACGACACCTAGTCCAAAAAGAAAAAGGAGGAGGGCTGCGATCCCGAGTTCAACCCCCATCTGAAGATATTCGGAATGCGGTGTCTGGGCGACCTTCTTAAAGCGGACGATTTGACCTTCGATTGGTATCGCGTGCTGCGCATAGGCGTATTGGTACAACCCTAGCCCGATTCCGAAAGGATGATCTAGCATTTCATGCACCGCGCGATTCCACATCTGCAGTCGTATGTAAGTTTCGGGATTGTGCTTGTGCTCCTGAAGAGCGCGGTCCCGGACTGGGCTAGGCACAGCTAGCCCAATGGCAGCAGCCAGGATAAGGGTGACAATCCCCTTCCATCCCCAACGCAACCCGATAACGACGGCGAAACCTGCCAAGAGCGATAGAACCCCGCCCCGTGAACCGGTTTGTAGGATGGCTGCAGCCGTCAGGATCACCGCGCCAATGAGCGCAAGAACCAACACCCACCTGCGCCAGTCTCCCTCGAATACTTCGCCGCGACGAGAGCCTGTCCAGCAGAGCAACGCGACCGGAACCATTACGATAGCTGCCAAATATCCAGCCAGAAAGTTCGGATTGAAAAATGTGCCTGTAGGTCGGGGGACGCCTTGCAGGCTCCCCTGCACTACTGCCCAGAAGGCTTCGATCAAACCTATCCCGACGAGCGCGGAAAGTACCGCTCGTATTGCTCGCCACGAATCGAGGCACCAGACCGCTAGGTACAACAGCACCGCGTACCCTAAGAGAACAATAAACCACTGGCGACTCTGATTTGTATAAGGTGAGGCAACTGTTGAGAGAGCGGCGAGTGCTAGGTAGGTCAGCAGTAGCGCATCAAGTCCAATCCGTGGCCAGCGGACAAAACTAGCCTGAATACTGTAGGCCACATATGCAGCGAACATCGATGCAATGAGCAGCCGGATGACCATCGTGGCAAAATGAGTCGTCCCGCCCTCAATTGTTGGTGAAAAGAGGATTAGGCTAATCAGGAGGCCGATGGACAGGCGGGGAAACAACCGTGCGTGACTGAGGCAGTTAATGACAGGCATCGGACGTGTGGGCGCAGGCACGGTTAGCCAAAAGTGACTTAAGAGAGATGGGATGGACACATGTTGCCATGCCATAAAAAACGAAGAGGTGGGGATACCGTGGTGTCCCCACCCCAAAAGAAGCACGGAATCCGAACGTTACACGTCGTTCGTGTTGTTCGTGAGCGTCTTAATATCGTTCATCGTCCACACGTCACAGGTCGGGTCGTTATCGACGTTCCCCACTGCCCCGGCTGTGAACCCTGTTACGTTGAAGGCCACAGCCGCGTCATGAGCACAGCCAGCGGGAAGCGCGATTCCGCGATTCTGTGAAGCACCACCAGCCCCCGCCGTCACCCGGAAGTTATACCGCCCCGAGGTACCCGCTACCTGATACCCCAACGTATCGAAGTTGTCCGTGTAGGTGTTGTACTCCCCGAAATAGCCCACCTCAGACGTGTAGATCCCACCCAGGTTGGTCTTGGCTTCAGACTGCTTGGCCCGCGCCTGGTAGGCCAGAAAGTTCGGAATCGCGATCGCCGCCAGAATCCCGATGATCGCAACCACGATCATCAACTCGATCAACGTGAACCCCTTTTGACTACACATCCGTGCTGTCATCGCTTCCTCCTTGTGGTGTTAATGAATTGGCCGTCGTCTAACTTACTTGTCTTCTCTTGGCTTGGATCCCTCATTTCTGAGACAATTCGCAAACATTTGGCTGGCTTCATGAGGGACACTGCACTTTGAGCCTGCCGTGAGCATGATCTATGCCTCACCACTTCTGAGCACCAAAGATTCGCGGTTTCAATCAGTTGCAACGATGGATTCAGGATTGGCTTCCTCACAAACGCCCTTCGCTTGCTGCCTAGTGCCAGTAATTGTCACAACTTGGTCCATTTTGATCGTACCGAAGACTCGGTCATGAGCTGACATCGTTCACATCCGGAGAAATCAGCCCTCCCTTTGCATCGTTCACATGCCACTCATCATAAGTGGGATCGTTATCAAGGTTGGCCGTCGCAGTTGCGGTGAATCCCGGAACGCCCCCACCCATCGACGCGACGGGAGAACTCGAATTATCAGGGGTCGGACCACCGATTGGAGCCAGGAGTTCGATAGCCGCCGGCGCTCCGGCCGGGGTTGATGCCTGGGTGCGGTAGGTATACTTTTGCCGACTTCCCGCTACTCGAAAGGAAATTTCTGAAAATCCACTGTATCGATTGAATTCCCCGAAGAACGCGATTTCGGCGGAGTAGATCCCAGCAAGGGCCGATTTGGCCTCTGCCTGCATACTCCGGGCTTGCCATTGCAGGTACTTGGGAATGGCGAACAGGGCTAGAATGCCGATGATCGCGACGACGATCATCAGCTCAATCAGGGTGAATCCTTGCTGTTTTCTCCCCAAGGCGCACATCACCTGACATCCCTCCTGACTCATAATCACTCGCACACCAGATAACTGTAGCACGTCATTCATAAAATGCACGTTTTGTGCGCAAGACGTGCTTCAGAGGTGAATCCGCTGGATTTTTCGATATTCCACTAGAAAATCTTGTGGTTATCAGGACTACCTTCACAGGGGCTTAATCCCCGCCTCGTGAGCCATGGCCAATTAACGCTGACTGAAGCGATTTTCGGTGGTGGGGGCTTAAGGCTAAGAACGCACGGAGGGGGGAAGGTTAGGGCGTTACTCGCTGGGCAGCCTTTTGCTCTGAGATTCGACGGAGAGCCTGTCTCACACGCTCTTCTTGATTAGGGTCGCCCATACCGCGTTCAACGAAGCGATCCATCAGCTTTATATTGGACGGGTCTAATTCAAGTGACTGCAGCCAAGCCTCTCGAGCTTCCTGGAACATGTTCTTCTTGTCCAAGATCTCTCCGAGGTGTTCATAGATGACAGGATCATCTCCTACAAGCGCCGCTGCTCGCCTGATTTGAAGCAACGCCTCATCGAGACGCCCCAGCTTATAGAAGGCCCAGCCGAGACTATCCACGTAGTACCCATTGTTCGGTTTGAGCGCGACTGCCTGTTGAGTCAGCGCGAGTGCCTCCTCGACCTTAATCCCGCGGTCTGCGTAACTGTACCCTAAATAATTAAGGGCTTCCGCATGATGAGGATCCAATCTCAAGGCAGTCTGCAGTGCACGAACGACATCATCAAACCGATTAAGTTTGTCGTACACCGTCGCAAGATTGAAGTGGAGGTCTGCATTGTTGGGGTTATAACGAATCCCTTCTTCAAACGTCAGGGAAGCCATATCAAACCGCTCCGATTGGAGATAGGCTAAACCCATCACGATATAAGCTTCAGGCTGCGTCGGAGTCACCTTGGTGGCCTGTGCCAACGAGGCAATGGCGTCGTCAAATTGCTTCAACCGATAGTGAAGCACTCCCAAGTGTAAATAGCTCTCAAAGTAGGTCGGCTCGAGTCGGATATTTGTCCTATAGGCGTCCAGCGCCTTCTCAAAATCCTTGGTCTCCTCGTAGAGATAGCCCAGATAGTCGCGAATCTTGAGCTCCCCGGGGCGCACAGCAAGGATATGATTCAACGCGTCAATGGCCTTGCGGAAATCCTTCTGCTCACCATAGACCAGCCCCAGACGGAGTCTGGCATCCAAATCGGCGGGATCGTCTTGGAGTGCGTGGTGCAACTCGACCAAAGCGCTCGCGTAATCCTTTTCCACCAAGTACAAACGGATGAGTTGCTGTCGTATGTCGCGATTCTTAGGATTGGCACCTTGAAGGTATTTTTTGTAGACATCGATCGCTTTGTCTCTTTGTTGCCCCGCTTCATAGATGCCGGCCAAAGCAAGATAGGGAGGCTCGAATGGCGGATTGAGGGCGATGGCTCGCTCAAAACTGCCGATCGCTTCCGCTTGTCGCTCAGTCTCGACCAATAGTCGGCCTTGGTAGTAGTGGCCAACAGCATTTTCTGGAGCGAGCTTGAGCCCTTGAGAGAGAACAGGTTCCGCCTCTGCGAAACGCTTCAGATTCATCAATAGCACCGCTTTGGAGAAGTACGTTTCGCTTCGATCCGGCGCCAGCTGGATGACACGATTGAACAGAGCGAGGGCCTTTTCCACTTGACCGGCCCCGGCATAGATCCTCGCTACTTGGGCATACGCATGCGGGTCAGGCGACGAACTCACTTGAAGCTCATCCGCATAGCGAAGGGCCGAGGTCAGATCGCCGGCCGAGTACAACAGCAGCGCAAGTCGCGCTTTCAGGTAATTCGAGTTGGGGTCGAGACGGAGAGATGCCTGGTATTCCTGTATCGCACGTTCCGTTTCTTGGGCGAGTTCAGCTTGATAGCCAAGCATGAAATGGTAAGTGGCCCGCGGATCTGCAGGGGTTTCTTGCTGCGCTGGTGAGGTTCCTTGGGTAACCGGTGATCGAAGTTCCGGTCCCGCCTGAGGCCCAGCCGCACAGGCAGTAGCCAATACGAAGCCCGTTGCCAAAACCCAGTCCCGCACCAACAACTCGTGAGCTGTTCGCCAAAAAGGCACAGCGTCCCGTAAGGAACGAACAGTACGACTTCGTGTTTCTGGTGGGTCAGTTAACATGAAACTCTTGCACCATCGCCCGGATTATACCGATCGGTGAAAAGCGGGGTCAAACAACTTCACGATTATCGAGGCTCTCAAACTTGGCGAACCGATCGTGGAAGAACAATTGCCGATCTCCAATCGGACCGTTTCGGTGCTTCCGCACTAGAATGTCCGCTATGCCCTTGCGTTCGGAATTTGGATCATACACATCTTCCCGATAGATAAACACCACGATGTCGGCGTCCTGTTCGATGGCCCCGCTCTCTCGCAGATCGGCCAGCATGGGTATCGGGGGTTTCCGACTTTCCACGGCTCGACTGAGCTGTGACAGGGCAATGATCGGCACATCGAGCTCTTTGGCCAGCCCCTTCAGAGACCGGGAAATGTCCGAGATCTCCTGCTGACGCGACTCCGAATCGCCACGTCCCTGCATGAGTTGTAGGTAGTCGACGATAATGAGGTCGAGTCCCCGCTCGGCTTTAAGTCGCCGCGCTTTTCCCCGCATCTGTTGGACGGTCAGTGAACCTGTATCATCGATGTAAATGGGAGCCTGTTCAAGGCGTCCGGCCGCCTCAGCAATCCGCCACCAGTCTTCCTTCTGGAGTTTGCCCGTACGCAGCGCATGCGAATCCACGCGCGCTTCAGAGCTCAGCATCCGCAACACTAACTGCGGCTTGGACATTTCGAGGCTGAAAATTCCGACTACGGCCCCGGCATGGATCGCAGCGTGCTGCGCTACACCCAAGGCCAAGCTGGTCTTCCCCATGCTGGGCCGCCCCGCGATCACAATGAGGTCGGATGGCTGCAATCCGGCGGTGAGTTCGTCCAGGTCGTAAAATCCCGTCGGCACGCCAGTTACATGCTCCTTCCGCTTGGACAACTTATCAACTAAGTCAAGACTTTCCTTGATAATTTGGCTCAAGGGACTAAAAGAGCGTCCCAATTTTCCTTGAGCCAGCGAAAACACCGAGCGCTCGGCGAAATCTAACAACTCGTCCACCGGGGCCGAGGCCTCGTACCCCCGCGTGATGACTTCGGTCGAGGCATTGATAAGTCCGCGCAGCAGGGCCTTGTCATGCACGATCTTGCAGTGGTAACGGACGTTCGCAGAACTCGGGACCGCATGGACCAGTTCGGCCAGATACGCGGCCCCTCCCACCGATTCGAGCTCACCCTTGATTTTCATCCGTTCCGTTAGTGTAATCTGATCAATGACCTCACCCGCCTCCGATAACTCCAGCATCGCCCGGAAGATCCTCCGATGCGCAATACGATAGAAGTCTTCTTCGGTCAACAATTCCATGGCCTTTGCCATAGCCGTATTGTCGAGCAAGACCGCACCCAGGACAGACTGTTCCGCCTCGAGGTTTTGCGGTGGAAGTTTCGGTTCTGAAAGATCAACAAACGCCATCGACATTCACCATGCTAACTAGCCTCTCGTCGGTTTCCGTGGAAGAATTCCATCCATGTTTTTCCGCCTGTGCCCTTCTTGCCCACCGTCCGCGAGACCCGGTCCGCGAGGATCATGCTTGATCACCTGAAAGAGCCGATCGATGTCGAAAGCAAACCCTGTCGATGGGAGGTCCCGGCCAAAGCGGCCGATCAGATGGTCATAACGTCCGCCGCCGCCGAGTTCCCGCCCCATACCTTCGGCGAACACGTCGAACACGATCCCATCGTAGTAGTCGAACCCTCTGAGCTCACCGAGGTCGAGGAGCAGATGCTCCTGCAGAGCTGCTGACGCCAGCATACGGTACACGCGACTAAGCCTGTCAAGGGGAACCGACAAGGCCCGGTTTCGACCGGCGAGCCGATATCCCTGGTCCAAGACCTCGGGGCCGCCGTACTGTCCCGGAACCATCAGCAGTCCACGGCGTTTCGAGAGCGGGACATGCTCGCGCTCCAACAGCTCCTCCAGACGAGGAATATCTTTCTTCGCCGCGGCTTGCTCGGCCTGCTTCCGCCCTTCCGTTGACAAACCTGAAGCGGCGAGCAATCGTTGGAAGAACCCAACGTGACCGAGAGAAATCTTGAACGACCGAAGTCCGGCTTCCTTAAGGCAGGTTGCCATCAGAGAAATGATTTCCGCGTCGCCTGCTTCATCGCCGATCCCGACCAGCTCTGCTCCCACTTGAAAAATCTCCCGATCGCGGCCGACGTGTTCCGGTTCATGACGAAACACGGATGTCCGGTAGCACAATCTCAGAGGAAGACTGGAGCCGGTCAACCCCATGGCCACAGTGCGGGCGATCTGAGCGGTGGGATCGGGACGAAGCAGCAGGATTCGCCCAGTTGCGCGATCCGCAACGTGAAAGCACTTGTCGAGGACAGAAGACTCCAATCCGGGAGTAAGGACATCCAAATATTCGAAGGACGGGAGAATGATCTCTTCGTAGCCCCGCTTCGCCAAATGGGACAGCAACCGCTCCTCGAGACCTCGGACCCGCCGGGTTGTGTGCGGAAGAATCGTGCTCATGCCGATCGGCACGAGCGAACGCCCGGCTCTAGGCTTCAGCATCGAAGGGGATGAAGCGACTTCTGAACGACGGGAGGACATGATGACCGTCGGCCGTTGCTTTACAGGCCTTGAGACAGGTCGGCGACCTTGACTGAGAGGATGTTAGCGCCTTGTCTGATCTTGTCCAAAACGGGAGACGGCAGTGCCGTATCGAACCCGATGATGAGCAACGCGTTTCCTCCGCGTTTCTCCAGCGCGCACTGCATGCGGACAATGTTGATGTTGTGATCCCCAAGCACTTGCCCGACCATTCCGATGACGCCGGGACGATCAATGTTGTGAATGAGCAACATGTGTCCCTCAGGCACGACCTCGACCTTGAATTGGTCGATCTCGATCACGCGGGGATCCTTCCGGTTATAGAGGGTACCCGCGATGAGATGGGTCTTCCGGCCGGCCTCCACTCGGACGCGAATGACGCTCGTGAAGTCTCCCGCGTCGCTACTCTTGACCTCTTTGACTTCGATGCCACGCTCTTTGGCCACGATGGGCGCGTTCACGAAATTGACCACGTCTTCCAGGATCGGCGTCAGCAGACCTTTGAGGACCGCGATCGTGAGGGGCGCCACGGAAAGGCCGGCCACTTCGCCCACATATTCGACCGTCACCCGCTCCAGCCCCCCCTCGCACAACTGCGACTGCAGCAGGCCGATTTTCTCGGCCAAGGTCAAGTATGGCTGCAGCTTCGGCAGCAGGTCGGGCGGAACGGATGGAATGTTGACCGCGCCGCGCGCGATGCCCTTCGTGAAATAGTCCACAACCTGTTCGGCAATCCCGATCGCGACATTCTCCTGCGCTTCGCTGGTTTGTGCCCCGATGTGCGGCGTGCAGATGAAGTTGTCCAGCGCCAGCAGCGGATTGTCCGGCCTAATTGGCTCCTCTTCGAACACGTCGAACGCCGCCGCCGCGACTCGCTTGGATTTCAACGCTTCGACGAGATCCGATTCATTGATGATGCCCCCGCGCGCGCAGTTGACGATCATGACACCCGGTTTCATCGTCGCGATGACGTTGGCATTGATCAACGACTTGGTCTCCGCAGTCAGCGGCGTGTGTACGGACACGATGTCCGCCCGCCGGAGCAGTTCCGGCAATTCCACCAATTCCACACCCATCTTTTCCGCCCGCTCGGGCGCCAGGTAAGGATCATAGGCGATCACGTTCATCGCCGCGCCTTGGGCCAGCTTTGCCAGATAACCGCCGATCTGGCCGATACCCACGATCCCGAGCGTCTTGTTGTATAACTCGACGCCCATGAACTTGTCCTTCTCCCACTTGCCTGCCTTGACCGAGACCGTAGCCTGGGGAATCCGCCGACTCATGGCGAAAATCATCGCCATGGTGTGCTCGGCAGTCGTGACCGTGTTCCCTCCGGGGGTGTTCATGACGACGATCCCGCGACGTGTCGCGGCTTGGGTGTCCACGTTATCAAGCCCGGAACCGGCTCGCCCGATCACCTTCAGCTTTTCCGCCGCGCCAATCACTTCAGCTGTCACTTTGGTGCCCGATCGGACCACCAGAGCGTCACAGTCTTTGATCTCCTTGAGCAACTCCTCTTTTGACAGTTTGGTTTTTACGAGGACGGTGAACCCCGCCTTCTCAAAAATCTCAATGCCCTGCTTCGACAAGCTGTCGCTGACCAGAATCTTCATGAAATGTTCCTTGCCTAGGTTGAGCCGAGCGACTATTTCTGTGGAGCCATGAGGAGCTCTTGCGCACGGGCCACACCGCTTCCCAACGTCACGCGATGTCCTAACCCTTTCAGCACCATCTCTATGGCTGCGATCGCGCTGATCACGTCGAATGTATCCATGTACCCCATATGGGACACGCGGAAGATCTTCCCCTTGAGATGATCCTGCCCCCCGGCCGCCGTGATGCCGTATTGCACACGAAGATTCTTATAGACCGCCTGACCGTCGATCCCGTCTGGGGCGCTGATCGCCGTCAACGCGTCGCTGGGCGATTCTTTCGGGAAGAGTGAGAGCCCAACAGCCTTGACCCCCTCACGCATAGCCCGCGCCAGGGTCGCATGACGGGCGAAGATCATTTCGAGCCCTTGGGCTTTGAGCATCGTGAGCACTTCCTGCAGTCCGATGATCAGCGAGACGGCCGGCGTATAGGCCGTCTGATTCTTTTGTTGGTTTTCCCGCTCTCTCTTGAAGTTGAAATAGAAAGACCCGTTCTTGGCCTTTTCCGCGAGCCGCCATGCCTTTTCGCTGATGCTCGCGAACGCCAGGCCCGGCGGGAGCATCAAGGCCTTCTGGGAACCGGTGACCACGATATCGAGACCCCAGGCGTCCGTCTTGATATCGAACACACCTAGGGCCGTGATGGCGTCGACCACCAAGATGGTTCCGTCATACTGCTTCACGATCTCGCCGATGGCCCTCACATCGTGCGCGACTCCCGTCGAAGTCTCGCTGGCCTGTACGTAGACCGCCTTGATCGCGGGATCCTTTTTCAGCGCATCGGCTACCTGCTGAGGATCGACGGCGCGTCCCCATTCCACCTTGATCTCGACAACCTGGGCTCCGAAGGTTTTGCAGAGCTTGGTCCACCGTTCGCCGAATTTTCCTCCGTTGATGCACAAGGCCTTGTCACCAGGGGAGAGAAAATTCGACACCGCCCCCTCCATCCCCCCTGTCCCCGATGATGCGAGGATCAACACGTCGTTGTCAGTCTGAAACAACCATCTTAGATCCGCTCGCACTTGGGCAAACAGCTTGTCGAATTCCGGCGCCCTGTGATGGATCATGGGCCGGGCCATGGCCAGCAAGACTTCAGGAGGGACAGGGGTCGGGCCAGGAGCCAGCAGATAGCGCTTCAGCATTGCTTACGCCTCCTTACCGGTCAGAGAGTTCCGTGCACGATTTTTGAAGCGCGAACGCTATCACAGCACCTCCATCGAGTCAAGGCGACCGATGAGGCGAAGCCCATGATATCGCTGGGTTGTCGCTCAAACGGCAACGGTTTCCTCTGAGTTGCACTACGGGAGTCGTCGAAAGCGGAGCGGTCGAGACCCATCGGAAGAGGGGTGATGGACCTTGGCTGTTTTCTTGACAAGGAGGGGATAGCACAGATAGGCTTGCGAAATCTTCGGTAGCTAACCGCCCCTGAAGGGGCAACTACTTTTCATTCATGCTGACCAAGCGCCTAAGAGCATTTCGTCTGATCATGGCGACGACCATCCTGGGGAGCTTTCCCGCAGGCTTTGGCGTCAATGAGGCCTTTGGCGGTCCCCCTGCCCCCGCTATCGAAAGCCCTGCCGGTGAGGTCGCTGAAAGCATAGAAGAATCTGCCCCACTCGAACCTCTTGCAAGTGAAACTAATCCAGCCTCGAGTTCCGAAGATCAAAGCCTCGTGCCCCGGGTGGATGAACTCCTTCAACTGAAACCGATAGCTGGCAATCCCGCAGCGAGATTCACCGAATTACTGAACCCACCTGCCGAAATCGCAACCGGGCAATCCGACGCTGATGCGGTTATGGACTTGCGCCAATACAACGTGCCGATCGTCGTCGATCCCTCCGTCCAGGGTCACATCCGGTATTTCAATACGGCCATCCGAGGGAAGTTCGAACAATGGCTGCTTCGACTCAGCCGCTATCGTCCCCTTGTCGAATCCATCTTTGCCGAGTTCAACTTACCTAGCGATCTCGTTTTCTTGTCCCTGGTCGAAAGCGGCTTCAATCCCTACGCCTATTCACGGGCCAAGGCCACCGGACCCTGGCAATTTATGAAAGGGACGGCGAAGGTGTACGGGTTGAGGGTTGATCAGTATGTGGACGAGCGGCGTGATCCCATCAAATCGACGATCGCAGCCGCGCGCTACCTGCGTGACCTCTACGACTTGTTCGGGACTTGGCCTTTGGCCATGGCGGCCTACAACGCGGGCGAGGGAAAGGTGATGCGTGCCCTCCAGAAGGCACAGGCGGAAAGCTTCTCCGAGATAGCCAAGACGAAACTCATTCGACGGGAGACCCGTGAGTATGTTCCACGGTTCATGGCGGCCACGATCATCGCGAAGAGTCCTGACCGCTATGGATTCCCGCAGGGCGCCGTTCCAACTCATGAGTTCGATGAGGTCATCGTCTCCAGACCGATGCATCTCTCAGCAGTCGCGAATGTCACCGGCATTTCCTTCCAGGAGCTTCGGCAGTTGAACCCGGAGCTGCGTCGCGACGCCACTCCTCCTGACGCCAATACCTATCACTTGAAAGTGCCGATTGGGACCAAGAGCAAGGTCGAGGCTCTGCTCGACAAAATCCCCACCTGGAAGTTTCCACCCCTGCTAACCAGGTCTCAACACGTCAAACAGGACAGGGTCCGTAGGTACAAGGTCAGGGTCGGAGACAATCTCGAAAAGGTAGCAAAACGATTCGGGTTGTCCGTCAAAGCCCTCAAGGCTAGGAACAATCTCCCCGGACCTGTCATCCGACCGGGCGACTTTCTCATCATCACCCGATAAGCTCATAAGCCAGTACACCTTGCCACATGCTGAGCACCCTGCGGAGGAGTGGCACGGAGCGTAAGCGCTATGTTTATGGTTTCGTGCCCGTGGAAGACGGAGGTATTGGACCAGTCGCCGGGGGAGATCCCGTTGCTCCAATTGCAGGAACCTCGGGCCCCTTTTTTACTTCCAAGACCTTGCTTCGAACCCCTGCCTCGCTCGCCAGGGGAGAGTTGGGGTAGGACTTCATCAGTTCCTGGTAATGGGCCAGGGCTCCCTCGGGACGGGACTGCGCCTCTTCCAGTTTCGCCAACTCAAACAGGACGTGATCTTTGTTGACCGCGCCCGGCATATCGAGAACGGCCGAGAACGCCTTGACGGCCTGCTCACGATCCCCTTTCAGGAGGTAGGCATACCCGAGCCGCTGCTGCACAAGACTGAGCAATGTCGTATGATTCGGGTAGAGCAGCACAAACCGTTTGTAGGCTTCGATGGCGGCATCAAAGTCATTGATCTGGACGAAGGCATTGGCAAGCTGATAGAGCGCCACCGGGGCGACGCTCGTCCTCGGATACTCCTGCACCAACTGCCGGTACATCGCTATAGCCTGCTTCAGGTTCTGATCGGCCTGCTGCGGCTGACCTACTGCCCGTGTCAGATAGTGCTCTGTTGCCTCTCGATATAGCGCAAGAGCCTTCTGCGACGCCTGATGGTCATACCACAAGACCCCCGTCACAACGGCGATGGCAGCGCACACCACCGAGATTCCAACCAACACCGCAAGGCGGTTTTGTTGGACAGCAAACCAGAATCGCTCTAGTCCGGTGACCAGGTGGGTTTGATCGATGGGTTCCGACTTAGAGGGAAGGCGAATGCGATACGACATAGACGCCGATATTGGGGTCCGCGCCTTATACATAGGATGCCCGAGTCTTGTCAAATGCGCTCATTGACAGGCCATCGCCTCCGGTATAGCGTACGCTCGACCCTGCGTGGTCCGGATTCGGGAAACGAGGACATCTGATTCGGCATGTATGCAGAACGGCTTCACGAACTTGCCCAACAGCATCTCCTTCGCCAGCTCAAATCGGTAGATTCGGCCACCGGTCCGACCATCCGATTCGAAGGCCGCGAGGTGGTGTTGCTCGCCTCCAACGATTACCTCGGTCTGGCCACCCATCCCAAGCCGAAACAGGCAGCCCTACAAGCGGTTCACCAGTATGGCGTCGGATCGGGCGCCTCGCGGCTGGTGAGCGGGAACCTGCCCCCGCATCGGGAGCTGGAAACAGCCCTCGCATGCTTCAAGCGAACCGAGGCGGCGCTCGCGTTCGGGTCTGGCTATCTCGCCAATATCGGGCTCATCCCTAGCCTAATTGGTCCAGGAGGAATGATTCTCGCCGACCGCTTGTGTCATGCGAGCCTGCTCGATGGATGCCGATTGAGCCGCGCGGAGTTCCGCGTCTACGAGCACGCCGATCCATCCCATCTCGAAGCCCTGCTTGTCCGATACGCCCGTCGAGACACGCTCATCGTCACGGATGGTGTGTTCAGCATGGACGGCGACCTGGCTCCGTTACCGGATCTCGCCGCACTGGCCGAACGCTATGGAGCCCACCTGTACATCGATGATGCGCACGGAGCCGGAGTCATGGGTCAAAGCGGCCGAGGCATCATCGAGCACTTTCACCTTGAGTCGCGCGTGCCTTTTCACATGGGAACGCTGGGAAAGGCGCTCGGCGGAATCGGCGCCTACGTGGTGGGCCCGTCGGACGCCATCCACTATTTCGTCAACAACACGCGATCGTTCCTCTTCACCACGGCTCTCCCCCCCGCCAGCGCCGCTGCGGCCACCGCCGCACTCCAAGTGATTCAGAACGAACCGGAGCGCCTTATCCGGCTCTGGTCGAATCGCGAAAAGCTTTGGTCAGGCTTGCGTCGGCTGGGGTTCCGGATGACCGCCTCGGCCAGTCCGATCATGCCGATTCTCGTCGGCGAAGCGGAGAAGGCGAACGCCATGGCGGAGAAGCTCCTCACCCACAGTGTGTATGCGCCGGCGATCCGCCCCCCCACCGTGCCCGATGGAACGAGTCGAATCCGGGTGACGGTGACCTCGGAACACACCTCCTTACACATCGACCAAGCTCTAGCTGCCTTCGAACACGCAGGCAGAACCGTCGGCCTCATCTGAGAACACTTGTTCCGAAACGGCGAGGCAGCTCCCCCGACTGTGCGCCCTGCATCTTCCGGCGATTTCCTTGCGTTCCTGTCTCGCTGTGGCAAGATACCCTCTGCGTTAGCTGAATGCTTCCTCATGCCTGACACGGTCGTTCCAACCATTACGTACTTGTTCCGCTAGGGAGACCACGGGATGGACATTTCCAAGCTGCTCACGTTTGCCGTGAAGGAAGGCGCCTCCGACTGCCACTTGAGCGCGGGAGAACCGCCGATGATCCGCTTGAGCGGCGACTTGAAGAAATTGGACCATCCCCCGCTGACCCAGGAAGAAACGCACAGCCTCGTCTACGACCTCATGAATGACGCTCAGCGGAAAGCCTTCGAGGAGCATCGGGAATGCGACTTTTCCTTCAGCCTGGGCGACATCGCCCGCTTCCGCGTGAACGTCTTCATCCAGAATCGCGGGCTGGGAGCCGTCTTTCGGAACATCCCGACAGAGATCCTTCCTCTCGAAAAGCTCGGGATGCCCCCGGTGATCCGACATGTCTGCGACAAGGAAAAAGGGCTGATCTTAGTCACGGGACCGACCGGGTCCGGTAAGTCGACCACGCTCGCTGCCATGATCGACTACCTGAACACCACGTTCGAAGGGCACATCATCACGATCGAAGACCCGATCGAGTTCGTCCACAAGTCCAAGAAATGCCTCATCAACCAGCGTGAACTCGGCGTGCATACCCACTCGTTCGCAAACGCGCTGAGGTCCGCCTTGCGCGAGGACCCGGATATCGTTCTCGTGGGCGAAATGCGGGATTTGGAGACGATCCAACTTGCTCTGACCGCCGCGGAGACCGGGCACCTTGTCTTCGCAACTTTGCACACGTCTAGCGCACCGAAGACGGTCGACCGCATCATCGACGCCTTCCCGCCGAACCAGCAGGCTCAGGTACGGGCGCAGCTGTCTGAAACGCTCGAAGCGGTCCTGACCCAGACGCTGCTTAAGAAGCGGACTGGCGAACGTGTCGCGGCCGTTGAAATCATGATCGGCACCACCGCAGTGCGCAACCTCATACGTGAGAACAAGCTGCATCAGATCCCAGGCGTCATGCAGGCCAGCCAAAAAGACGGCATGCAGACGATGGACATGGCGCTCGTGGATCTCGCCAACAAAGGTGTGGTCACGCGGGGAGAGGCACAGTCACGCAGCATGAACCCGAACCTATTCGGAGTCGGCGCGGCGTAGCACTATGCTTCCAATCGAAAGCTAAGGAGCGACATGATGGACGTTCGCAGCTTGCTCAAGGCGATGGTCGAGCAGGAAGCCTCGGACCTGTACCTGACGGTGGATGCTCCGCCTGTCTATCGTGTCCACGGCTCGACGAAGCCCACCAACGATCCTCCCTTCACCAACGAGCAGCTGGAAGCGCTGGCCATCGCCCTGATGCGCGGCCAGCAGCGAGGCGATTTCGAAGAAAAGATGGAAATGAACATGGCCCTCTATTACAAGGAGCTGGGCCGATTCCGGGTGAATATCTTTCGCCAAAAGGGCAATGTGGGGTTGGTCTTCCGTCACATCAAGGCGGAGATCCAAACAGTCGAGCAATTGGAACTGCCTCCGATCATCAAAGACATCGCCATGACCAAGCGCGGCCTGGTGTTGGTGGTGGGGGCCACCGGATCGGGGAAATCGACCACCCTGGCAGCCATGATCGATCACCGGAATTCGACCCACCATGGCCATATCATCAGCGTGGAGGACCCGATCGAGTTCGTCCACACGCATAAGAAGTCGCTGATCACGCAGCGGGAGGTCGGGTTCGACACGCATTCATTCCAAAACGCGCTGAAGAACACGTTGCGCCAGGCGCCGGACGTCATCCTGATCGGAGAAATCCGCGACACGGAGACCATGGAAGCGGCCATCACCTTCGCCGAGACCGGGCACCTCTGTCTGGCCACTTTGCACTCCAACAACGCCAACCAGGCGATCGAGCGCATCATGAATTTCTTTCCACCGCAGCGGCATGCGCAGATCTATCTTCAGCTCTCGCTCAACCTGCGTGCGATCATCTCGCAGCGCTTAATCCCCTCAGTGGACGGCAAGCGTGTACCCGCCCTCGAAATCCTGCTGGACACCCCGCGCGTCAAGGACCTCATCAAGAAGGCCGAAGTGGACACCTTGAAAGAGGCGATGGAGCAAGGGATCGACGAGGGATGCCAGACCTTTGATCACGTCCTGTTCAATCTCTACGGGACCGGTCGAATCAGTCTTGAGCAAGCCTTGATCAATGCAGACAGCGCGAACAACCTGCGGCTCAAGATCAAGCTGGAAGGCTTAAAGGGCGATGAGGCCATCAACGCCCTGCTCGACAAGGGTCAGAAGGACGACAAGGTGTTCCAGATACAGGGAACCGCATCCTCATCGCACCGCAAACGCTAGCCCCTGCAAAGCTTCTCCGTACACGGCCGGTCGTCGCGTCGATACCTTCAGAGCCTGATCGGCGGACCCCCTACTCCCGGAGTTCCTCCAAGTAGCCCGCAATTCTCTCCAGCGCGGTCGCGCTTAACTTTTGTCCATACCAGGTCGGCATGGCTCGATCAGGGAAGCCTGAGACGACATAGACGCCCGGGGTCAGGATGGATTCGACGATATACTCGTGGACGCTCCGGGCTTGTCCCTTATACAGGGGGTCAGCCAAGCGTTGGGGGCCGGTCGTTCCCAGAACGAGCGGCGGGCCGACCTGACCTCCGGCTCCAGGAATACCGGGAATGATATGACAGACAGGACATCCGGCCCGCGCAAAAAGCTCAGGGAGAGGCTCTTCGCCCGTCACCAGGGGAATCATCTCCGCTGTGATCGGTGAAAGTTGTACCTCAACTCGAGGAGAAGGTGGTGGCGCCGTCTGGCGCTGAAGCGCCAGGGCCGCGACAAGCAAGACGGCGCCGATGATCAGGGCCGTGATCGCGTGTTCGTTCGAACGAGACCCCGGGGACTCTTCCGAGTCACCCGATGAAGGAGACGAAACCGTGGGCTCAGGTCTGTCGGGCTCAGTCACAGGCTCCCTTGGACAACGACAGCATAGGGTTCCCGAAGAGGACCTCTCTCCGACGTGCTCAGTGACTGCCATCGCAGTCGCAGCGAACGGGAGCGGGAAGCCCGTTACTTGGCCGCTGACATGGCGCATCGGAAGCCGATCGTTCGATCTTCAAACTCCGGCTCCGCGGAGAAACGTGCCGTGACACGGAGGGCAGCGGGCAGGTCGGCCCAGGACCCGCCGCGGATCACCTTTTTCTCGCCCTTCTCCAGCCCCATCGGATTGTGCGCCGGTGCCTTCTGGTAATATTCGCGGTCGTACCAGTCGGCGACCCACTCGGCCGCATTGCCCGCCATGTGCGCCAGACCGTACGGACTCCTGCCCCCATGCTTCAACCCGTGGCGAACGCTCATGCCCTCGACTCCGCTGGTCACGGCCACCAGAGTAATCGCCTCGCTCACCCACAGGCCCCGGTTATAGTTGGCGATGTCGACAAACGGCTGCATGTGACCCCAGGGATAGCGACGCCCATCGGGACCGCGTGCCGCCTTTTCCCACTCCGCTTCAGTCGGGAGGCGTTTCCCTGCCCATTTGCAGTACGCGGCGGCCCCGTGCCAATTCATGCCGACGGCCGGGCGGTCTCCCACGGTGTTGGCGGCTTCATCGTCCCACGTCGCAGGGGCGTCGTACTTGGCTTCTTGCAGGAATTGCTGATAGAGACTCAGCGTAACTTCGTACTGATCGATGTAAAAGGCATCGAGCGTGACCTGGCGTTCCGGCCGTTCGTTCGGCAACCCGTCGTTGCTCCCCATGATGAACGGCCCGGCTGGAATCAGGATCATAGGGGCGCCGTCCTTGCCTTTGATGGTCTCCGTCTCAATTAATTCGGACGATGTAGTCTGACCGTCCTTACCGCTGGGCGCGTCTGCGCCATAAAGCCCTGCCGCACCGAACAAGAGCACGCAACTTGTCCCCGCAATAATCCATGTCCCGGTCATCGCGCTTCCCCCCTGATCACTTCGGATGAAAAAGAAGCAATAAAGGACCACGTTGCTCGAGGAGCAAAGTCTAGCCACCCAATAGAGAAAACTCAACCAGGCGCGCCGGGCCGATGCTTTGACACGCACGCAGCGGCTCTCGCAGAACGCCGAACAGGCTGCGGGGTCCCCGGCTGGCTATGTGACGCCCTTTTGAGCATCCTGAAGTTGGTCTCGCGCGCACACGCGCGCGCGATCGCGACGGTCTTCTGAACGGGCGCCGAGTTTTTTCCGCAAGCTGCTACACAGAGAGGGACGGTCCACGACGAGCACAACCGAGAGAGGCGTTGAAAAGGACGGGCAAGCGGGAGCCGACGTGAACGCGGCCAACGGAGATGAGCGTGGTCCTGCGAAGGATACGAGAGCTGCTGCTACGGATTCTCCCGTTTTTCAGCGGAGGGAGCAGCGATTTCCTTTTGTCCCACCGCAGGCTACCTTTTGGGTCTTGGCACATAGTCGTTGAGAGCGCGTCGGATAACCCCGTCCGAAAGGCGTTGGAAGCGACCGCGTAGTGCATGCTGCCCGATGGCCTGCAGCGTGGCATCCCGATTGAAGATGATCTCCCGAATATGTTGGCTGATTCGGCCCTTGGCGTTCCGAAACAGCTCATCCGCCAGATCCCACCCTGCTCCATTCCCATGGTTGCGCTCTTGGTTTTCAGCGCGGAGCGCGGCAGCGGCGATGCAGAGGAGATCCTCGCCGATCGCCTCGATCCGATTTTGCCTTCCCTGGTCATCTCGCATGGCCTCACGCCGAACAACCATGGCGTACAAGATCGTGCGCGCCAGCTTTCGGCTGGCTTGTTCCACGTAGCGTAACTGATGTCGGACCTTGGCATGCTGGATTTGGACATGCGCGGGCAACGGCCGGCACCTCCACAGGCGCCAATACCAGGGGACGTAGAATCGGAGCAGCACCAGGAGTTCGTTCATTCGGCGAAGGCCGGACAGTCCTTCGTCGAAATACCGTTTGGCTCTCTCAAGGTGAGGGCTGAGGCCTTCGCGCGCGACGAACGGACGGAGGATATCGGTGGCCCCTTCACCGATGCGGTACATCTCGGCATCGCGGACCAGTTGCTCGATCCCGAAGCCGGCCTCTCCACGGAGACGTTTGGAGTCGGCCGTCTCGTACCCTATGCCGCCGAAGAGAATTTGGGCGTCTTTCAGGAAGGCGATGGTGCGCTCGGAGCACACCATCTTCGCGATGGCGGCTTCGATGCGGATATCGTAGCGATGGTGATCCGCGAGCCGCCAGACCAACGTGGCCAACGCTTCCATCGCGAAGAGATCCACCGCCATTCGACCGATTCGCATCTGCTGCGTCTGTCGTTCGGCCAGGGGCTTCTGAAAGACATACCGAGTGAGGGCTCGATCCAGCGTCGGCTGCCAAGCTTGCTTCGCCATGCCGAGACAAATCGCGGGAATGCTGATCGCGCGGCCCACATTGAGAATGCTCAAAGCATATTTCAGGCCCTTGCCGATCTCGCCAATCACATTGGCGGCCGGAATGCGGACGTTCTCGAACGTCATATAGGCGTTCTCGATTCCGCGACAGCCTTCGAATTGGCAGCGCTGGCGAACGTGCACGCCCGATGCACTCATGTCGAGAATGAAGGCCGTATGCACGCGATCCTCGGCATCCTTCCCTTCCGGGGCGGCAATCCAGGCGATCTCGCGGGCTTGCAGGATGCGTTTTGCCGGAACCCGTGCAATCAGCGTCACAAAACGCGCGATGGGTCCATTCGTGCACCAGAGTTTCTCTCCGTTGACGATAAAGGTCGTGCCGCTTCCGTCGAGCACGGCTTCAGTTTGGATGTTGGCGGCATCGGAGCCGGTGATCGGCTCCGTGAGGGCGAAGGCGGAGATGGCTTCTCTCGCCACCAGCGGCAGGAAAGCCTTCTTCTGCTCAGCATTGCCAAAGAGAAGAATGGGCATCGCGATGCCGATCGACTGAGGCACCGCGACGGTGAGGGCCAGGATATTGCTCCAACTGGCGATGAGCGTCAGGACACGGCCGTAGTTTGTGTAGGAAAACCCGAGCCCGCCGTATTCTTTCGGTATTTTCATCCCGAACGCGCCGAGTCGGAACAGACCCCGAATCACGGCATCAGGAATCTTTGCCGTGCGTTCAATATCGTCCGGGTCGACTTCGCTTCTTAGGAAGGCTTCCACCTCGCGACAATAAGCTTCCCCCTGCTGCCTTTCCTCCGGGGGCTCTTCCGGCGGCAACAGCAGGTCGAAATTCGGCCGGCCCTCGTAGAGACCGGCCATGAAGCTCGCACCTGTGATGCGCTCCCGGGCCTCTTCGAGCCGCTCGAGGCCTTGAAAGAGTTGCGACATCTTTCCCTCTCGTTCAATCGTCGGGCGCGCTAGCCCTGTTCCTTGAACTGCGTATCCCGATAGGCCGCCAATTGGGGGGCCAGACGGCTCTTCAGCTCTAACCGCTTGGGCTTGCCCGTCGAGGTATAAGGTACTTCCTGCCCGAAGAGGACGACTTTCGGGCGTTTTGCAAACGACAGGAGCGGGCGGCAATACCTCAACAACTCGGATTCCGTCGGCGGAGCCGCAAGATCGCGCGGCACGATATACGCGGCGATTTCCTCGCCGTAGTACCGGTTCTCGAACGGCACGGCCATCGCGAACTTCACGCCGGGAAGACCTTTGAGGGCTTCATCGATCTCCAAGGGCGAAATGTTCACCCCCCCGCGGATGATCAGTTCCTTGAGTCGTCCCGAGATGAAGAAGAACGGCCGGCGGTTCTCGTCGTAGGCGTAGAATCCTTCATCGCCCGACCGGAACCACCCCCATTGGAAGGCGGTATCGTTGGCATCGTTGCGTTTGAAGTAGCCGCTGCAGACCGTGCGACCCCTGATGCAAATTTCGCCGCGGGCCAGCTCCGGCAGCGGTTTGCCGTGATCGTCGAGTATCGCCATCTCGTTGTGGCGCAAGGGGACCCCGATCGACGGAAACTCGTATCCGGACAGCCAATGACGGTGCTGATCCGGCGACAAATCGATGGGAAGGAAGCAGGAGTAGCAGGTGGTCTCCGAGAGTCCGTAACCGTGACGGATCGGCACATGGAATCGATCTTCGAACCGGAGAGCGGTTTCTCTCAGCAATGGTCCGGCTCCGCAGATGACCCCGCCGAACCTGTCCAACCGGTGACCGGTAAGATCCTCCCTTGCCTCCAGGAGAAATTCGAGCAGCGTGGGGACCACGCTCGCGCAGGTCACCTGCTCCTCATGAAGTCGGCGCCAGAACGTGCCGGTCTTGAATTTGCGGTTCAGCACCGTTCCAGCTTTGCAATAGAACGGCGTCACCAACGTCACGACCGTGCCGTTGACGTGGTGGATGGGCAGCACGCACATGAGTCGGTCCCCCGGCCCGAACCGATGCCAGTCCGCGATGGCATCGGCATCGATCAAGAGATTGTAGGCCGTCAGGATCACTCCCTTTGGCGGGCCGGTCGTGCCGGACGTGTATACGATCAGCGCTTCATCCTCCAGGCTGGCGGCTCGTGGCTTGGAACGAGGGCTCTTCACCGATCCTTCCCGCTGGCCTTTGGCCCGTTGTCCCGCTCCATCCTGGAAGCCCCCGTCACCCAGAGCCACGATCTCGCGCAAAGCCGGAAGGTCTGGGCGAAGGCTTTGAATTTCGTCGTAAAACTCTTGCCAACAGAAGACCGCGGCAACCTCTGCATGGTCCAGGATATAGCGCTTTTTCTCGGTGGGCTCCTCGACGTTGATCGGCACCACGGCAATGCCCAGCGTCCAAGCGGCAAAGTACAGCAGGACCGTGAGATCGTGGTTGAACAACACAGTTGCGATCCGATCACCGCGTCCAAGCCCCAGACCGTCATGGAGGAGGGTGGCCACACGGCCGACCACCGCACCGAATTCCGCGTAGGTGTACGTGCGGTGAATGCGCCGGTCATCGTCATAGTAAGTCAGGAAATTTTTGTTCACGAGCATCGGATCGTAGATATGGGAGCGGAAAAACTCGGCAAACGATGTCCATGGAAAGGCGAACGGAGGGCCCGCCATCTGGTGGGCCTCGCTCATGCGGCTATGCACGTCGATCGAGAGGGACATAGGCTTGCGGCGGTGGCCCGGTATAGAGCGCTCGGGGCCGGATCAATCGATTGTGGTCCTGCTGTTCGATCACATGGGCGCACCATCCCGTAATGCGTGAGCAGACGAACACCGGCGTATACAGCTCGCGGGGAATGTCCATCAGGAGATAGGCGACGGCAGAGTAATAGTCGAGGTTCGGATAAAGTCCCTTTTCACGCTGCATGATCCCGTCGATGATCGTCGCGATGTCGTACCACCTGGCCTCCCCGCACGCTCGACTTAAGGCTTCAGCCTGCCGCTGGATGATCAGCGAGCGCGGATCTCCCTTTTTCAGGACTCGATGACCGAATCCCATGATCCGCCGCTTTGCCGCTAAGGCCTTGCGGACCCAATCCTCCGCTCGGTCGCTCGACATGATCTCAAGAAACATCGCCGCGACCGCCTCATTCGCCCCTCCGTGGAGCGGACCTTTCAAGGTGCCGATCGCCGTCGTGATCGCGGAGTGGAGGTCGGTCAAGGTCGACGCCGTGACCCGCGCCGCAAACGTCGACGCGTTGAACTCATGCTCTGCATAGAGGATGAGCGACACATTCAATACCTTGGCCATAGCTTTGGCGAGGTCATCGCCTTTCCTGCCGGTGAGGAGATACAACAGGTTCTCCGCGAAGCTCAGGTCCGCTTCCGGCTGCACTTGCCGCCGGCCATGGCTGAGCCGGTAGGACCGGGTTATCATCACCGGAATCTGTGCCAGGAGCCGGATCGCCTTGCGGACATTGGCCTCATGAGCGCCGTCGTGAGCACCCCCCCACCCCGGGCGCGCCGAGACGCGCCCTTCACCCAAGGCGTCGGGGTCGGTCATCCCCAACAAGGAGACTCCGGTTCTCAAGACGTCCATAGGATGAGCACTCGGTGGGATGACGCCGATGAACGCTTCCACCGGGCCGGGCAAGGCCCAGCTTGCGCCTAATTGGGTGAGGAAGTCCCGCAACTCCTTCTGCGAGGGCAAGGCCCCGAACAACAAGAGATACGCGACTTCCTCGAAGCTGGCCTGCTCCGCCAAGTCTGCGACGGCATACCCTCGGTACCGCAAGCCGCCTCCCTCTTCATCGACCTGGCAGAGGGCGGACTCTCCGGCCACGATTCCTTCCAACCCAGGGCTGTACGCGCCGGCCTTCCGAAGCTCAGGAGAGAGGTTTTTCCCCATCGGTCGCCCCGAATATTCTGTCTTGCCGTTCATAGTCCTCATACCGAAGCAAGTCGTAGAGCTGCTGTCGCGTATGCATCTGATTCAACCAGTCGCGTTGCGTACCACGTTGCCGTAACTCATGGAGCATCGCCTCGACTGCTTTGGTCGCGACCCTGAGCGCGGTGACTGGGAACAGGACCAAACGATAGCCAAGGTCTTCATATTCGCTCACCGTGAGATACGGCGTCTTGCCGAACTCCGTCATGTTGGCCACGAGCGGAACTTTCGCTCCTTCCTTGGCAAGCTGTCTAGCAAATTGACGGAATTCCTCTGCCGATTCCAGTGCCTCGGGGAAAATCACATCCGCGCCCGCATCGACATAGGCCCGCGCGCGCCGAACCGCCGCCTCCATCCCTTCGACGGCACGAGCATCGGTGCGGCCGACGATCAGAAAATCAGGGTCACGCCTGGCTTCTGCAGCCGCGAGGATTTTACTGACCATCTCCTGAGTGGACACAAGGCGCTTTCCCGGTAGATGGCCGCATTTCTTGGGCATCTCCTGGTCTTCGAGCTGAATGCCGGCCACTCCTGCCCGCTCGAACTCCTGAACGGCTCGCCTCACCGTCAAGGGCGGACCGAATCCGGTGTCGCTATCGGCCAGGGCCGGAATCGTGACGGCGTTGGCGATGGTTCCGGCTTCCGACACCACTTCCGTCAAGGACAAGAGGCCGATGTCGGGGAATCCCCGCGCCGCCGCCAAGCCGGCCCCGGAGATGTATACGGCGCTGAAGCCGGCGCGTTCGATCTGCATGGCCGTCAGCGCGTTGAAGGCTCCGGGGAGCACGATCGTGTGCTTCTCGATGAGCTCCCGTAGGCGCTGCGGCTTGGTTTGCAGCTTGTCACGTGTCACGCGTCACCTGTCACGAAGGGATCAGCCCCCTGTCGGAAGGGGGCTGATCCCGCACTCATCCTGTCCCCAGATCGCGTCACCGGCGCACCTGCAGGAGGGGCATCAGGCTCCCGATATCTTTTACCCGATCCAGCTTCCAGACGAGATCGATCACCTTGTTCATGCGCGTCCGATCCAATTTGCCCGCAGCCAGCATACGGAACTTCTCCTCGACCTCACGGTCGGACATAGGATTTTTGGGATGGCCCCGCGGGTAATCCAACTGGCGCACGTAGATCTTGCCCGCCCTCGTCCGAACCGTGATTCGTGTCGGCATGGCCTGTGGGTATCGCTCGACGAACGCAGGCTCCCGCGCCACCCGGATTTTTTGCATGAACGCATGGAGCGCCGGATTAGCCAACCGCTTCTCGTCGAATGAATCGAGTGTCACGTCGCCATCCAGCAACGCAACGGCGACGCAATAGGGGAAACTATGGTCGGCGGTCTCTCGCGTGCTGGGATGCCACTTCTCCGGATCGCGCCCGATGATTTCGATGGCCACGTCATAGCTCCCGATTTCGACCTCCGTCACGGCCGCCAACGCCTCGTTTCCCTCCGGCTCGAGCAATTCCTCTCTCAGCGCAAGGGCGGCCTCGACTGCCGTCTGGGCATGGTATTCAACGGGATAATGCTTGATGTACGTCTCCAGAATCTTGAATGGAGGGGGCTGGCTCCCGCCCAGGGCGGGTGCCTGTCCCCTTTCGCCGCCCAAAGCCGGCAACTCGAATTGCCCCGACACCAACTTCATGAACCCTTTCTCACCCTCAAAGATGGGCGCTGGACCGGTCATCCCTCGCCGTGCGAGCAGGGCTGCAAACACCCCGTTACGCGCGGCGTTGGCAAACGCGCAGGCCTTCCACATCGAAAGGTCGCCCACGCGCGTTTGGCGCAGGGCGATGTTGGCGACGCCCGCCAGATTGACCGCCTGGACCGTCTCTTCCTCGGATAGCTTCATCGTCTTTGCGGCGGCCAATGCCGAGGAGAACGGGCCATAGGTGACATGATCCCAACCGCGCGGACGTAGTCCCGCCGCATCGCAGAAACGGCATTGGACTTCATACGCCAGGGCGATGGCTTGAATGACGCGTTGTCCGGAAGCGTGAGCCGCTTCGCCGACCGCCAACACCGCGGCGATATTGTCGGAGGGGTGAGCCGGCTCTCGCGCGAGATACGTGTCATTGAAATCCAAATATCGCACGAGGGTGCCGTTGGCGAAGGTGGCGAGATCCGGCAGTGTCTTGTGGCTCGTGCCCCAGAGAGTCGCCCCATGCGACAGTCTCACGGACTTGGCGACCTCCCGCGCAATCCGGCAGGGAGCCGCGCGCCAGGCTCCGAATGCACAGCCCAGACTGTCCAGGACCCTCCGCTTCACCTCGTGCACGACGGGAGGGGGAAGGTCGTCATAGCAGAGGGCTCTCGCATAGTGGGCAAGGCGATCGGCGATCACGTTTGGCACTCCATTTCTCGGGTCGAACCGGTTGAGACGCTCCCTCGGTTACGTGTCCACTTCCGCTCGCTTCGCCGCCCGTTTTTCCAGGAAGGCCCTGACGGCTTCTTGCTTGTCGGCACTCGTGCACAGTTCACCGAACAAATCGGCTTCGCGGGCCAGCCCCTCGGCCAAGGGGATGTCCAATCCCCCCCTGATCGCCCGCAAGGCCGACTGCGTAGCCAGCTTCCCCCGCGCAATGATCGACCCTGCCAGCGCCTCGGCTTGCGCCATCAGCTCTTTGGCCGGCACGACTCGATTGATGAGCCCGATGCGAAACCCTTCCTCCGCCGTGATGCTTTCTCCCGTGAGAATGAGCTCCGCGGCTTTCGAGGGGCCGACGATCCTGGGGAGCCGTTGCGTCCCCCCGAAACCGGGGATCAGCCCTAGCTTGATTTCCGGCAAACCGAGCATGGCGCCCTCCACCGCGACTCTCATCTGGCATGCCATGGCCAACTCCAGGCCGCCGCCGACACACGTTCCGTTGATGACCGCAATTACAGGCTTGTCCGACCGCTCGATGCGGTTGAGCAACGCCTGGCCGCGAGCGGCACATTCCGTTCCCTCGTGCGCGCTGGTCAGATGAGTCAATTCATTGATGTCGGCCCCTGCGCAGAAGAATCGCCCCGACCCGGTGACGATGACGAGCCGGATATAGTCGTCCTCCTCCACCTCGCCCCACAACTGTTCCAACTCCTTCAACACGGACACGCTGAGCACGTTGGCCGGCGGATTGTGCAACGTGATGCGCGCGACATGGTGAGAGATGGTGAGGAATTGCTTCGGCATCGCCCTCTCCTCGGCTCTTTGGTCAAACCCCGGCGTTCCGCGCGCCCTCCTTCGTTCCTCCGGCAACGAGGAGACCAGCTCTTTCACGTGTCTTGTGACCTGAAGGACGCGCCGCACACATCACGCATTCGCTGGTGCTCCGCGATGGCCTCGATCAGCTCGGGGATTCCTTCTCCAGTGACCGCCACCGTGCGGAGCACCCGCGGACACCATTCGCGCAAGTCTCGCAGGGTGGTTTCGGCGCTGTCATGATCGCCCTTGTTCACCACGACGATGTGGGCGACTTCGAGCAAGCCCGCTTTCATGGCTTGCACCTCGTCTCCCAACCCCGGGGCCACCACCGCCACGACCGTCTGTGCCACGTTGGCGATCTCCACCTCATTCTGGCCGACGCCGATCGTTTCGATCAGAATGATTCCGTACCCGGCAGCCTCCAGCGCCACAACCGCCTCAGGCACGGCTCTCGCCAGCCCGCCATGGCAGCCGCGCGTCGCCATACTTCGTATGTAGACATCGTGGTCGAGCGCATGGGCTTGCATGCGAATACGGTCACCCAGCAAAGCACCGCCGGTGATGGGGCTACTGGTGTCCACCGCGAGCACCGCGACCTTCTTGCCCAGACTGCGGTAAGCCCGCACGAGTTGATCGACCAATGTGCTCTTGCCCGCTCCGGGATAACCGGTGATCCCGACCACGACGGCCCGGCCGTGCCCGGAATCGAGCAACTTCAGCGCAGCTGCGCCTTTCGGGTCTCGATCTTCCAGCAACGTGATCAGCCGGGAGAGGGCCCGCACATCGCCGACTTTCACGCATTCAACTAAGCCGGAGGCATCCCTCGTGCCCCGTACGGTCTGCAAGCTTGTGATCAAAGGGAGCATCCGTCTTCGTCGTGTCGATCACGCCTCCCTACGATGACTCCCGCTCACTCTTATGGGCTGAAAGCGGCGGCGAGAGGGCTGAAGCCAGTCGGGAAGCCCATGGCCGCCGCAGATGACGGCTCAGCCGTTGAATCGCTCCGACTACCTTCGTTTCATCCACCGGCACCGTCGCGCCCGAGGCCTTGAGTGCGTACACCAAATCTTCGGTCGCCGCGTTGCCGGACGCGCCCGGCGCGTAGGGGCACCCTCCCAAGCCTCCGGCTGAGCTGTCGAACGCCTCGATCCCATACTCCCACCAGGCGGTCAACGCGTTGGCGACCGCCATCCCGTACGTGTCATGAAAATGCAACGAGAGACGGTTCCGCGAGAGACACGGCAGCGCCGCGTCCAAGAGCTTCCGCACGTCGGTCGGCGAGGCCTTCCCGATCGTATCTCCCAGCGAGATGTCATCCACGCCCAGGTCGAGCAGCCGCTTCATCACCTCCGTCACCTGTGCCGGCGCGATCCGGCCTTCATAGGGACAGAACACGGCCGTCGAGACGTACCCTCGCACGACCATGCCGTCGCGTTTCGCGCCGGCCACCACCGGTCTGAATCGTTCGAGCGACTCGCGAATTGTCGCCTTGATGTTGCGAAGGGTGAAGGTCTCGGAAGCGGCGGTGAAGACCGCGATTTTCTGCGCCGACACCGCCCGCGCTCGCTCCAGGCCGCGTTCATTCGGCACCAGCGCCGAATAGGTGACGCCGGATACCCGCTCGATCTTCCGGAACACGTCGTCCGTATCGGCCAGTTGGGGCACGGCCGTGGGCGAGACGAACGAGCCGACTTCGATCTCGACGACGCCGGTCCTCGACAACGCGTCGATGAAGGCGACTTTGACGCCGGTCGGCACGATCCCGGCCTCGTTCTGCAGTCCGTCCCTGGGACCGACCTCGATGATCCGCACGAGGGCTGCACGTCCTTTAGGCTGGACGGCGCGCGCCATCGGGTGCGATGCGTTCTCCATGCTCGGTCCGTTCCGCGACCCAGGCCGGGGCGCGTTTCTCCAAGAAGGCCCGAAGCCCTTCCCGGGCTTCCGCCGAGAGTCTGGCCTCCGTATTGGCTTGCGCGCACACCGTCCACCGATCCTCTTCGGGCAACCGAAGGATACGGCTGAACAACGCCTTGGCCTCCTGCGACGCCCGCGGCGCCAGCCGCAGGACCGCCTCGATCAGTTCGTCCAGCCGTTTCTCAAGCCCTCCCCTCTCGACGACATCATGGACCAGGTTAAAGTGTTTGGCGACCGACGCCGAGAAGACCTCGCCGGTCAGACAATAGCGACGCAAGAACGATTCGCCGGCCTTCCGCAACAAAAACGGCGCGATTGCCGCCGGAACCAAGCCCAGCTTGACCTCGCTGAGCGCAAAGACGGCATCGTCGGCCGAGACCACGATGTCGCAGACCGCCAAGAGTCCCACACCGCCCCCGAAGGCCGAACCGTGGACGCGGCCGATAATGGGACACGGACACTCATCGATCACGCGATACATCCGGATCAGCCGCTCCGCGTCCTGTCGCGCCTGCGCTTCGGACACGGGTGTGTCCGGGCTCATCCATCGGAGATCCGCGCCGGCGCAGAAAGCCGGACCGGCTCCGGCCAGAACCAGGACCCGTACCGAGGGATCCTTTCCCAGTTCCTCGAACGCCTTGCGCAGTTCATCCACCATGAGGGCGTCGAAGGCGTTCCGCTGCTCGGGACGATTCAAGGTGACGCGAGCGACGGCCTGTGAGGACTCGACCAGGAGGTTGCTGAATCGGGACATCGGCTCATCCTCTCGCTCTTGAGCTGCCAGTGCCCCCTCCTCGCCTCCCCCTAAGAAATTATCAAGGGGGCGGGACAGGGTTGGGGTCGTCACATCCTGAACACTGGCGCGCGACTCTCGCGGATCGGCGCCGTCACGGCGACATCGAGACAGAGACCGAGGACGCGACGTGTTTCCGCCGGATCGATGATCCCGTCATCCCAGAGGCGAGCCGTGCTGAAATAGGGGCTCCCTTCCTGCTCATATTGCTGCAGGATGGTTTCGGTGATTCGCCGGTGTTCGTCTTCTGACAATGTCTTGTGCTCCCGTTCGAGCTGCTGCTGCTTCACCGTCACCAGTACCTGGGCGGCCTGCCGTGCGCCCATTACCGAGATCCGAGCGTTCGGCCACAGAAAGAGGAAACGGGGGCTGTAGCCGCGCCCGCACATGGCATAGTTGCCGGCGCCATGCGACGCGCCGATGATGACCGTGAACTTGGGTACATCAGCGGTAGCCACGGCCTGCACCATTTTGGCGCCGTCCTTGATGATTCCCCGTTCTTCATAATGTCGCCCGACCATGAAGCCGGTGATGTTTTGGAGAAAGACCAGCGGGAGACGTCGCTGGCCGCAGAGTTGGACGAAATGGGCGCCCTTGAGCGCGGCTTCGGACAAGAGGACGCCGTTGTTCGCCACGATGCCGACGAGATGGCCCATCCAACGGGCGAACCCGCAGACCAGCGTCTGCCCATAGCGGGCCTTGAATTCATGGAAGAGACTCCCGTCCACGAGACGCGCGATGACCTCCCGCGCATCGAAGGTCTGACGCGGATTGCTCGGGATCAGGCCGTACAGCTCGCTGGCCGGATAAAGCGGCTCCTCGATCTCGGCTCGGCGCGGCTTCGGCGGCATCTTGCCAAGCGTGGCCACGATGGACCGGCAGATCTCCAGCGCCTCGTGGTCATTTTCGGCCAGATAGTCGCTCACGCCTGAGAGCCGCGTATGCAGATCGGCCCCGCCCAACGCCTCCGGGGTGACGTCCTCGCCGGTGGCCGCTTTCACGAGCGGGGGACCGGCCAGATAAATGGTCCCCGTGCCTTTGACGATCACGTTTTCATCGCACATGGCCGGGACGTACGCCCCGCCGGCCGTACACATGCCCATCACCGCCGCGATCTGTGGGATGCCCAGCGCCGACATGCGGGCCTGGTTGTAAAAAATCCTCCCGAAGTGATCACGATCCGCGAAGACCTCGGCCTGCATGGGGAGAAAGACGCCGCCGGAATCCACGAGGTAGATCGCCGGAAGGCGGTTCTCCATCGCGATCTCCTGGGCCCGGAGATGCTTCTTGATCGTCACGGGGAAATAGGTGCCGCCCTTGACGGTCGCGTCGTTGGCGGCGATCACGCAGGGCCGCTCACAGACGTATCCGATCCCCGTAATGAGACCCGCGGCGGGAACCTGGTTGTCATATAAGCCGACAGCCGCCAAGGGGCTTAATTCCAACCAGGGGGAAGCGGGATCCAGCAGCGCGGCGATCCGCTCGCGAGCGGTGAGCTTGCCACGCTTCCGGTGCAACGCCACCGCGTCGGCCGGCCCTCCGGCTTGGGCCTGAGCCAGGTGCTTCTTCAGGTCAGCAAGGAGACCTTCGGAATGCTGCTGGTTGCCCCGAAAGTCCTTTGAGGCGGTGACAACCGCGGTTTTCAGCGCTCGCATCTCAGGTTTCCTCTAGCTTCGCGGTCTGAGTCCTTTGACAAAGTCCACCACTTCGCTCATCGGAGTGCCGGGCCGAAACAGCACCCGGACACCCGCTGCCTTGAGTCGCGGCAGGTCTTCGTCGGGAATGATGCCGCCACCGAAGACGACAATATCCTCCGCGCCTTGCTCTTTGAGCAGATCGAGCACGCGACGGAACAGCGTGTTGTGCGCGCCGGACAGGACGCTGAGGCCGACGGCATCGACGTCCTCTTGGATGGCTGTGCTCACCACCTGCTCTGGCGTCTGATGCAGTCCGGTGTAGATCACCTCCATGCCGGCATCGCGCAGCGCCCTGGCGACCAACTTGACGCCGCGGTCGTGTCCGTCGAGGCCGACCTTGCCGATCAAGATGCGGAGCGGCCTTGTGGCTACTGCCATGCCTTTACCTCCCCGAGAAAATATTTGCCTTCAGAGTCCCGTCGGACGTAACCGGCCTGCACGAGCGGATCATGCTCGAAGACCAGCAGCCATTGCTCCTCGAACGCCCGGTCCAATACCCACCGCTTCGTCTCGAGCGTTTGGATCGGGTACAGATCGTAGCCCATGATATAGGGCAAGGGCAGGTGCGAGACGGTGGGGATAAGGTCGCCGAGAAAGAACGCCACTTGTCCCTCCGACTCGACCTTGACGCTTTGGTGACAACGGGTGTGTCCGTTCGTCACAACTGCGGTGATGCCCGGCAACAACTCCGTATCGCCGTTCAGGAACTCCCACTGGTTCACGTGCGCGATTTCGGTGAAGTTCTCGCGTCGATAGCTCGCCCTTGTCCGTTCGTTGACGCGGGCCGCATCCTCAAATTCTCCTCGCTGGATCACGTATTGGGCCTTCGGAAAGGTGGGGAGCAGTCTGCCGTCCGGTTCCCTCGTCGTGTTTCCGCCGGCGTGATCGAAATGCAGATGCGTGTTGATCACCATGTGAATCTGTTCGGGACGGAGACCGTACCGCTTCAGGGACTCGTGCAACGTCGGCGTCCGGTCAACGGCAAAGCGCTCATGAAACTTTCTGTCTTCCTTGCCGCCGAGGCCGGTGTCGACCAGGATGTTCTTGCCGTGCGCCCGAATCAGCAGGCAAGTCAGACTAAGCGGAATACGATTCTGCTCATCGGCCTGGCAGCACTGCTCCCACAGAGCCTTGGGCACCACCCCGAACATGGCGCCCCCGTCCAGACGGAAGCGACCGTCCGTGACCGGATAAATCTCAAAGGCCCCGAGCTTCACCTGTCTTTCCTCCCTTGGCGGCGGCGACGGGGTGCCTCTAACTGCGCGCGTTAAGCGATCTGTCTTCCGTTCAACCCATCCTCAACCAGAGGCTGGGGCCGCTTGGTTCGTCCCAGTTGCGCGGGTCGAGCGAGCACATCGTTCTCCGCCAGTAAAAGTGCTGATGATCAGATCTGCGCGCTCCGCGAGCAGGCGGACCAGCCAAGCGACCCACGAAGACTCACAACACCACTGGCTCCCGATATGTCCCATACACTTCCTTGAGCGCCGTGCAAATCTCCCCTAACGTGGCTTTGGCCTTAACCGCATCGATTAGGTACGGCATCACGTTCTCGCTGCAGGAGGCGGCCTCTTGGAGTTCTTCCAGAGCGCCCGCCATCCTATATGAATCGCGCGCTTTGCGCAGGTCGGCCAGGCGCGCCACCTGCTCCAGCTCAACTTCTTGGCCGATCTTCAGGATCGGAATCCGGCATTCCTCCTGCTCCACAAAGTCGCTGACGCCGACGATGATACGTTCCTTGGATTCTACCTCACGCTGGTAGCGTTGGGAGGCATCGAGGATTTCCCGCTGCGGGTAGCCATGCTCGATAGCCCTTACCATTCCGCCCATCTGATCCAGCTTGTGGAAATAGTCGCGGGCCCCGTCTTCGAGCCGGTTCGTCAGGGATTCGACGTAATAGGAGCCTCCCAACGGATCGATGGCGTTGGTGACCTCGCTTTCGTAGGCAATCACCTGCTGAGTGCGGAGCGCCACTTTCACCGCCTCTTCGGTGGGCAATGCAAGCGTCTCGTCCATCGAGTTGGTATGCAGCGACTGCGTGCCTCCCAACACCGCGGCGAGCGCCTGCAGAGCCGTGCGAATAATGTTGTTCATCGGCTGCTGGGCAGTCAGCGAGCAGCCAGCCGTTTGTGCGTGGCAGCGGAGCTGAAGAGAGCGAGGGTCCTTCGGATGATAGCGGCGTTCCATTTCACGCGCCCACAGGCGTCTGGCGGCTCGGAATTTGGCGATCTCTTCGAAGAAGTCGTTGTGCACATTGAAGAAAAAAGAAAGCTGCGGGGCGAATCGGTCCACCGCAAGACCCGCTTGCACGGCCGCATCGACATACGTGAGACCGTCATAGAGCGTAAAGGCAAGCTCCTGCACCGCAGTGGATCCGGCCTCACGAATGTGGTAGCCGCTGATGCTGATCGGGTGCCACTTGGGAACATGCTCGACGCAGTAAGCCATCGTGTCGATGATCAAGCCCAACGATGGCTCGGGTGGGAATAGCCATTCCTTTTGTGCGATGTACTCCTTCAATATGTCATTCTGAATAGTTCCCCCCAGCCGGTCGAACGGGATGCCACGCTTCTCCGCCACCGCGAGGTACATCGCGAAGAGGACGGCCGCTGGGCCGTTGATGGTCATGGAGGTCGTGACCTGATCCAGCGGAATGTCGTCGAACAGTCGTTCCATGTCGGCGAGACAAGAAACAGCCACTCCACAGTGCCCGACCTCTCCATGCGCGCGAGGATCATCCGCATCGAGACCCATCAGCGTGGGCATGTCGAAGGCGACGCTCAAGCCCGTCTGCCCGTGCCGGAGCAGGTACTTAAAACGTTGGTTGGTATCGTCGGCCGATCCGAAGCCGGCGAACTGGCGCATGGTCCAGAGCCGCCCCCGATACATGGTGGGATACACGCCGCGGGTATAGGGAAACTCGCCGGGATTGCCGAGATCGGTCTCGGGCGCCCATCCCTTGAGATCGTCGGGGCCGTGCACGCGATTGACGGTCAGCCCCGAAAGTGAGGTAAAGCGTGCTTTCCGCTCTTGCATCGATCCGCTTCTCCGGGAGGTAGCACGAGGCCAGAGATCAGGTCTTGTTGCTCGTTGCCTCCTGCCGCTGGCCACTCGCCTCATAGAGGTAGAATCCGCGAGTGGTCTTGCGTCCCAACCACCCGGCTTCCACATACCGTCGGAGCAACGGACAGGGCCGGAACTTGGGATCACCGAGGTCATGGTACAGCACTTCGCAGATCGCGAGCACCGTATCGAGCCCAATACGATCAGCCAACGCCAGCGGGCCCACAGGATGGTTGACTCCAAGAATCATCGCCTGGTCGATGTCTTCGGCCGATCCGACCCCCTCCTCAAGCGCGAAGATGGCTTCATTGATCATGGGCATCAGAACACGGTTTACGATGAAGCCCGGCACATCCTTGGCGACGACCGGAGTCTTCTCTAGCTTCTTCACCAGCGCCAATACCAGGTTCATGGTGTGTTCCGAGGTTTCCAGGCCCCGCACGACCTCTACGAGTCGCATCACAGGGGCGGGGTTCATGAAGTGGAGGCCTACCACTCGGTCCGGACGACCGGAGGCCGCACCCAGTTTGGTGATCGAAATCGACGAGGTGTTGCTGGCCAGAATAGTCGCTTGATCACAGATATGATCCAGTTGGGCGAAGAGCTCTTGTTTCAGTCCGAGATCTTCCGGGACTGCTTCAATCACGACTTGAGCCTCGTGCAATCGCTCGAGCTGTGTCATCGGGTGAATGAGCGCTAACACTTGGCCCGCTTGGTGTTGTGACAAGCTTCCGCGCTCGACCGCTCGGGCGACACCCGTACGAATTTTTTTGAGCGCTTCTTCCAACGGCGGCTCTGCGACGTCCACGAGCAAGACCTGATACCCTGCTGTGGCGCACACCTGGCTGATGCCGCGCCCCATCTGGCCCGCACCGACGATGCCGATGGCTTTGACGTCGTCGAGAGTCATTGCCCCGAAGTAGGTCATTGGTCAATGGTCAATAGTCATTCGGAGGAAGGTGCCCGCGGTCTTCTTTGCGATTGACCGATGACTAATGACCAATGAACGTTTACCGTTCCACCACTATCGCCAGCGCCTCCCCTCCCCCGAGACAGAGGCTGGCCAACCCCCGTCGCGCTCCTCGCATCTCCATCGCGTACAGCAACGTCGTGAGGATGCGCGCCCCTGTCGCGCCGATGGGATGGCCCAGAGCGACCGCGCCCCCATTCACGTTGACCTTTTTGGAATCAAGCCCTAATTCTCGGATGATCGCCAGCGACACGGCCGAGAAGGCTTCGTTGATCTCGAACAAGTCGATATCGCTCAACGAGAAGCCGGTCTTCTTCAACACCGATTTGATGGCCTCGACCGGCGCGATCGTGAACCATTCGGGCGCCAGCGCCGCGCCCGCATACCCGACGATGCGGGCGAGAGAAGTCAGTCCCCTGTTCGTCGCTTCCTCTTCGGCCATCATCACCAGGGCCGCGGCGCCATCGTTGCAGGACGAGGAGTTGCCGCTGGTCAACACCCCATCGTCCTGGAAGGCGGGCGCGAGGGACCGGAGCTTACCGAGATCCACCCGATTCGGTTCCTCATCCTCAGTTACGACAAGTGGCTCTCCACCTTTCTTGGGAACTTCCACGGCGACGATTTCCGGCCTGAAGACACCGGCGGCAATCGCTTCACGCGCGCGGCGGTAACTCTCCAGCGCGTAGTCATCCAACTCGGCCCTGGTCAATCGATACTTGGCGGCGCACAGTTCGCCGCAGCGGCCCATGTGGATGTTGTTATAGACATCCCAGAGTCCGTCTTTGATCATGCTGTCCGTGAGCTCACCGTGCCCCATCCGGTACCCCTGGCGCGCGCGATCAAGTATGTAAGGGGCCCGCGTCATGTTCTCCATGCCGCCGGCCACCACGATCGTTGCGTCGCCGACCGCGATCGCTTGAGCTCCCATGAGCACCGTTTTCAGGCTGGACCCGCACACTTTATTCACTGTTGTGGCGCCGACTGAATCGGGAATTCCTGCTCCGATCGCCGCTTGTCTCGCCGGGGCCTGGCCAAGCCCGGCTGAGAGCACACAGCCCATGTTCACCTCATTCACATGAGCGCCCGGCACCTGGACACGCCTCAATGCCTCGGCGATGGCCAGGCTACCCAGCTTCGTGGCCGGAATCGAGCTGAAGGCGCCGTTGAAACTCCCGATTGGGGTCCGCACCGCGCTCACGACGACCGCTCGCCGCCGGTTCATTAGAGAAACTTCTCCCACTCGGTCTGTTCGAGATAAAGCTTCACCTTGGCCATAAATTGATCGGCTGTCGCGCCATCGATGACTCGATGGTCGAACGACAAGCTGAGATAAGCCATCGGTCGGATCGCAATCGCGTCGTTGATCACGACTGCCCGCTTCTGGACCGCGCCGACGCCCAGAATGGCGATCTGCGGTTGGTTGATGATCGGCGTACTGAACAGGCTGCCGAACCCGCCGTGATTCGTGATCGTGAACGTGCCGTCCTGCACTTCTTCGGGGCTCAGCTTCTTGGTCCTGGCCCGCTCGGCCAGATCGGCCACTTCTTTGGCCAATTGCAAAAGTCCCTTTCGGTCTGCATGGCGGACGACCGGCACCAGCAGGCCGTCGTCCAACGCGACGGCGATGCCCATGTGAATATCCTTTCGCAGAACGATCCCTTGCTCGCTCCATGAGGAATTCAATACGGGGAACTCTTTCATCGCACGCGTGACTGCGTTAATCACGAAGGGGAGGTAGGTGAGCGAGCGGCCTTCGCGAAACGTCGCGACCGCTCTGAAGTCCGCTTCAAAGAAGGTCGCCACATGTGCCGAGGTCTGCTTGCTCTTGACCATCCGCTCGGCGATGGTCTTGCGCATCTGGGTCAAAGGGACGACCTCATCGTGAGGTCTGAGCGGCACCGCCTCCCCTCCCCTCTCACGCCCTGCGCCGGCTGCCCCTTGCTCCTCGGAAGGTAAGGGCTGCCTTTGGCTCTGGGCGACGTAATCCAGCACGTCCTTCTTCGTCACTCGCCCGCCGGCGCCGGTTCCCTTGATCTCGCCGAGGTGCACACCGTGCTCCTTGGCCAGTTGCCGCACAGCCGGCGAATAATGATCTTCAGCTTCAGGGGTCGCCTCCATCGGCCGCACCACGACCCCGCCGACCCGATTGATCACGCCCGCGGTATCCGGCGCTTCGGCTGCAAGACGAGCCAGCAACGTCCCCACCGGCACCGTTTCGCCTTCCTTGACGAGGATCTCGGTCAAGACGCCGCTGCTCGGAGAAGGAATTTCCAGCGAGACCTTGTCGGTTTCGACTTCCAACAGGGGCTGGTCTTTCTCGATCCGGCCGCCCTTCGGCACCAGCCATTTCACGACGGTCCCCTCAGCGATGCTTTCGCCGAGTTGGGGCATGATGATGTCGGTCGCCACTAAAGCCCCCGAGATCAGTGACGCGTGACGCGTGACGCGTGACGGGTTTGCAGAAGGTGCAGATGCGATGGAGCTAGTCCATCCTCCCATGTCCCGTCACTTGCCACGAGTCACCTGTCACGGTTTCTAGTACGCTGCCAACTTTCTCGCCGCCGTCACGACATCCACGACCTTCGGCAGAAAATACTCTTCGAGCGGCGTGCTGAACGGAACCGGTGTGTCCGGCGCCGCAATCCGGAGAATCGGCCCGTCCAAACAACCGAAGCATTCCTCAGCCAGCAATGCGGCGATTTCCGCGCCGATGCCGCCGGTCTTGTTGTCCTCGTGCAACATGATCGCTTTGCTGGTTTTGCGCACCGAGTTGAAGATCGTTTCCTTGTCGAGCGGGATCAACGTGCGGAGATCCACGACTTCCAGGTCAATACCTTCCTTGGCCAGCACGTCGGCCGCTTCCAAGGCGAGGTGTACCATCGCTCCATAGGTCACCACCGTGATGTCGGTGCCGGACCGTTTTACCTCCGCCCGGCCGATCGGGACGATGAAGTCTTCTGCCGGCAGCACCGCCTTCACCCGGCGGTAGAGAAACTTGTGCTCAAAATAGATGACGGGGTTGGGGTCACGGATCGCGGCCTTCAAGAGCCCCTTCGCGTCATAGGGTGTCGACGGAGCGACCAGCTTGAGACCGGGCGAGTGAAAGAACCACCCTTCAGGGCATTCGGAATGGAACGGGCCGCCGTGCACGCCGCCGCCGAACGGAGCCCGAATGACCATGGGCACCGGCGCACCCCAGCGGTAATGGTTCTTGGCCGCCACTTCCGTGATTTGATCGAACGCACAGGAAATGAAGTCTGCAAACTGCATTTCCACCACCGGACGTAGACCCATCATGGCCGCGCCGATCGCGGCTCCGACGAATCCGGATTCGGAGAGGGGGGTATCGAGCACGCGCCATTCGCCGTATTTCTGAAGAAAGCCTTCCGTAATCTTGAACGCTCCCCCGTAGACCCCGATGTCTTCACCCAGGAGGAAGACGCGTTCGTCACGAGTCATTTCTTCGTCGAGTGCTTGCGAGATGGCCTCGAGATAGGTGACCTCGCGTGTCGCGGTCGCCGTCGTCATGTTGACACCTCTTCCTCCGTGGCAAAGACCCCTTCCAAGACTTCCGGCCCTTCCGGCAACGGACTTCGTTCCGCAAACTCCACCCCCTCTGCGACCTCTTTCTTGACCCTTTGGCCGACCTCTTGGAAATACGCGTCGTCACCGTAGCCGAGTTGCCTCAAGATCTGCTCTGCGTTGAGAATTGGGTCTTTTTTCTTCCATTCCTCCAGGAGCTCTCGAGGGACATACTTGGCAGGATCGTGTTCGGAGTGTCCGTGCATGCGCATCGTCTTGAACTCGAGGAAGGTGGGGCCCTCCCCGGCTCTCGCGCGGGCGATGGCTCGCCTGGACGACAGGTATACTGCGGCAACATCATTCCCGTCGACGATCTCTCCCGGCATCGCGTAAGCATTGGCCCGCTCGACTACGTCCTTGATCGCCATTTGGTAGCGGAGGGGCGTGGAATACGCGTATTGGTTGTTGTTGCAGAATATGACGACAGGCAATTTGCGCACCGACGCGAAGTTCATCGCCTCATGAAAGTCACCACGGCTGGTCCCGCCGTCACCTGTGCCGGCGAACACGACGCGCGCCTCGCCCCTGATCTTGAAGGCTAACGCAGCTCCGGTCGCCACCGGGAGGTTGTCGGCCAGGTGGCTGACAAAGCCGATGATCCCGCGTTTGAGATCCCCCATGTGGACATTGCCGTCCTTGCCTTTCGTCGGCCCGGTACGCTTCCCGAGATATTGGGCAATGACCTCCCCCGGCGTGATGCCACGGATGAGAAATGCGCCCATATCTCGGTGAAAGGGAGCGATCACATCATCGCATTCCAGAGCTGAGGCATAGCCCACGGCTATCGCTTCCATCCCATGGCTCGTGTAAACCCCTCCAACGATCCGGCCCTGCCGGTAGAGCGCGGTGATGCGATCCTCCAGCGTTCTGGTGAGCCGGAGATAGTAGTACATCTGCAACAGGTCCGCTCGCTTGATCTCCTGCGCTACAACTGCAGAATCCATGATCACCTCCACACCAAGCTTCGCTTGAGCCGGTCGCGCTTATGATCTGCTCGAGCGGATACACACCTCAAGTGGTTTGTTCTCCCTTCCATACCTAGCTGGTAGTGCATAGCTGCGGTTTATAGTTACGACTTCTGCTTTTCGCTACTCGCTATACCGCTATACGCTGCTCGCTAAAATTCCGGCATATCCCGCCACGAGACGAGCGACTTGTTTTCCTTGCACAGCGGACAGTCCCCCGGCTCCCACTGCGGCATGTGCAGGTCCGCCGCGTAAAAGAACGGATACTTAGCGGTCAGCTCGGCCATCAGCGGGAATTGCCCACTGTCGCGACGAGCGAAGACCACCATACCGGCCAGCACGCCCCCGTTGTCTGTGACGACTTTCCCGAGCTTACTGACGCAGTTCCCACGAGTCGTAACGTCGTTGAGCGCGACGAATCGTTCACCTCCGCGGATCACACCTGTCTTGACATCAGTGCCGATTCGACCGGTTTCGCAGTCGTATGAAGTCAGCGTCACCCGTAGACGCATTTTGTCGCGAAGGAACCCCGCGATCCCTTCCGCCAGCAACTCCGCGGCCGAGGTGGTCGCCACAATCCCGGCGATCGGGTCTTCTTGGAACGTTCGCCCGATCCAATCCGCCATGTCACGCGTGAGGAGCTTGATCAATTCGGGAAACTGCGCGACGGATTCGAAACGCAAATAAGTCGCCGTGTGGTGACCGGACACCACTTCAACGTGCGTGTCAAAAAAGACCGATCGGGAAGTCCGCAGCAAGCGATGAATGTCCCAGCCCGAAAGCTTGGACTGCGGTCCTTCACGAATAATGGACTCGAGCTTTCGATCGATATCCGGACCGGCATAGAGTTCGCGGTGTCGCTCGATGAGCTCAGCCAGGACCCGGTCTTCCGTGATGTGCAGGGGCATGATGCTGCTCCTAGGTTGTCGCCGCCGTCACGTAGGTTCTTAAGACGCCGATAGGTTGAATCTCCAGTTCTATGACGTCGCCAGGTTGAAGATAGCGGTCAAGTTCTAGCCCGCACCCGCCACCCACCGTTCCGGAGCCGAACAGGTCTCCCGGATAGAGCATTTCCCCCTTTGAGACATGTGCGATCATCTGGGGAAACGACCAATAGATCGTCCCGAATCGTCCGGTTGACCTGGTTTCCCCGTTGACGCGAGCAATCATCGTCAAGGCGTTCAGGTCCGGGATCTCATCCGGGGTGACGAGACAGGGCCCGATCGCCGTGGCGAAATCCTTGCCCTTCGCCGGTCCAAGTCGACAGGCCATTTCCTGGAATTGGATATCCCGGGCGCTGAAGTCGTTCATGATCGTATAGCCCGAGATGTAATCCGAAGCCTCCCGCTCGTCGATGTCCTTCCCCTGACGCCCGATGACACAGGCCAGTTCCAATTCATAATCCAGCTTCGATGTGTTCAGCGGCCAGGCGAGTGGGGCATCGGGCCCTATGATGGTCCGATGATTTCCCTTGTAGTACACCGGCGCTTTATACCACTCGGGCGGGATCGGTTGACCTCGCTTCTTGGAGGTGGCGGCGATATGGTCCTCGAACGCAATGAAGTCCCGCAGCGAAGCGGGATTGGGCAACGGGGCGATCACTCGGACGCCGGTGAAGTCGTAGAATAGTGTTTCACCTGAAGGTCCGCGGGCAACCGACCCGAGACTCACGACATAGTCGAGCGATCGGCGTGCCGCCGCCATCGTCGAAGGGCCGCCTTCCAAGAATTCAAGCATCGTTGCAGGCACTTGCGCGTTCGCCAGCCGGCGGGGCTGGGCCTCCTTCTCATCGGTCAGGAGGCGGACGTAAGCCATGTTCAAGTCCACCAAGTGCTGCCCGTGAAGGGCTCCGATCCTGGTAAAGGCACCGAGGGGGGTCTTGATTTCGAAGCTGAACAGCTTCATGGGCGACTCCAGCTCAGCGCGTAGTCCTTCATTTCTACCGATTCGAACTCCGGCGTCACGGCCAACGGTCGCCGAGATTCGATCATGATCGCCACTTCGTCCGTTTTGGTCTTGTTTTTGCTGGCCTCCACGGCCTGCGGTTGGGGTCCGTGATGAATGCCCTGAGGATGCAGCGTCAGCATGCCCGGCTTAATGCCTGCCCGACTGAAAAAGTCGCCCTGGTGGTAGAACAGGACCTCATCATAGTCCATGTTCCGATGATAGAACGGCACACGCAAGGCTTGCGGATCACTCTCCAAGGGACGCGGGACGAAGGTGGATACTAACGTCCCTCCTGCCTGGAAGGTTGCATGCACACTGGGCGGCAGATGATACCGCGCGCTCATCACCGGGCGGAAATCCCTGACGTTCAGCTTGGCGACCCATAGATCTCCTTTCCACCCGACGACATCCATGGGATAGAAGGGGTAGATCACCCGCGTATACTCTCCATGGCGTTTAATTCGAACCTCCCACTCTTGACCGTCGGTCCTCTCTTGAGGACCGGCCTCGATCTCGGGTGCCACGAGGACACCTTTGTCGAAGAGGGCATGCTGACCGAGGAGACCTCGATCCGGCAGCGCGACGGGTTCCGGGGTCTCGACGATCAATGCCATCGATGGCCCCGAGTCTATCATCATTTTGTAGGTTGTCCCCTTCGGAATCACAATATAGTCACCCGGCTCGAACGGCAGCACCCCGTAATCGGTCTCAAATCGCCCGGCGCCCCGGTGGATAAAGTAGATTTCGTCCCCGTCGGAATTGCGAAGAAAGTACGCCATGGACCTCGATCGGCGCGAGATGAAAATGGACGCATCTTCGCTGTGGAGAACCCGGACCGGACGAGCGTCAGCCGATTGCGGATCGGCCTCGTGCAGACTCTCGCACGCAAACGCTCGAGGACGGAGGGGACCTTCGATGCGTACCCAACCCGTCGGCGGATGCGTTCGGTATAAATGCGAGGATGGGCCGCTGAAACCGTGGCGGCCATGTTCTTCTTCACAGAGCCCTTCTGGTATCCCGACGTGGGCTTGGCTTGGAACCTTTCCCTTCCTGTTAAGGTACATCGATCGTCTCCTGTCTGAAGCTCCCGCCAAAGCTTCGCGACCGGGAGCGCGCGGCTTCATCCTCACGAAGCGCGCTTGAGAGGATGTCGGTCGTCCTTTGTCGGTAGCGGCAAAGATTGGTAGTCAACGATTGCTTGTTCAACCCCTGCGACTTGATCCCGCTCGATATCCTTATACAGCGCCTCGACAGTCTCGCGCACGAACGTCTTTGACTTTTCCCCTCCCTGCTCACGCTGCGTCAGCTCCAGGAACACCCCGGCTCCGGGAAACAGCGGATAGGTGAACCGTTGCTTCAGAGGACCGAAGCCATCGCGTCCTTCTTTCAACGGACCGCTGAACTTCACTCCATGCGCTTCCCATTCGCGGCAGACCGCTTCAATGTCATCGACTTCGACCGCGATATGCTGGACCCCCTGGCCATACTTCGCGATGAACTCATTGATTTGGGACTTGACCGCTTTATCCCGCCCTTGCATCAGGGCCACCTTGGCGCTTCCTCGCTGCACGACGACCGTGTCCATGCTCGACTTCTCGCTACCGACGTCGCGCGCCGACCAAATGACTTCAAACCCCAGGATCTTTGTGAACAGATATTCCGCCGCGTCTAAATTCTCCACACAGAGTGTAACGTGATCGAATCCCATTCGCTCTTTCATGAGAGACCTCCTCTGTGCCGAGTTAGACCGGCACTCTTTTCACTTGAAATGGTGTCTCGATGCGCGGATCAACCAGAACCAGAATATAACATAGTCTGCATATGGTTCAATATAGTCTTATTATTATTGATTGATCTGTTAGAAGTCATTATTATTCAAGCGTAAACAAGAATTCTGCCAATTATAATCGGCTACAGGTTGAGATGGATACTCGGATATATTGAGATCATAATATGAAAAGTTTATAATTGAAGCCGACGAAATGATCCGCCAACGGTCGCGGACCAGACTGCTTCAGGAGGCAGGCCATGAGTTTCTATGATGAGATGCGCAGCTACGTTCTCCGCCACGGCGCCATCAACAATCCGTATCTCGATCGTTTCAAGTCAGGCGAGCTCACGGACGAAGAGCTACACGAGTTTGCCGTCGAGTTCTACAACTTTGCCCGCTTCTTTCCGAAGATCTTGGTCTCACAGCTGGTGAACACGGAAGATGAAGCGGTGGCCGACGAGCTCACCAAGGTCCTGTACTCCGAATTGGGCGATGGAAAAACAAGAAACCGGCACGAGTTGCTGTATCGAGACTTCCTCCATTCCATCGGAATCGACGTACACGAAGCCATGGCTCGACCGATGCTGCCGTCAACGCGCGCCTACATTGAGGGCATGGAACGACTGTACAGCGACGGCAACCACGCCAAAGCCTTGGGGGCGTCCTTCGGCCTGGAAAATATGGCGATCACAATGTGGGATCATCTGATCCCTGGGCTCAAGCAGCTGAGGGTCACTCGCTGTCCTCGAATGGACATGACCTATTTCACCTTTCACAGAGAGCTCGAATCGACGCACGAAGACGCGATGGAACACGCGGTCGCCGCCGTCCAAGGGACCACGGGTATGCCAGACAAGGACAAGGAAGATTTTCGCTGCGGCGTGAAGGCAGTGTTGGACTACTTAGAAGGCTTTTGGATGGGGCTGGAGCGACGGACTGCCCGCTCAGCCAGGACCTGGACAGGCCTGACGCAACGCCAGGCGAGTTGAGCGGGTGGACAAGGCAAGCGGCCGAATGATGGGCCGGGGTTCACATGCAGCGATCGTGGGTTCACCAGTACGATTCTGGCGTTCCATCCACTTGCGAGTATCCGTCCTGGACTGTGCCGGATCTCTTGTGGCAATCCGCACGCCGTTTCCCGGACTCACCGGCACTGCTGTTCTACGGTACAAGGATTTCTTACGAGGAGCTGGACGACCTCGCCTCGCGCTTCGCGCTCGCCCTCCGTGCGTTGGGGGTGAATCAGGGCGACCGGGTCGCCCTCATGCTGCCCAATATTCCGCAGACAGTCATCGCCTATTACGGAGCTTTGAAGGCAGGGGCCGTCGTAGTCCCCACGAACCCCCTCTACGTCGAACGTGAAATCCAAACGCAATTACTGGATTCAGGCAGCGAAACGCTCATCACTCTTGACCTGTTCTACCCCCGCATCCACGCGGTACGGCGGCAGACCGCTCTACCGAGCCGGATCATCGTCACAAGGGTGCCGGACTTTCTGTCGCCGTTGAAGAACCTCCTCTACACTCTCAAGACATGGCGGACGCATCGGTCTATCTCCGTCCCGAAGGAGGAGTTCGTTTACGACTTTCTTCAGTTGCTCGGCTCGGTCCCGCAACTGAACGGCGACAACCAGCCCTTTCTGCCCCGCGTCACCCCGGATGATCTTGCGCAGCTCCAATACACCGGAGGAACCACCGGCACGCCGAAGGGTGCGATGCTGACGCACCGAAATGTCGTCGTGAACGCGCTCCAGGGCCGGCACTGGTTTCCTGAGCTCCGGGATGGGCGGGAAATCTTCCTTGGGGCGATTCCGTTCTTTCACTCTTATGGTCTGAGCACCTGTCAAAATCTGGCCGTGGCCACAGGTTGTCCGATCATCCTGCTTCCTCGCTTTCATGCCGACGAGGTGGCGAAGACGATCCACCGACATCGAGTGACGATGTTTTCCGGCGTACCCATGATGTTCGCGCTGATCAACGAGTTCCCCAAAGCCGGCCGTTACGACCTGCGATCGTTGCGAGTCTGTCTCAGCGGAGCAAGCCCTCTGCCGGCGACGGTTCAAGAGCAGTTCCAGCGTTTGACCGGCGCGAGAATTTCAGAAGGGTATGGCTTGAGCGAAGCCAGCCCCGCCACTCATTGCAACCCGATCCGGAGACCACATCCGAACGGCTCGATCGGGCTTCCGTTTCCGGACACGGAGGCGAGGATCGTCGATATGGAAACCGGACTTCGAGAGGTGCCGCACGGCCAGGCGGGGGAGTTGATCGTCCGGGGGCCTCAAGTGATGCGGGGATACTGGAACAACGGGGAGGAGACGCGCGCGGTGCTGCGGGACGGGTGGCTCTATACGGGCGACATCGCATGGCGGGATGAGAACGGCTTCTTCTTCTTCGTGGACCGCAAGAAGGACACGATCAAATCACGGGGAGAAACGGTCTACCCGTGCGAGGTGGAACACATCTTGGTCCAGCATCCGGCGGTGAAGGACGCGGTCGTCGTCGGCATTCCCCACCTGATCTACGGAGAATCGATCAAGGCGTACGTCGTCACGAAAGACGGTCAATCTGTGACGGAGCAAGCGCTGATCGAACATTGCAGCAAATCGCTGGCTCGGTTCAAGGTGCCGGCCGCCATCGAATTCCGCGCGGCGTTGCCACGGACCGTGATCGGCAAAGTCCTGCGGCGCGCATTGCGCGACGAAGCGGTGCACGAGAGCGACGCCGAGACGCGTCATTTAGAAGTTGGGTGAAGGGGTATGGGTGCCGGCATCCGCTGATCTTCGAGAGTCAGGCGTGCATGGGAATCATTGCCATGTCGGCGGCGATACCCCCGCCGTCGGCACAGAAGGAGGACGGAATCGAAGTGTTGGAGAAGAACGTTCGTGTGACGGCGCCTTGTCCAGTTCGTTAGTGTCGCAGGCGGTTGGTGCGGGATGAACGCTTCAGGCAAGCGGGCTTTAGCTCTATCGGGTGGTGGATTCACCGGATATCTGTTCGAGATCGGCGCGCTGACGGCGTTGGACGATCTGTTCGACGACGGCTTTTCGGTGAACGATTTCGATCTGCACATCGGGGTGAGCGCCGGTTCGGCGGCCGCCGCACTGCTCGCCAACGGCGTGAAACCCGAGGAAATTTTCGAGACGAACCTTTCCGGGCGGCGCCCCTATTACTTCGAACACCGGGACATTTTCTCTCCCGCCATCGGGGAGGGCTTCAAGACCATCCTCCGCGCGGGCCGGCAGCTCGTGCCGCTGTTGAAACTCTACGTCCAGCATTATAGCGAGATGACGCTGATCGATCTGCTCGACAAGGCGCAGGACGCCCTGCCCAGCGGGATCTACACATTGGAGCCGTTCGCTCGGTATCTCGAGACCACCTTCGCCGCCAAAGGACTGAGCAATACGTTCGCCGGACTGCGCCGAGAACTCTACATTCCGGCCATCGATCTCGATACCAGCGAGAGCGTCATCTTCGGAGACGACGGCTGGCTCGAGGTCCCCATCTCCCGTGCAGTCACCGCGTCATCTGCGGCTCCCATCTATTTCTGCCCCGTGCGCATCGACGGGCACGACTACATCGACGCCGGAATCGGCCGTCTCGCGTTCTTTGAGATCGCCGTCACGAAAGGGGTCGATTCGATGGTGATGATCAACCCCATGGTCTACGCCCCCCACAGCCCGGTCGCGAGCCTGGCCGCTCTGCATGCGGCACGTGACGGGCACCTCAGGGACAAGGGGTTCCTCTCCATCGGCGAACAGGCCTCCCGCATCAATTTTGACGCGCGCTTCTCCCAGGCGCTGCGGCTCTTCCAGCAAGATCATCCGAACAAGCATCTGTTCGTGATCACACCTCCGCCCAGCGAGACGCTGCTGTTTCAAAGAAGCTTTCTGAGCTACCGCGACCGGATTAGACTGCTCCGGGCCGGCTATCTTTCAGTGGCCACGTTGGTGACCGAGCAGTTCGACTACATGCACGCTCAGTTCGGGCGCTACGGGCTCGCCGTCTCACGAACAAGGTTTACGGAACGGATGAGACGACGCTTCGAGCAGCTTGCACAAGTCGAGGAGAGGTCGATCACACAGCCGCGCCCTGCCACGGCCGAGCCGCTCACTTCTCGGCTCTTGCCCACCTTATGGTCGAAAGCGGACTGACGATGCCGACCGATAGGATCCAGCACGTGAGCCATGCGAAGGGCTCGATACCCTTCAATACACCGTCGAGGAGGCTGACTGCAGCGTGATGTCGGAAATCGCCGGATACATCGAGGCCGTTAAAGATCGCTACAACCTGAGCAGCGACTATGCCCTGGCGGAGAAATTAGGGATTGCGCAACCTGAGGCGAATCTGATGCGCCGAGGCCTCAAGGTGCCGAAACCGGAAGTATGCATCAAGATCGCCAAGCTCCTCGACAGGAATCCGGTCGAACTTCTGCTGATCGCGCAAAAAGACAAGGCTCCGCAACAGGCGAAGGAGTATTGGACGCTCGCCCTCACCGCCGTCGATGTGATGCTGCATGTTCCCAAGAGCCCCAAATACATTCCCAAGAAAGTGGAAGCCATCGGACGCGAGCTCCGGCAGCTTGAAACCCAGACCCTCATTTACGAAGGCGCATCGGCCAACGCCGAGGCGGTTCGGCTCGTGGAGACGGCCGAGTGTTCCGTCGACGCGATCATGGAGCGCTGGAACATTTGGAAGAAAGGGGAAGCCCTCTACCCCAGTTATCTGTTAGCGAACCAGGCGGCGGTCCGGCGCAACGTGACCATTCGGCGATTGCTCATCCTGACCAAGGATCAAATGCTCGATGGCTCGTTGGTCGCCGATGCCATCCAAGTGATGGACGACCAGCATCGAGCCGGCATCAAGATCTTCTATGCGTTCCGAGAAGAGCTGACCCGATCACCCGCGTTTCAGCGACTGGAGGAGGATTTCAAGAAGCACGGCGCGGCCCATGACATCAACGCGGCCATTTTCGACCGCGAAATTCTCATCTTCTCGCAATCGTACGGAACGGTTCCTCTCGGGGTGGTCGGGAAACCCACACCCATCACGATGATCAACCGGCTCGAAATCACATGGAAGCCGGAATTGATCCGCGAGCTCGATCCCGCGCCGCTTTTCGACATGACCCGATACGTGTTCGAGTACGACGGAGAATCCTCGTTTCGGTCCCAACTCGCCAAGTTCCTGAACGCAGGAGGTTAAGCGGTGAAATTCCCATCCGAGCCCTTCAAGATCAAGGTGGTGGAGCCGATCCGCCGAACGACCCGTGACGAGAGAGACAGGCTGTTGCGAGAGGCCGGCTACAACCTGTTCCATGTCCCGGCGGAGAGCGTCTATGTGGATCTCCTGACAGACAGCGGTACCGCGGCCATGAGCGACAATCAATGGGCGGGGATGATGCTGGGCGATGAATCATACGCCGGCAGCCGGAACTACTATCATTTTGAAGAGACGGTGCGTGCCATTTTCGGCTTCAAGCATGTCATCCCGACCCACCAAGGACGCATGGCGGAAAACCTCTTGTTTACGACGCTCCTGAAGCCCGGCATGTGCGTGCCCAACAACATTCATTTCGATACCACGCGCGCGAACGTCGAGCATCAAGGGGCTCACGCGCTCGACGTCGTGATCAAAGAAGCCTACGATCCGCGTTGCGAGTTGCCCTTCAAGGGGAACATGGACCTCGTCCGTCTCGAGGAGACCATCAACCGCGTAGGCCGGGAGCGGATTCCGCTGGTGATGATCACGATTACCAACAACAGCGGCGGAGGCCAGCCGGTCTCGATGGAGAACATTCGCCGAACCAAGGCGCTGGTCAGTCGGTATGGAATTCCGTTGTTCTTCGATGCCTGCCGTTTCGCAGAGAACTGCTACTTCATCAAGGAGCGAGAACCCGGCTATCGGGACAAGTCCGTTCTGGAGATCGCTCGGGAACTCTTCAGCTACGGAGATGGGTGCACCATGTCGGCCAAGAAAGACGGCCTCGTCAACATCGGCGGATTCCTGAGTTTGAACAACGACCAGTGGGCGCAGGACATCACGAACATGCTGATTCTGGTCGAGGGGTTTCCCACCTACGGCGGACTGGCCGGCAGGGACCTGGAGGCGATGGCCAGAGGACTACGGGAAGTTCTCGATGAAAATTATCTCGCCTTCCGCATCGGCCAGGTCCGGTATTTAGGGGAACTGCTTGAACAGGCCGGCGTTCCGATCCTGAAGCCGGTCGGTGGCCACGCGGTCTATCTCAACGCCAAAGAATTCCTCCCGCACATCCCGCAATCCGAATTTCCGGCGCAGGCCTTGGCCGTGGCGCTCTACCGAGAGTACGGGATCCGGGGGGTCGAAATCGGCACCGTCATGTTTGGGAAAAAGGATCCTGCAACGGGCCAAACGGTTCATCCCGAGCTGGAGATGGTCCGCCTTGCCATTCCCCGTCGGGTTTACACGAACATGCAGATCACCTACGTGGCGGAATCAATCATCGAGCTTTTCGGTCGGCGCGACTCAATCGGCGGGCTCACGATGACCTACGAGGCTCCCGTCCTCCGCCATTTCACCGCGAAGTTCGAAGAGCTCCCGGTTGAGCCTGCGGCGGTGACCGGCTCCACATAGCCGCGATCGCCGAAGCTGCAAACAATCAGCGTGGCATTCCGCCCTCAGGAGAGCCGATCTGCTTCCCGGATGGTGTGGCGTCCCCAACGGGATTTGAACCCGTGTTGCCGGCTTGAAAGGCCGGCGTCCTAGGCCAGGCTAGACGATGGGGACGCGTTGAAGAATCGGGTGGCAAGACGGAACCTTGTACCACAGTCCCGGACTTAGTGTCACTACACGGCTTGAGATAGAGCAAGCGGTCGCGGACTGAGGTTGACGAGATGACCGCCTCAAGCTACTCTACGCTCGTGGACCAACGCCGGATTCATCTCCTGGATCACCCATTCCAAACCAGCCCGGCATAACCCAGATGAGAGTCCTTTCTCGTCCCAGCCTCCTGACCGAAGACGACGTCTATTTGTTCAACGAGGGCACCCATTTCCATCTGTACGAGAAGCTCGGGTCCCACGTCATTTCCGATCGCGACGTCCAGGGAACCTGCTTCGCCGTGTGGGCACCGGAGGCTGAATCCGTGTCCGTCATCGGCGAGTTTAATGGCTGGGATAAGTCTCGACATCCACTGCAACCACGCAACTCCTCCGGCATCTGGGAGGGGTTCATCCCGGGCCTCGGCAAAGGGACCCTCTACAAGTACCATATCCGCTCTCGACACCTCGGCTATACCGTCGACAAGACGGACCCGTTCTCGCTCTTCAACGAAATTCCGCCGAAGACGGCCTCCATTGTGTGGGATCTCGACTACAACTGGAACGATCAGGCATGGATGAGCCAGAGAGCGGGGTGGAATGCGCTGGATGCGCCGATCAGCATTTACGAAGTGCATTTTGGCTCGTGGATGCGCGTGCCGGAGGAGGGCAATCGCTCGTTAAGCTACCGAGAAGCTGCGTCGAAGCTGGTCGAGTACGTGCAGCGTCTGGGTTTTACCCACGTCGAATTCCTGCCGTTGATGGACCACCCCTTCTTCGGCTCGTGGGGTTACCAGACCACCGGCTACTTTGCGCCCTCCGGCTGCTTCGGCACGCCGCAGGACTTGATGCATCTCATCGATCAACTCCACCAGGCCGGGATCGGGGTGATCCTGGATTGGGTGCCGTCGCATTTCCCCACCGATGCCCATGGGTTGAGCTATTTTGACGGGACCCATCTCTTCGAACATGCCGATCCGCGGAAAGGGTACCATCCGGACTGGGGTTCTTCGATTTTCAACTACGGCCGGAACGAAGTGCGCAGTTTCCTCATCAGCAGCGCCCTCTTCTGGCTGGAGAAGTACCATGCCGACGGCCTCCGCGTGGACGCCGTCGCCTCGATGTTGTACCTGGACTATTCGCGCAAAGAGGGCGAGTGGATTCCGAACCAATACGGCGGGCGGGATAACCTCGAGGCCATCGCCTTTCTGAAGCGCCTGAACGAGGAAGTGTATCGTCGACACCCGGATGTGCAGACCTTTGCCGAGGAATCCACCGCCTGGCCCGCCGTGTCTCGTCCGACCTATGCCGGAGGCCTGGGCTTCGGCATGAAGTGGGATATGGGCTGGATGCACGACACGTTGGAGTACATGGCGCTCGATCCGATCTACCGCAAATACCACCACAACAACCTCACCTTCCGGATGCTCTATGCCTTTCACGAAAACTTCGTGTTGCCGCTGTCGCACGACGAGGTCGTGCACGGAAAAGGCTCGCTTCTAGGGAAGATGTCGGGGGACGATTGGCAAAAATTCGCGAACCTGCGCTTGCTTTACGGCTACATGTATGCGCAGGCGGCTAAGAAGCTCCTGTTCATGGGCGGGGAGTTCGGTCAGTGGGGCGAATGGTCCCATGACGGCAGCCTGGAATGGCTCCTGACACAATATCCCCCACACCAAGGCATGCAACGTTGGATCGCGGATCTCAACGGGCTGTATCGGAACGAGCCGGCGCTGCATCAGCGAGATTTGGAACCGGCGGGTTTCGAGTGGATCGACTGCAACGACGCCGAGTCCGGAGTCATCAGCTTGCTTCGGAAGGGGAAAACCACCGACGATCTCATCCTTGTCGCCTGCAACTTCACGCCTGTTCCCCGCCTGGAATATCGCATCGGCGCGCCGCGGGGCGGCTTTTGGAAGGAACTTTTGAACAGCGACGCCACCGACTACAACGGCAGCGGCATGGGCAACAAGGGCGGCCTTCATGCGGAACCCACCCCTCACCATGGTCGTTCCTATTCGCTCGTGCTCACCCTGCCGCCGCTCGCAGCGCTGTTCTTCAAGTCCTTCAGCTAAAGTTTCCGAACGTCAGCAGACCCCGCCGTCGGTCTGGTTCGCCAGTGATCCCCAGTGATGTGAGATCGACTCTGGGCCTCCGCTGGGTCGCTGATGAGCCTTGCATAAACGGCGCGTTTCTTAGACAGACCTCCGGGTTCTTGTTATGGTTTCACTACATCGGGGCCAGGTCCCAACGCGAACTTGAATAAGCTGGGCAGCCAAGTCGGGAGTCTCGGAGACAGAGGGAGTGCGCCCGAGTGATGGGGAAGCGAGTCCACGCAGAGCACATGGCATGGGCTCCCTGAAACCACGCCTACGATCGGCCAGGCCCGCGACAAAGGTTAAGAATCACGAAGGAGAAGTCGTGAAGAGGACCGCGCGCGGCACGATGGTGTTGAGCATTGACGTGGAACTCTCGTGGGGGCGCTTCGACGTACTCCCCATGGCCATTCTCGATGCCGAAGCGCAGGAAGAACGAACGCTCATCACACGCTTGCTCGCCCTTTTGGACCGGTACGACATTCCCGCTACGTGGGCGATGGTGGGGCACCTCATGATCGAGCGCTGCGCGCGCGATCCCAACGGACAAGCGCATCCGGAGGTGCAACCGCGGCCTGCCTTTTCCTGGCTCCCCTACGATTGGTATCACTTCGATCCCTGTACGTCCGCCGAAAAAGCCCCGGGCTGGTACGCGCCCGATATTCTGCGATCGGTTAGGGCCGCACGGACCCGCCACGAAATCGGGTCACATTCATTTGCGCACATTTACTATGGAGACCCTGCCTGTTGTCCTGAGGCCGCTGAAGCTGACCTGAAGGCGGCTATCGAGACCGCGGCTCGCAATGGGATCACGCTGAAGAGCTTCGTGTTCCCTCGCAACCGAGTCGGTCACCTGGAGGCCCTTCGCAAAGCGGGGATATTGGCGTTTCGCGGCATGCATCCGTTTGAGGAACAGAAACATAGCCCCTTCATGAAGCTCGTGCTGAAACCCATCAGCGCCATGGGACAACTCCTTGGTCTCCCGCCAACACCGGTGCGGGCTGAAGAGGTGCTCCCAGGCTTGTGGGATCTGCCCGGTAATCACTATTTCCGCGCTCGGACCGGACTTCGTCGGATCCTCCCACCCGGCACTGAAGCGCTCAAAGGGACGCGAGGCATCAACCAAGCCGTACGGTCAGGTGGGCTCTATCACGTGTGGTTTCATCCCTATAACCTCCGACAGAACCCGCATGAGATGTTTTCCAACTTGGAGGGGCTTTTCGCCTATGCGGCTCAGATGCGGGAGGAAGGACTCCTGAAGATTCTAACCATGGGCGACTATGCGGAGTGTTTGGAGCTGGACAAGTCATCAGCCGAAGCTGCCGCCGCTCAGGCACACTCGCCGCTTGATCCTCACCGCGGGACAAAGGCGTCCATGCCATCCCCATTGAGCTTGAATGCTGGTTCGCTTTCCCTCACGCAGTTGGAACCTCACCGCTCGTGTGCACGACAGATTACCGCCGAATGTGTTCACAGCGTCACGGAGCTCGCGGAGCTTTCCGTGGAGTGGCGGGAACTCTTCCATCGGATCGGTTGCCGGACTCCGTTCGTGAGCGTCGACTGGATAGACGCCTGGTGGAATCATTGGGGTGCCCGGCACCACCTGTGGGTCGTGACCGTGCGCAACGAGACTGGGCGGCTGGTTGCGGTGGCGCCGTTCTACCTTCGCCGTTCCTGTTTCGGCGTTTTCGGATCGCGCGTCCTGTGTTTTCTGGGCGACAGGAACGTCGGTTCCGATCATCTCAACGTCCTGGTGGAGCCGGCTTACGAAGAGTCGGCCATCGAGGCGATCGCCGAGCTGGTGGTGGCGCATAGAGGCGAATGGGATTTCCTCGAACTGGCCGACAGCGAAGAGGCTTCGCCGACCTTGTGTCGGCTGTCGCAGCAATTGCAGGCTCGTGGCATGACCAGGCTGGTTACCCGCACGATCGACTGTCCCTTCACGCCGCTCCCAGCGACATTCGAGCAATATCTGGCAGGTCTCAGCGCCAATCTCCGCTACAACTTTCGTCGCCGCTGGCGGGCTTTGGAACGGGAAGGGGTGAAGTTCGTCAGCTACCAAGGGGGGAACGAGTTCTATGTGCGCTTCTGCGACCTCGTACACCTGCATCGCCTGCGCTTCCTGGATCAAGATCGAGTGAGTTCATTCTTGGCTCCGAAGGTTCAGGCCTTTCATGCCGAGGCGCTTCAGCGGATGGCGGCGGGAGGGCTGGCTCGGTTGTTCACCTTGGAGATCGGCAGCCATACGATCGCCGCGCTCTATGGATTCTCAGCAGGAAGGACATTTTCCTTCTACCAGTCGGGCATGGACCCGGCCTGGGCCAGGCTGAGCGCCGGACTGGTCCTCATGGGATGCAGCATCCGCGAGGCCATCCATAACGGTCATGACACGTTCGATTTTCTGCGAGGCGATGAGACCTACAAGTTTCAGTGGGCAACGCAGAGCCGCAAGGCGGTCACGCTCTGTTTCTTCGATCGGCGTGTCCGCAGCCGGTTGGCCAGATGGCGGTTCCAGGCCCTCTCTCAACTGGCCTGGGTCAAACGGCTGGCGCGGCGCACCATCAAGGCAATCCTGAGGCTTCTGCCGAAGGGAGAGGGTGGAATCAATGGTCCCAGGCCTGAAGGTACCGTGCCCCACAAGGAGGAACAGGCAACATGAGTCGCTCACCTGAGTGGGATGTCATCATCGTCGGGGCTGGTCTCGCGGGAGCAAGCGCCGCTGCGGTACTTGGGAAGAAAGGAGTGCGCGTCGTCCTCGTCGATCCGCAAGAGACCTACCCTCCCTGTTTCAAAGCCGAGAAAATCGAACCGGACCAGTCGCTGCTGTTTCGGAAGCTCGGGCTCATGGAAGGGCTCTTGCCGCACATTCGCCGCATCAATGAAACGGCAACAGGCAATCACGGTCGCATCATCTGGGTCAAGAACTTGGACCAATACGGAACATACTACGAAGACATGGTGAATCACGTGCGCCGCCAGATCCCCGCCGCCGTCGAACGCAAGCGTGACCGAGTACAGTCCATCGTGCCGGGATCGGAATATTCCACTGTAACGCTGATGGGGGGCGAAACCATCACGGCGCGGTTGGTCGTGCTAGCCTCCGGGACGGGCAGCAATCTCCACGCCGGCCTCGGGCTACGAAAACGTCTGATTCGCGCCAACCATTCCTTCGCGCTGGCCTTCAACGTGGCCAGTGATGATGGGGAACGGTTTCCGTTCGAGTCGCTCACATACTACGGCGAAACCTTCGCCTCGCGTGTGTCCTATATCACCTTCTTCCCGGTCGTCGACGTGATGAGGGTCAACTTCTTCGTGTATCGTTCCCCAGGAGAGGAATGGGTTAAGCAGTTTGCCAAAGCGCCTCAGCAAGAGCTCCAGCGAACACTCCCTAAACTCACCCGCCTCACCGGCCCCCTTCGCGTCACGAGCAGAATTGTCATGAATGCGATCGACCTCTATCAGGTCGAGGACCCGATTCGCCCCGGTCTCGTCATAGTCGGCGACGCATACCAAACTGCGTGTCCGGCGACGGGACGGGGGGTCAGCAAGGTTCTGACGGATGTCGATGTGCTTTGCAGCGACTGCCTCCCCAAGTGGCTAGCCACCCCCGGCATGGGTGCCGACAAGATCGCGCGCTATTACGAGCATCCGCGCAAACAGGAATGCGACACGAACGCTCTTCGGGAGGCCGAGTACTCTCGCGCCTTAGTCGTGGATCCTGCTCTGCACTGGCGCATCCGCCGTGCGCTGCCGCGCGCGAAACGAGTCCTGAGCAACTTGGTGACCAAGGTCTTACGCCCTCTGACCATCGTACGGCCTCCGTCCAAGTCACAGAATCGCGGTTCGATGCGTCCAGCGGCGTGACCGTTCGATGCCGAGGATTCTCCGAGCCCGTTTCAACCTGTTTCCGCAATATCGCCTTTTGGCTATAAACTACAGTACGCTAGCGACGCTTTCTGCAACCGCTTTCCATGAAATTCGAGTGTGATTGAGAAGATCGTGTCACGCGGACCGTGGTTTGGAAAGGCGCGCTGGGTGCAGTTTCTCTTACTCTGCTTTCTCTCCACTGCCTGTATCCCCCATAGGATCCACGTGGCCCCGGAGCCGGATAGGGTTGCTTCGCGATCGATTCCTCTCTCGTTGAAAGTCGAAGTTCCCTGGTTCGAGCTGGAAGGCGCGGACCACATGCCGGGGATCACGCTGTTGGAGTGGAAGTGGCAGGATTTCCGGCAGGCGGTGATCGACTATATCTCAAAGCGCCAGACGTTTCGCACCGTCGGTAAAGATACCGGCGATCTCACACTCTCGATCAAGGGTAAGCTGGCGATGCGATATCGTGAGCACTACCTCTACCACTTACGCCTGGATGCGACACTCGGTTCTTCGAGCAAGCCGGCCATCAAAAGTTACCTTGCAGAAGGCGAAGCCCTGGGCTCGACCGTCCGCTGGGTGACCGCCTCTGACCAGGATCCGATCAACGAGGCCGTCCGTCTCGCCTTGGACGATCTGCTCGCGAAGATCGAAACCGACAGAGCCCTGATTCTGAACAGTAAATGAGCGTGGGGGACTGGCGCCCTTCCGGGGACCCGTTGCCTTTCCCGTTGCAACGGGTGATGCGCCTGTCCCCTTTCCGGAACGGGTACAGGCACCGTCGAAAACGACGGAGCCAGTCCCCAGGCGATCAGCCGACCCAGCGAACCTCTTTCTTCGTCGGAAGCTCGGCGGGTTTCGGCGGCCCTGGAGACGGTCCCGCGAGCACGTGACGGACAAGGGCTGTGAGGTCATCCACGGTGAAGGGCTTCTGGAGGAAGGGATACTTGGTCTTGTCGACTCCGTGACCGGCAAGAGCCTGGGAGGAGAGCGAGGACATCAGCACGACACGGCAGTTCTTGCGCCTGCCTAGAAACAGATCGATCAAATTATTGCCATGCACCCTCGGGTAAGCCGTCAGCGTGCCTCGCACCTGAAAGTCCGGCGGGGAAAGGTGCATGTCCGTCACAAGCAGGTCGATCGCTCCCTTATATTCGACGCCGATCCGTAAGGCTTCTGAACTTCCCTCCGCCTCAAGGACCGTAAAGCCCTCTTCCCGGAGCTTCGTCGCGCAGAGCAGACGGGTCGACGGATCATCGTCGACGACCAATACCGTCGCCGGAGAGGGTGCCTCGGTGGGAGATCCTTGATCCTGCATAGATTAACGCTCCCTTCATAATCCACCGTACAGAGGATCAATACGGCAGACACACAGACGCCCGCTTGTTTATCGGCGAGTATGGACACGAACTTGAGGCCGGCGAGAAGGGGGACTCCCCCGAGAGCGTGGTGCGGAGAGGATCTAGGAAGAACACAGAAAAGGACGTTAGCCCTCAACAGAAAATAACCCGAGGGCCACAATGCGCATCAGCCCTCGACCCCTTCGCCCTACCCCAGTAGGGGGAGGAAAAGACGAGGGCTTATTGCCCAAGCAGGGCTAGAAAAGCGGCAAGCGGGTAAGCAACACCGGCGTCGCCTGCCAGATGTGCTCGATGACCGAGAGAATATAGTCCCGCGCACGGCCCAGATCTACCTGCCATTCCGGGACCGCTTCATCCACATCGAGAATGGGATCGTCTCTGTCGAAGCAGACCCGGTTGAAGAGTGGTACTTCCAGGCCGAAGGCCCGCCGGACGAACTCGCGGTGGTTCACCCCCATGGCAATGAGCAGGTCTGCGCCCTCGATCAGCTCACGGGTCAGTTGCCGTTGGCGATGACCCGACACGTCGACGCCCTTCTCCATCATGCGGCCACGCACCAAGGGATGGATGGGTTGCGGACGCGCCTCGATCCCTGCCGACCCGATCACGTAGCCTGGTTTCGGCCCGAAGCATGCTTTCAAGGCATACTCGGCCACCATGCTTCGAAAGATGTTGCCGCTGCACAGAAACAGGATCGATTTAGACGATCGATTCATCGTGCGTTTACCACCATTGAGTTGAGCTGCGCTCAACACGGGAGGGGGCCCGAACTCATTCCCCTCCCGCACCCACTGGACGCCCCACGCCCCTCCTCTGCTCACCGGTACACTGTCGATTCTATCCTTTTTCCTGGTCAACCGGGTAGAATGAGGCCGCTATGACGCCGGAGTTGTCGACTTCCGTCTCGCCTCTTACCCTTTCCGACGAGACCGAAAAACTCAAAACTCGTCTCTGTCGCTTGGTCGGCCAGGCTGTGGCCGACTACCGCATGATCGAAGAGGGCGACATCGTCATGGTGTGCCTCTCCGGCGGCAAGGACAGCTATGGCCTTTTGGACATTCTCCTGTCCATCCGCAATCGCGCGCCGGTGCGGTTCGAGCTGGTCGCCGTCAACCTGGATCAAAAGCAGCCCGGCTTCCCCGCCCACGTGCTCCCCGACTACCTACGCGGCAGGGGCGTCCCCTTTCACATTGAGGCGCGTGATACCTATTCGATCGTGAAACGGCTGGTCCCGGAGGGCGATACGCTGTGCTCGCTCTGCTCGCGGCTCCGGCGTGGACATCTGTACCGCATCGCCCGTGAGCTTGGCGCCACGAAAATCGCACTCGGCCACCATCGGGACGATATCCTGGAAACCTTGCTCCTCAACCTGTTCTTCACCGGGAAGCTCAAGGCCATGCCGCCGAAGCTCCGTTCGAAGGACGGACGTCACATAGTCATACGTCCGTTGGCCTACGTGAAGGAAGCGGACCTGGCCCGGTACGCGGAGTTGCGGGCGTTCCCGATCATTCCCTGTAACCTGTGCGGTTCCCAAGAGGACTTGAAGCGCAAGCAAGTGAAAAGCCTCCTGAGCGACTGGGAACGACGATTCCCTGGCTGCACTGACAGCATATTCGCGGCCCTCTCCAACGTCGCGCCTCAGCTCTTGTTGGATCGTCGGCTGTTCGATTTCGCTGCCCTCTCGTCTTCGGAGCGACCACCCAAACCAGTGTAGTCTGTGGGTACCAAAGAGACCTACACGCCCGGCTACAGTGAGGTCGCGCTCCGCTACATGAAGCGACGGCACGCGGCGCGGGATGCGGCCTTCTTTCTCCCTCAACTCAAGCCCGGCATGAGAATGCTTGACTGTGGCTGCGGTCCCGGGACGATCACGGTGGGACTCGCACTGGCAGTCGGAGACGGTCTCGTGGTAGCAGTGGACATCGAGTCCAGCCAAGTCGCGATGACCGAACGGACGGCTCGGGAGCACGGGCTCACGAATATCGAGGCCCGGCAAGCCAACGTCTATGATCTTCCGTTTCCCGACCGGTCCTTCGACGCGATCTTTTCCCACGCTCTGTTCGAGCACTTGGCCGATCCCCTCGCAGCGCTGAGTCAGTTCAGACGGGTCTTGAGACCGGATGGACTCGTCGGGATCGCGAGCCCGGACTGGGACGGGGTCGTCTACGCGCCGAAAACTCAAGAGGTCCATCACGCGATCAAGGCATACATCAAGTTCCAGGCGAAAAACGGCGGGAACCCCTTCGTTGGACGGGAACTCGGCCGTCTATTATCAGACGCCGGATTCGTCGGCATCGGTCTCGGCGCAACGTACGATTGCTATGAACGGATGGACCTCATCTGCGACCTGTTAGCAGAACGGATCGAAAACGAAGCGCAGAAGACGGGCTTGCTCGACGTTGCCACCGTGTCGCGCCTGTCTGCGGCGCTAAAGCAATGGGCTACCCATCCCGTGTCGTTGTTCGCCCAATGTTTCGTGACAGCGATCGGACGGGCGCCATCCTAACGTCGCTTGGGTAAAAGCCCCCTACCAGGGGACCAGCATGAAATCCAACGACACGCAAGAATCCTGGCCGCCCCTTTGGTCCATCGGCATCGCGGCGGCGATCATGCTGATCGTGCCGTTCATCCTCTATGCGATCGCACCGGAAGGACCGATCAGGGAAGGCGATACTGTGTTCGGCAACGGCCGCCATAGGGTCGCGCTGGTTGAGCCGACGCGCTACCAAGCCGCCGGCTACGACGGCACCTGCGTGGTAGAATTCCACGATCCCCTCGTGGTCATCAAACGGCCGTTGGATCAACCGGATGTGACGTTGGTCGTCCAAGTCCAGGGCAAGACCAGTCTGCAGTTCCCATTCTGCCCACCCCAGGCGGAAGTGCTCGTCAAACCCCACCAGGTGTTTCAGAAACCGGATCTGCTCAGCGACCTCCGAGATAGCCTGAAGGAACTCCTCGGACGGTAGGAGCTTGTGCCCCGAGGGAACACCGCGGCCCGATCACGCCTTCAATTTCTCGGCAAAGCGCTTGCGAAACTTCGCGACCTTGGGGCCGACCACATAGGTGCAGTAGCCCTGCAGCGGGTTTCTGGCGAAATACTCCTGATGGTACGCCTCCGCCTGATACCAGGGACCGGCAGGTACGATCTCCGTGACGATCGGGGCGGGAAAGATTCCTTCCTTGGTGAGCGAGGCGATCATATCGATCGCGGTTTGCTTCTGCTCCGATGAGTGATAGAAGATCGCGGAGCGGTACTGTGTCCCCACGTCGTTCCCCTGACGGTTCAACGTCGCGGGATCATGGATCACGAAAAACACTTCGAGAAGCTCGCGATAGGAGACGACCCGAGGATCGAACGTGATTCGGACAGCCTCGGCATGGCCCGTCCTGCCGCTGCACACCGCCTCGTACGTGGGGTTATTGACTGTACCGCCGGTATAGCCGGACTCAACCGACAGCACACCCTTCATCTGGTCATAGACGGCTTCCAGGCACCAAAAGCACCCGCCCGCGAGTGTCGCGACTTCAGATGCATGAGGATTCGGATTCGAGGCGCTCATAGATATTCCCGTTCGAAGTCGTCGAGTCGCGGCACCCCTTACAGAGAGTCCTGCCCGCGAGGCCGGCACGCCACGGCGGGCAGGATACCGTCGGCCTTCCGGCTCTTCAATAGCCGAGCTTGCCGCTCCGTTTGGGGCGATACGGTGATGGCTATCGGGTACGGTCTGGAAACCCTCAATTGTTCTGCGAGGCGCTGAGAAGCTGGATGAACCGATGGAGCCGTTCCTGTTCCTCAGCGCGAAGGTGCTTGAATTCGACCCCGAATCCCATACCGCTCGACCAGCGGACCTCTCCGACCTCCACCTTCAACGGCGCGTATTGACCCGGCAGTTGCACCCGCAGCGCGAGAAACGCCTGCGGGAGGACCGGCTCTTCGCTCACGATGGCACAACCATCAGTCGACAGATTGGTCACCACTCCTCCGCCAGCAACCTGGTTACCAGAAAACGAGACTGGAAGATCAACTGAGTAGCGGGGCGCTTTCCGTTTCTCCACTGAACTCTCCCCCGCTGTAGCCGGATACTCCCCAGACCTTCTCTGTGTTGGTTGTGCGCAAAGTCGCGCTGTCCCCAGCATCAGGCTTTGTCTGGTATGAGATAGGTAATATAAGCCCTGCGCGCATGCCCGACCGCTGTCAGCGGCCCAGCTCTTCCTTGAGTTGTTTGACCACGGCTCGGAGTTTCGTTTGTTCCTCAGGTCGGACCTCTCCGAATTCCACGCCGAAGACTCCCACTTTCGTCCAGCGGACTTGCGCTTCGTCGATACGCAAGGGCCAGTCGAATCCCGGCACGTACAGGCGCATTTCGTACTTCGTCCCGGCGATCACCGGGGCCGTACTCTCGATCTTGCAGCCGCCGAGCGAAAGATCTACCGTCCGTCCCTCTCCCTCTTGCTGATTCGCAGAGAAGGTGCTCCTGAACTGCACCGTAAACCTGACCTGCTTGCGTTTCTCCATCTCAGAATCTCCCTTCATGGAACGCGCCTCGGCTGCCGGACAAAACTCGCTTTCAGAGGGATACGCCTTTCTCCCCAGGAAATCAACGGAGAGCTTCGCAAGGCACTACGGCCACAACCTGAACCGGATCACCATTGGGATGTACTCGATCATCGGGAAATCGAAGCACAGGGAGAAAAGAAAACGGGCAGGCCGGATGATCACGGCCTGCCCGTTCCGACGGATCCCTCCCGATGAGTTACTTCGTGCGCAACAGCATGTGGCCGCGGCGATTCTCTTGATAGCAGCTCTCATCCTGCTCCACGCAGAACGGCCGCTCTTCGCCATACGACACGATAGCCACCTGCTTCGGGTTGACACCCAAATCGATGAGATAGCCTCGAGCGGCCTTGGCCCGCTTCTCCCCCAAGACGAGGTTGTAATCCTGATTCCCGCGCTCGTCGCAATGGCCCTCAATCCTTATCACCGCTTTGGGATTCTGCTTCAGCCAGGCAGCGTCGTGGAGCAACGCCTTACTCCCTTCATCGGAAATCGTCCAGCTATCATACGCGAAGAACACGTCCTTCATGCCGGCCGCCTCGGCGTCCGCTTCTTCTTGCGCCTCTTCCTTCGTCAGCTCAGCGCGCCGGCGCGGCGAGGGCGTCTGGCCGGCAGAGACCTTGGCTACCGTCGTACCCTGCTGGCCCACGCGCTCTTCATCGGCGACCCGACCACCGACCAGCGGATTGATCCCACGAAGGCTTCCACCCTCGGGAGCAGAGCCTGACCCGCCGTGACCAGTCGAACCGCCCCCCCCCTGCGCAGTTGATCTTGATCCGGGACTGGTGGAACTTGATCCAGGACTGCTGGATTGCTCGCTGCCGCCAGATGAGAGCCACTTCGTGCTGCAGCCCTGACCGACAAGCAGTAAGACTCCAAGCGTCGCTAGGAAAACTCGTTTGGCGTTGCTGTTCTGCATGGCTGTAACTCCTCGTGTGTTGATCTAGTGGATGGAGGGCAGAACCCCGTTCTCCCCCAAGATCTCCCTGAATTGTCTTGAAAAAAATATACCACTGGCGATTTCCCCCCCTTACTATCGCCCCTCGTATGCTCTAAGCCAATGATTTCGGGAGATTAGAAGGGTGAGGCGATCGATGATTCATAGAAGGGCTCGGCCGTGCATCGGTCGCGTCCACTGTTCGAAGAGGCAACCTAAGATCAAGATTGAACAGTGAAGCTCATGAAACGCTCATGGGGCACGGGAGGCATTCAAAACCGGATACGACTTCGGGAGGAGGAGTGGTGAGCTGATGGCAACTGGGTCGAAGACTCTCTCCGGCGGCGTCGATCACGATACAACCCAGAAGAGCCGCCGGTACGTACAAGTGAGGTTTGGTGAGCCGCCTGGGACTCGAACCCAGGGCCCTCGCCTTAAAAGGGCGATGCTCTACCGTCTGAGCTAGCGGCTCACGGGAGTGATGCTGGCATCGAGGAGGCAAGCTTGTCAACCCCGTGGTGATCGCAGGGGCACGCGGAGCTATCGCGCCAGTTTCTTCACGGGGCGACCGCGTTTGCGTGAGTCCTTGAGGGGATGGCGAAGAATAATCGTTTGGTCACGCTTGGAACCGGTGGAGATCATGTCGATCGGGCATTCCACAAGTTCTTCGATACGGGTCAGGTACCGCTTCGCTTCCACTGGAAGCTGCTTGTAGCTGCTCACACCCGTGGTGAACGCAGACCAGCCCTTCATCGTCTGGTAGATGGGTTCGCAGCCGGTGAGCGCCTCGAGGTCGGCTGGGACGTCCCGGAACACCTGCCCTCCATACCGATAGCCGGTACAGAGCTTCAGCTCCTTGATTCCATCCAACACATCGAGTTTCGTCAACGCCAGGGAAGAGAGGCCGTTCACTCTGGTAGCGTAGCGCACCAGCACGCCATCGAACCAGCCGCAGCGCCTCGGGCGGCCGGTGGTCGCCCCGAACTCCTTGCCTCGTTCCTGGAGCCCTCCCCCGACCTCGTCCGTCAATTCCGTCGGAAAAGGTCCGCTACCGACCCTGGTGGTGTAAGCCTTCGCCACGCCCAGTACCATGTCGATCTTGGTCGGGCCCACGCCCGTGCCCGTGCAGGCACCACCGGCCGTGGCACTCGAAGACGTGACATACGGGTAGGTCCCCAGATCCACGTCGAGATGCGTCCCTTGCGCCCCTTCGAACAACACGGTTTTTCCGGCATCGATCGCTTTATTGACGAGTTCACTGGTGTCGACGATATAGCCTTTGAGTCGCTCTGCGTAGCTCATGTATTGCTGGAACACCTTTTCGACCTCGAACCGCTCGACCTTGTGCAACTCTTCCAGGAACCAATTGATTTCGACGAGATTCTCTTCGAGCTTCTGCCGAAAAACCGAGGGATTCAGGAGGTCCCCGATCCGAATACCGATGCGAGCCATCTTGTCCGTGTACGCAGGACCGATACCGCGGCCTGTCGTGCCGATGCGCCGCGACCCTTTCGACTGTTCCGCGGCCTTGTCGATCGCCTTGTGATAGGGAAGGATGAGGTGCGCGCGCCGGCTGATGGCGAAATTGTTCCCGACCTTGACTCCCTTGGCCTGGAGTTGGTCCATTTCATCGATCAAGGCTGCCGGATCGACAACGACGCCGTTGCCGATGATGCATAGCCTCCCCCGATAGAGGATTCCGGATGGAATGAGATGGAACACGAAGGTCCCTCGTTCGTTGATGACCGTATGCCCGGCATTCGAGCCGCCCTGGTACCGAACGACGACATCCGCATCCCGCGCAAGAATGTCGACGATCTTGCCTTTCCCCTCGTCCCCCCACTGAGTTCCAACGACCACCAGATTGCTCATCGCATCTCCCAAAATCTCAAAAAAAACAGCCCTGACCGGGAAGAAGTCAGAGCAAGTGCGTCATCCTAGGGTGCCCCCTAGGCTTTGTCAAGCAACGCAACCGCGCCATGGTGGCCGGCCCATTTTCTTGACTGGTCGCAGATCGCATGTTAGCATGCGCCCAATTTCGTTGTAGGCCTATTTCTTCATCAACTCAGCACTCAGAACTCAGCACTCATCACTGTCGGGCAGGTGGGGCTGTGGCGCAGCTGGGAGCGCGCGTGAATGGCATTCACGAGGTCGCGGGTTCAATCCCCGCCAGCTCCACCAAACCTCGCTTGCGCGTACCGGGCGCTAATCAGAGGCTTATCGTAACTCATGCGGCCGGATAGAGTCTTTAACCAACGGTGGTCTTGCTTAGCATCTGGCGCTTGGATTGGAACCCGCGACCGGGGGTTCCGAAGGGGGTGCGCCCCCTTCGTGGGGAGCATGCGAGGGGGCAGGCCCCCTCAGCAAGAGTCGGTGAGAGAGGTTTCAGGCTCGAACCGACGAGGGAGCGTGGTTCAATCCCCGCCAGCTCCACCATTCCAACCTTTGGTTGAACCGCGCGCTATTCACGGCTGTATCGAAATTAACGCGCGCGGATAGAGTCTTCAACCCGCTCGGCTCTCGCTCCACACCTATTCGAAATGCTCCAAATCGAGTGTGTCCATAAGCAATACGCAACCAAAGTGCTCCTTCAGGACGCTGTGGCCCACCTGCGTCCCCGAACCCGCGTCGGTCTCGTCGGCCCGAACGGAGTCGGCAAGACGACGCTGTTCCGCATGATTTTGGGCGAGGAATCGCCGGATAAGGGCACGATCAGGAAACGACCACGACTCCGCCTGGGGTATCTCCCTCAAGAGCTGGAGACCATCACCGGCAAGACCGTGCTTGATGCGGCGCATCGCGACCAGTTTCCGGAGCACGAGGCGAAACGCATCCTCTCCGGCCTGGGGTTTTCGGCCGCAGACTTCGAGCGGCCGGTGGAGACCCTCTCGGGCGGCTACCGCATGCGTGTCGCGTTGGCCCACCTCTTGTTGTCCAACCCCGACGTGCTCTTGCTGGACGAGCCGACCAACCACCTCGACAAGCCGACGCAGGCGTGGTTCGAGGAGTTCTTGCTCGACTCCAAGATGACGATCCTCGTCATCAGCCACGACACCAAGTTTCTGGACCGCATCGCCACCCACATCTGGGAAATCCGGGATCGGCAGATTCAAGAGTATCGCGGCAACTACGCGACGTTTTCTGAGCTGCGCGCGCAACGAGACGCCCAATTCGACGCGGCCGCCGACCGCCAGGCGAAGGAAATTGCCCGGGTGCAGAAATTCATCGATCGGTTCCGGTATCAGGCCAACAAGGCGCGTCAGGTTCAGTCTCGGATCAAGCAATTGGAGAAAGTGAAGGTGATCGAGCGACAGCGGGACCCGAAGCGGGTTCGGTTCAAGTTTCCGGTCCCGACACCCAGCGGGCGGCATGTGTTGGACTTGCGCGGCGTCGCCAAGTCCTACGGTGAAAAGGTCGTCTATACATCGCTGGACTTGTCGATCGAGCGCGGCCAGCGGGTCGCCTTGGTCGGCGAGAACGGCGCCGGCAAGAGCACGCTGTTAAAAATCTTGGCTGGCGTGCTGCCCTTCGATAGAGGGGAACGGTCGGTCGGACACGGCGTCACGCTCCATTATTTTGCTCAACATCAGGCGGAGGCGCTGAACCCCGAGCATACGATCTTGGAGTCCTTGTCCGAAGTCTCGTCGCAGGCGGAAATGAATTTCATCCGCGGCATCGCGGGCGCTTTTCTGTTCTCCGGACTGGACCAGAAAAAGCCCATCAAGGCGTTGAGCGGCGGGGAACGCAATCGCGTGGCGCTGGCGCGGATGCTTGTGGAGCCAGCGAACACGTTGCTGCTCGACGAGCCGACCAACCACTTGGATCCCGCCTCCGTGGATGTCTTGACCGACGCCCTGACGGATTTCCCCGGGACACTCGTCTTCATTTCGCATGACCCGACCTTCCTCACCCGGATAGCCACCCGCGTGGTCGAGATCGATGAGGGCCAGGCTCGAAATTATTCCGGCGATTACGAATATCATTTATGGAAAAAGGCGCAGGAGTTCGAATCGATCAAGGAACAGACCGAGGAGCTTGCGGCGGCGAAGGCGGAGAAGAATCCGGCTCCTACCAAGGCGATGGCCTCGCAGACGGCGCCTAAGTCATCGGGCGGCAACCGCCGGGAATGGAACAAGACGCAGGCCCGCCTCGAGAAACAGATCGCCCGCGCCGAGACGGAAATCGCCGAACTTGAATCCAAGATCAAGGCCCGCGACCAGGAGCTCGCGGACCCGCAGCTCTACCAGGAGTTCACGCGCTGGCATGCCCTTCATGAGGAACAGGAGCGCTGGAAACATGAGCTGGAGCGGCTCACCGCCCGCTGGGAATCGTTGGCCAAGGAGCTGGAGGAGATCAAACAGAATCTCGCGAGCCTGGCGTAGCGAGCCTTGCGGCACGCAGGCTGTTCAAAAAGGCCGTCCAGCCAGGCCGCAGCAAGCGAAGAGGCGAGGCGTACCGGGGACCCGTGGCTCTCCGGAATGCAACGGGTGAATGGTACGTTGAGCCTTTGAGCGCCGCGAGAACGCCGCAGGCGGACTTTTTCAACAGCCGCTTAAACCGAAGTTTTGAGGGTCTCTTCGAGATAGTAATACAGCCAGCGGGTTTTCTCTTTCGTGACGAGCTCATCCCACACCACCCCGATCAGAAACCCCTTTTCCCACGGTTTGACCCAGGCGATCGTGCCGTCCAGTTTCTCCTGCTGCTCGACTCCGTTTGGATCGAGGAAGGCAAGCGAAACCGTGACCTTTTCATTGGGTGGGATGCGGTCTTTGGTGTGAAGGCCGGCGCCGACTTTGTTGATATTGTCCAGCACCGCGGTGACCGCGCGGCTGCCGCTTTTCGGAGCCACCAGCGCGGATCCGACGAGGGTGGCGCGCACGAATTGGCGCCGCTCACTGGCGGCGGGCGACGGAACCGCCGGCTTCGCAAGCTTACTCACGCGCTGGCTTTTTCGTTTCGGCGACATCTATCTCACCGATTCAACGATGGTCCCTACTTGGGATCCGTCCGCGTGCTGTCTTCGCTCTCGGGCGTATAGTATCGCTTCCCATGCAGCGGGCCTGGAAGATGAGTTTGCTCCGTCCTGGCCGTGGCGTCCTCGTGGACGTACTTATACCCTTTCCCGTATCCTAAATCCATCATGAGCGAGGTCACGGCATTTTGCAGGTGCAAGGGCACGGCCAAATTCCCGAACGCCCGAGCGTCCTCCAGGGCCCGTAGCAGTCCCGCATACGACGCGTTGTCTTTCGGCCGTGTCGCGAGATAGGTCGCGCCTTGGGCCAGATTGATCTGCGCTTCGGGCAGGCCGACGAACTGCACCGCCTGCGCGACGGCCGAGGCCACCACAATCGCCAGGGGATCGGCATTGCCGATGTCTTCCGAGGCAAAAATGACCATGCGGCGGGCGATGAACTTTGGGTCCTCGCCTCCCTCCAGCATCCTGGCCAGCCAGTAGAGCGCTCCATCCGGATCGGAGTCGCGCAAGCTTTTGATGTACGCCGAAATGAGGTTGTAATGTTCCTCCCCTCCCTTGTCGTAACGGAGGAGTTTCTTCCGCAACGTCATATCCAGTAGTTCCCGGGTGATGACCCGGTCGGCGCCCAACGCTTCCACATGCGCGGCCACGACTTCCAGAGCCGTTAACAACGCGCGCGCATCGCCGTTCGCAAAGGCCACGAGCCATTGCCGCGCGTCCTCCGTCAGGTTGATCCCGGTCCCTCCCAGGCCTTGTTCCGGATCCTTTAACGCCCGATCAAGAATCGACTTGAGCGCCTGGTCAGAGAGCGGGCGTAGGACGACCACCAAGGAGCGCGACAAGAGAGGGGCGATGATTTCGAACGAGGGATTCTCCGTCGTTGCCCCTATCAGAATAACGGTGCCCCGCTCGACGTGCGGGAGAAAGGCGTCCTGCTGGGCCTTGTTGAACCGATGGATCTCGTCGACGAAGAGGATCGTGCGCTGGCCCTGCATTTCGCGTCGATGCTCCGCGGCTTTGATGACATCCCGCAACTCTGGGATGCCGCTCGTCACGGCGGAGAACGGTACAAAATGGGCGCTCGTCCGGCGTGCGATAACATGCGCGAGCGTCGTCTTCCCGCAGCCCGGCGGGCCCCAGAAGATGACGGAGGTCAGCCGATCTTCCTCAATGGCCAGGCGCAGTGGGCAGCCCTCCCCAACAACTTCATCCTGGCCGACGAAATCAGGCAGGTCGCGCGGGCGAAGGCGATCGGCGAGCGGCGAGCGTAGCGGGGCGCGACTTTGTGAGGCAGGGAAAAGGTCGAGCGAAGTCTTGTCTTGAACGGACATCAAGAGACCTTGCGCGAAGGGATTCTATACGCCTGACCCCTCTCACCGCAAATCACACGAATCAGCCCCCTCCCCAACCATTCGGCTTGACGAACGAGAGGTCCGGTGTTAGGAAGCGTGACTCCGGCACAGACAGGAGGAGGCGATGCGGACGACGATCAACGGAATCACGCTGGCTTACAACGATACCGGGCAGGGGCTTCCTCTGGTCTTTCTCCATGCCTTTCCCCTTAACCGAACCATGTGGGCGCCCCAGGAGGAGGCACTCTCGAGAAAATTCCGCGTCATCACCGTAGACTTGCGCGGGCACGGTGAATCCGACGCGCCGCTCTGGCGCTACACCCTCGATCAGTTTGCCGACGATGTGCGCAGCCTGCTGGACCATCTCTCCGTTCCTCGGGCCGTCTTGGTGGGCTTGTCGATGGGAGGATATCTGATTTTTTCCTGCTATCGACGCTTCCCCGACCGAATCAAGGCCTTAGTGCTGGCAGACACTCGAGCCGAGGCTGATAAACCGGAAGTCCTGACCTGGCGGTTTGAGCTTGCCCAACGGGTTTATCGACAGGGCCCCTCCGCTGTGGCGGACGAGATGGGACCCAAGCTTCTCTCCCCGACGACCATCGCGACCCGGCCGGACCTCGTCGAGCATGTGCGGAAGATCATCCTCAGCACTCAGGTCAGCGGGATCGTAGGAGACCTCATGGCCATCGCCGAACGGCCCGACTCAACCGGCTTGTTGCCAGGCATCACCTGTCCGACCCTTGTGGTGGTCGGCGACCGCGACGTCCTGACGACCGCGGCCGAGAACGAACGGATCGCAAAGGCGATTCCCGGCGCGAAACTCGAAATCATCCCGGAGGCCGGACACCTGAGCAACCTTGAACAGCCGGAGTTGTTCAATAAGGCCGTCGAAACGTTCCTCGCACACATTGTTCATGAGGGTTCGTGACGTTCACCCGTTGCGTGAAGAAGAGCGCAACGGGTCGTCCGGCAATGGATGCGCCCGTGGAGCCGTGGGGACTGGCTCCGTCGTCTTCGACGGTACATGTCCTCGCGCCAGAAGGAAGCTAGCCGACGAGGCCGACCCGGCCGCCGCGGATCAGCTTGAGGAACTCCTCGCGGGTCTGCTGCTGGGTGCGGAAATCGCCGAGCATCGAGCTGGTGACCGCCACGGTGTTTTGCTTTTCCACCCCTCGCATCATCATGCAGAGGTGTTGGGCTTCCATGACGACCCCTACCCCGTGCGCATTGGTCTTGCGCAGCAGGGTCTCAGCAATCTGCGTCGTCAGCCGCTCCTGAACTTGCAGCCGCCGGCTGAAGGCATCCACGATGCGGGGCAGTTTGCTGAGGCCGACGACCTTCTTGTTCGGCAGGTAGCCGATGTGGCATTTGCCGAAAAATGGGAGAAGATGATGTTCGCAGAGGCTGAAGAAGTCGATGTCCTTCACGATCACCATCTCGTCGTACTCGATCGGAAACAAGGCTCCGTTGAGCAGATGATCGATGTTCTGGCTGTACCCCTGGGTCATGAACTGCAGGGCCTTCGCCACCCGCTCGGGAGTTTTCACGAGGCCGTGGCGAGCTGGGTTCTCGCCGACGCCGACGAGCAGATCCCTCACCAGCAAGGTTAGATCCTTCACTGACAACGGCGCGCCGTTGCCGGAGATCGCCCGCACGCTGGGACGAGAATTTCGCTCAGTTATGCGACGAGGCATGACTCCTCCCTGTGGATGCTGCCGGTCCCGCGACAGAGCCCGCATACTCGAAATAGTTGTCGCGCGTCTCGATGACACCCACCTTTTCCAGTTGGCCCTGCGGAATCCGCTTGACCAGCAAATCCCAAATAAGCATCACGAGGTTCTCTCCCGTCGTCGTGCGGTGCGTAAATTCGGGATCCTGATTCAAATCCTGATGGTCAAACCGCCGAACAACCACGTCCTGCACAAGCCGGTCCAACTCCGCCACCTCCCCATCAGAGCTCACGGACGGCTCGGCCTCGCTCCTCACCGTAACCAACACCACATAGTTATGGCCATGGCCGTTCTCATTGTTGCACTTGCCGAAGGCCGCCCGATTTTCTTCGGCCGACAACGCATCCGTGTGGAGCCGATGCGCCGCGCAGAAGCGATAGCGCCGTGTGATACTCACCGTTGCCATGAGAGATCCACCCGGCCGACGCCCTCGGCCGTCAACCCTCGACTTCGAGCCCAAAAAGAGAAGGCCGAAATTGCATCATTGGAGGAAAGCAACTCCGGCCCTTCCCGACTGTCTTGGAGCCGACGGCTGAACGCTGGTCGTCGACCGCTCTTGCTATGCGCTGAACGAGCTGCCGCAGCCGCAGGTGGTCTTCGCTTGCGGATTCTTGATTGAAAACCCCGAGCCCTGCAGGCTGTCCACGTAATCCACCTCCGCGCCCTGCAGTAGAGGCGCGCTCTGGGAATCCAGGATCACCTGCACGCCGCCCTTTTCGACCACCGTGTCGTCTTCGGCGACCTTGGACTCGAAGGCCATCCCGTACTGGTAGCCATGGCAACCACCGCCACGGACGTAGATCCGAAGACCGACGACGTCCTTCTCCTCGGCCATGAGCTCCTTGATCTTCTGTTCAGCGACTTGTGTAATCGTCAGCATTGTCCTCCCTCCGTCTATCTCCTCAGTTGATTGCGTTCACGCGGACCAGATCAGTTTACCATGCCCCTCGCACAAACTGCATCAGGACCCCGTCGCCTTACTCCCCGCCTGAACCGTCGCCGGTGCAGCCCACTTCGTTTCAGGCACGCGCACGACCACGTCGCCCAACACCTTGGCCTGGCACCCCAGTCGGTGCCACGGCTCCGTCAACGCTTCTCGATCCAGAAGGTCCTGCTCATCGAAATCGACCTCTGACAGGTTCTCATGACCTGACTGGACCTCCACCCGACAGGTCGTGCACGACGCGTTGCCGCCGCAATCATGGTTCAGGGGAAACCCCAGCGCCTTTGCGGCGTCTAACAGCGTCATATTATGATCCACGTTTCCGCTCCTGCCCTCAGGATGAACGAAGGTGACCCGCGGCATCTCCTTCACCTTCACGCCGAGGCCCCGGCTCCCGCAACGACCGGCTGATAGGGACAGCGCTGCAATCTGATATGCTCCTCGAATTCTTCACGGAAGAGCTTGATGCTGCTTTGAACCAGGACCGCCGCACCCGTTACCAGCGTGCAGTATCCGGTGCCCTTCACGAACCCGCACAGTTGAAGCAGCGTGTCCATGTCCTTCTGCGTACCCTCGCCTCGCTCGATTTTGGCCATCAGCGTCGCCAAATTCAGAGTCCCCATCCGGCAAGGAGGACATTGACCGCAACTTTCAGTTTTGAAAAACTCGGAGAACTTGAGCGTCTGGGCGACCATGCACGTTGCATCATCCACCACGATCACGCCGGCTGAGCCCAGGCCGGTCCCCGCCTTCTTCAAGCTGTCAAAATCCATGTGAAGATCGAGCTGATCGGCCGGCACCATCGAAAAGGCCGGACCGCCCGGAAACACCGCCTTGATCTTCCGTCCGGCAGGAACCCCGCCGCCGCATGCTTCAACCAACTCGCGGATCGTCACTCCCATCGGCATCTCGTACACACCCGGCTTGCTCACGGCGCCGCTGAGCGAGAAGAACATGGTACCCGGACACTTTTCCGTACCCACCTGGGTGAACCAATCGGCGCCCTCGTGGAGAATCCGCGGGACGTTGCATAGAGTCTCGACGTTGTTCACGAGCGTCGGCTTTCCGTAGAGGCCGAAGTCTGTCGGATAAAAGGGCGGCTTCTGTCGAGGCATCGCCGGGCGACCCTGCATGGATTCCAGCATCGCCGTCTCCTCGCCCGCCACATAGCTCCCTTGTCCTGAAAAGACCTCCAAATCGATGTCCACCCCTGTCCCCAGCACGTTCGTCCCCATCAAGCCCCGTGCTTTGGCTTGCGCGATGGCTTTCTTCAGGTTGTGCTGTTCTTCGTGGTACTCATGGTTGACATAGATGAAGGCGGCCTTCGCCTTGACCGTGTGAGACGCGATCAGACAGCCCTCTATGAGTTGATGAGGCGCCTGCTTTAACAGGAACCGATCTTTGAACGTTCCCGGCTCGTGTTCTCCGGCATTGCAGACGAAATAGCGCTCTTTGATGCGGTGGTTCAAGACCTTGTCCCATTTGGTTCCGGTCGGAAAGCCGGCCCCACCCCGCCCGCGAAGGCCCGATTTCTTGAGCTCGTTGACCACCTCTTCCGGACTCAGCTCCTTCAGGCATTTTTGCCACGCCTGGTAACCGCCGGTCTTAATGTAGGCCTCGATCTCTGTGGGAGATCCATCCAGTTTTTTGAGCACACGGGGTTCGTAAGGATTCATCGTACTATCTCACGCCGGCGGCGCTGTAGCGGCTAACTATAAGACCGCGCTATGTCCTTCGTCAAGCTGAAGGGGCGGGAATAGGCCTGAATCTCAATGAGTTAGGACGAGTGACCCAGCAGCCAGTGGGTAGAAAGGGCACAGGAGGCTGGGATCGCACTAGGTTCGGGGCGAGAAAAAGGAAAAGGGGCATCCGCCTCGCGGATGCCCCTCAAGACACGCCATTTACTTCATGTGGCTGCCCGCACCCATGAAGAACAGCATGGGGATGGAGAGCATGAAGTTAACCCGCGAGGCCAGCAGAGCCGTGCGGCCCCACTGCGCCATCTCCGGCGGCGCCGGAGTCCCCTGGGCTGCCTTTGACACGGCTTCGATAATTCTCTTTTGGTTCGGCCAGATGATGGCATGCACATTGGCCATCATGATGATACCTAGGAGACCGCCGATGCCGAGCGCGATGGCCCCGGCCCCACCCTTCCGATACAGCATGATGTACAGCAGAATTCCGGCCAGCACGGTCACGGTCGCGCCATGGCGGAACCAATTCAATGCGGCCGGCATGAGCTTCGGAATAACCACATTCTTGGTCGGTCCGTCGAGGCTCTTGAGAAACGCCGCGTTGATCAGGTTGAAGAAATACAGCAACCCGATCCACGTGATCCCGGCCAAGAAATGAACCCAGCGGACGATAACGGCCGCCCAATCTGCTTCGCCGGCCGGAGTTCCCGAGATGCCGAGGTAGACGATTATCAACACGACAGCGAGCCCAAACCCGGCGCCCATTGTCTTAAAGGGATCCTCTAGAAATTTCATCGTGTCCTCACTTTGCTCTGTGCACTGCTAGGCCAAACTCTGTACTGCACGCTACGCAGCAATGTCAAGCAAGCCACGGTGGCGGGGATTAGGGGGTTCGCGGCTAGCAACGAAAGAGCAGGGCGCGCTAATAATCTTGTCCCCCACCCCGCGCCTCTCGCCTTAAGCCGGCGGGATAAGGCGATCCACAGCAGCGCACAGTTCACGAACTGCGTCTGCCGAAGCGTTGAGCGCGGCGCGCTCGTCGGGAGAGAGATCATACTCGATGATTTGTTCCGCACCGTCCCGCCCGAGCTTTACGGGCACGCCGACCACGACGTCCCGCAATCCGTATTCACCCTCGCAGAGCACGGCACAGGGAAGCACGCGCTTCTGGTCCTTGACGATGGCTTCGACCATCGCCACCGCCGAGGCCGAGGGCGCATAGAAGGCGCTGCCGGTCTTGAGCAAGCTCACGATCTCCGCGCCGCCGTCCCGCGTGCGTTTCACGATGGCATCGAGGCGTTCCTTAGACAAGAGGTCTGAGACCGGCCGGCCGGCCACCGTCGTGTATCGCAACAGCGGCACCATCGTATCCCCATGCCCGCCGAGGACCATCGCCTCGACGTCGCAGCCGGACACGCCCAACTCGGCTGCGATGAAAGCGCGCATGCGGGCCGAGTCCAACACGCCGGCCATGCCGATCACGCGCGTCCTCGGCAACCCGCTCACCTTCCTCGCCACGTGGACCATCGCATCCAGAGGATTGGTGACGAGGATGAGGATCACGTCGGGAGAACGAGAGACCAGCTCTCCGACGACCGACCGGACGATCTTCGCGTTCGTCGCGAGCAACTCATCGCGGCTCATGCCCGGCTTGCGCGCGATGCCGGACGTCACCACCGCGATCGACGAGCCGGCGGTTTCCTCATAGCCGTTTGAACCGACGACTCTCGAGTTGTACCCGCAGACCGGGCCGGCCTGCGTGATGTCCAAGGCTTTCCCTTGCGGCACGCCGTCGAGAATGTCCACCAACACCACCTCGTAGCTGTTCTTCTCGGCGAGGCGTTGCGCCACACTCCCGCCCACGTTGCCCGCACCTACCACCGTGACCTTCGTACGCGCCATTGCGCCACCCTTGGTTCGTTATTCGCCTGCCCTCTTAGTCTTGATCCGCCTCGGTTGCCCTCAACTGCGCGCATGCGCCGAGCACATCGTCTACCATCAAGGGCATCAGATGATCAGATGTGCGGGGCGTGCGAGCAAAGAGGGCAATCGAGGCGGCTCAATGTCCCTCTTCATGCCCCGTCCAGCCACCCACTTTGAAATTGATCGTACAGACGAAATTCTCGCCGTCGTAGAAATTGACTTTGATCTTTTTCTTCCCATAGGTCTTGGCCAAGAACTCCTCGGGATTGTCGAGCAAATCCTGGTAACCGCCGGGGGGATACTCCCCGAGCTCGTTGAAAGTGACGATCATGCCCGTCTTGACCTCTTCAAGCACCTTGATCGAGCAGCGGGAGAAGATTTCCCAGAACTTGGCGTCGATCTCCTCTCGCGTCGGCTCGGGCCGTTCCTCGCCGGGCTTCAGATCCTTGTTGGCAAACTTCGCCTGCCGCCGCACGTAGGGATACTGGTGGCCGGTGAACAACTTGTACAGCCACGGCGGCACCGGAGGCTTTCCTGATCCCTCGTGCACTGATATCCGTGACCTCATGACGCGTGACGCGTCCATCGATATAACTCGGCCTTGCGATCGCTCGACCCAGAGGCTCTCGACGGGCGAGCTTAGTCGAGTCGGATGGTGAGCCTGTCCCTCGACCAAGCTCGGGACCCTGAGTACATCGAAGGGTCGAACCATGACGCGTGACGAGTGATGTATCTTCTGAAGCCCGTCACTTGTCACCTGTCACGGTCTTATGCCGTCAACCGCTGGTAAATCCGCGGCAGCCGCTCGGGCAGCCGGTCCACCTGATCGATCACGAGAAATCTCACATCCCCATACATCCGTCTGACATACAGGTCCGCCTCGCGGTCAATCGTGATGCAGAAGGCATCGACGCCCTTCATCCCCGCTTCTCTCAGCGCCATCTTCGTGTCTTCCAGCGAGTAATCGTCCTTGTACCCGTCGTCCAACGGGCGGCCATCGCTGATGAGCACCAGCAGCCGCGTCCGTGCGTCACGCGCCAGGAGCTTCCGCGTGGCATGACGGATCACCGCGCCGTCGCGGTTCTGCTGCAACGGCGCCAGCCCACCCAAGCGATGGGCGGTGCGTCCGCCGATCGGATCGTCGAAATCCTTGATCACCAGGAATTCCACCTGCTCCTTGCCCTGGCCGGAGTAGCCAAAGATTCCGTACTGGTCGCCGATGGCCCCGAGCGCTTCGCACAACAAGACGAGCCCCTGCCGTTCAACGTCGATGACGCGCAGCCCTTGCCCGATCTGTCGGCTCGTGGACCCGCTGACATCGACCAGAAATGCGACCGCTACGTTGCGCTCACGCTTTTCCCTCCGCACGTAGATCCGCTCCGATGGGTCGACCCCGGCACGGAGATCGGCCACGCGTCGAACTGCGGCATCCATGTCCAGTTCTTCGCCGTCCATCTGTCCGCTCGCCCGTCGCAACCGGGGTGGCCGCAGCGATTCAAAGTACCGACGGAGGAGCAGCACGGTGCTGTGATAGCTCGAAAGCGTCTGTTCCGCGAATTCCGGAGACCCGTCGGGCGCCGGACGCTCTACCAACCGGCACCAACCGGCGCGGTAGTCCTGGAGGGTCCAATCCCATTCAGGGTATCGATAGGCCAGGCCTCCTTGCGTCAACTCTTCCCGCCGGCGAGCGCGTGAGTCATCGACCGCCAAGATTTCATCGACCACAGAAGGCTGCTTGCGTCCCGGCCCCAGCCCCTCATCGGAAGCCTCAAATCCTCTTACCGTCCCGGCACGAGAAGGCGAAGCGCCCGGCGCGCCGGCCAGGCCGGCCCCGTGGTCCCCTGTAGGTGGCTGGACCGCTTGTCCTTCCTGATCAACCTCCGCCATCGCCTCCTTGACTAACTCCGGGTTCATCGCGCCACGGTAGTCCCAGTTCGCGACGGGCCGATAGTTCCCGGTCACTTCGTCCGAGGCACGTGGCCCGGCACCCATGGCCTGCGAATCTGTGTGCTCGGATTCTTCCCGCAGGCGCTCGACGTTGCCGGCGATGAGCTCCTCTAACCGCACATACACACGATGCGCCAGGCGAATGGTATCCGCCGCCTGGGCTGCCTCAGTGAAGATGGTCCGACACAGTGCCCACAGCTCTTCGACGGTGTCGGTGATCGCCACAGGAATCGGGACCGTCCCTGGTTCTGCCGTCGTGAGCAGCAGTAAGGAATCCACCACCATTTCTCGAACGGTCAGGCCGTGTGTGATCGTGCGTGTCTGCACGGCGTCGCGAGCCAACTGAGCGAGATCGCGACTCAGCCCCGGATACTCCCGACGCAATTGCCACTCAACGCGGGCATCCTCCAAGATCGTCCAGAGGTCTCGGATCAGGCCGGGTTGAGGATAGAGTGAAAAGATGTCGGCCAGGTTTTCTGGTTGTCGTCGTGACGAACCGCGATACCGCTCGTTTAAATCAGCCACCAGCTCACGCAGCTCATGAAGTGGCACCGCGTAGGTGCCAAATTCCAGATGGCCGGCCTCATGGGCGGTCATGGCCAGATAGAACCTGACATTCTCTTCGTAGGTCGGGTATCGTCGGAGCAGACTCGGCAGCATGATCGTGCGACCGTCCGCGCTGACGGTGGGTCGAGCGGGCTGAGACGTGGCCTCCAGGCTGTCCGGTAACGTCTCGATCCTCACGTCGGTCCCGCACAGCGCTTGGGTAAACAACGTGAGCGTGCGCGAAACCTGCCTGAGCGGCACGCCGCTCAAGGCGTGTTCGATCGACGCGAGTGCCTTGTGCGTCTCGACGGCAAAGTAGGCACGGGCGCCTTCAACGCTATAGCCGAGGATTTCCATCCCGGTCTTGAACCACTCATCGAACTTGCCGGCTTCCCGTCCCTCGCGCCCGACGGGAGAGACCCCCGCGCCGAGCAAGGCCAGCACTTCCGGGCATCGGCGAACGAAGGCCAGGGCCGCCTCAGCATCCCGCTCCGCGAGGAGCGTCCCGTAGCGCAGCACGCGGAGCTGCCAGTCGCTATTCGGGAGCCGATGCAAGAGCGATGGGGCTTCCGCCAGGCAGGCAATGGCGGCCTTTGGGGAGCGCACAGCCATCTCTGCGCCCATTTGCAGCAGGGCGCCGCGCACCGCCACATGGTCAAGACCCGCCAAGATCGACGGACTAGTGCGAAGGAATTCCAGCGTCCCCAGATAGTCGGGCTTGCCGAGGCTATTGGTCGTGACGAGGTTTTTGCCAAACCTCACCCAAGAGCAGACGTGCTCGATCGGCAGGACGCGTGCTACCGCCGCCATGCGGCGGAGATACTCGATCGCCAGCACATAATCGACTCCCGCAAGCTCTAGGCCAACGTCCGCCCATGACGAAAGCTGATCAGCCGACAGAACGGGCACGGCTTCAGGAGCGACTCGGAGGAATTCGATGGCGACGTTCGGATCGGCTTCGGCCAATTCCAACGCGATCGTGAGTACGCGCGCCCGTGCGGAATCCGGCTCGATCAGCCCCAGCAAGAGCGGGCTCTCTCTGAAGTATTTCAGCGCCGCTGCACCGGAGGACTCGGTAACGGCCAACCCGACTTCGAGCCAGGCTGCGGCAAGATCGAGCCCGATTCGTCGTTGCAGCTCCGCCAGGGCCTCGATCGCCGCACGTAAGGCTCTCGGAGAAACCGCTTCAAGCTCGTCGAGCAGAAGAAGCAGACGTTGGACGTGGCTTTCCGCGAGCGCACCCAGCCCATCTGTGAGGCGGGCGACGGCGGCTTCGTCCAGCTCCGTCCCCAGCTTGGCTAATAGCTGTGCTGTGGCATGATTGCAGTTCATGCAGCAGTTTTCCCGATACGAAGTCAGCCATTGTAAAGGAGGCGCGGCGGCTTGTAAACTACGCACCTGCGCGAAGCGGACGGGGACGCGCGAGTTCTGAGTTATGAGTTCTGAGTTTTGAGTTGAAAGGCGAAATGGAATCAGACCCTATATGCACGGGGGGATTATGGATGAGCCAAGCCAGGCAAGTCTCGATAAGATGTGGAAATACGTGAAGGGGTTCGCCGAGAAAAGCGGCACGACCATGCACCCTAACCCGGCGGTGACCGAAGCAGTGGTCAAAGGGCTAGCTGCCAACGTCGACGAACTGGGGAAGCCGCTCTGTCCCTGCAACTTCTACCAAGACAAACACGCGGAGGCCAAGCTTCGCCGCTGGATCTGCGCCTGCGATGAAATGCAGATCTACAAGTACTGCCACTGCCTCTTATTTGTGCGCGAAGATGGGCTGCCGATTACCGAGTACCTCCCGGAAGGCCACGAAGGACGGGAAGTCTACGGAGTGGTCACCGACCCTACACCCGATAAAGGCCGGGCGCTGAAGCACAGGGCGCCACTGCAGCCCTTGCCGGCGGGTCTTCAAGGTAGCGCTGACTAAAGCTTCTGCCGATGAGAACAGACACCTTCGACTCCTCGACCTTGATCGGGGTCGAGCCTGCCTTTGCCCCGAGCTTAGGCCGAGGCGAGCGGGTCGAAGGCTCGACAAGCTTAGGGAGCCTGTCCCCTCTTGCTCCTTCCTTCGCCTCTGTACAGCCCCTCGGGGGAGGGGGCGTGTGAGGGGATCGCAGGCGAGCGGGGACGTTGCCCCCGCCCGCCTCTTGCCATATGCCATCAGCTATCAGCCATTCCCTCCTCGGTGAGCCTCAAGACTCACTGCCGTCACTATGACCCCCACGGACACGTCACTCACCGGTTGACAACGATGCTTTCGTTAATTATACAGTTTGTTAGTAACAATATAAGGAGAGTGCTTATGGGAGCCATCGCGGTATCCAAAAAAGAAGAGCAACAGATCGAACGGCTGCGGAAGGAACTCCGAATACCAACCAAGGCAGGAGTGCTTCGCGCGGCGCTGAAGACTCTTGAGCACCAGACGGCAGAGGAGCGGCTACGGCATGAGGTCCATGACTCCGTCCGGCGTTGCGCGGCAGCCGATAAACGAGAGAACCAAGAACTCTCACGGGCTGCTGTAGGCCGAGTGAGCTCCGAAAAGTAGATGCAGATCAAACGCGGGCATCTGTACGTGGTGGACTTCAACCCGCGGGTGCGGACCAAGCCGGGGAAACTTCGCCCAGCCTTGGTGGTGCAATCCAATTTCGTGAATGAAGCCGGCTATCCCTCGACAATCGTGATTCCGACGACCAGCAAGCTCGTGGAAGATCCCGGCATCCTGCGGTTCCGTCTTCGCAAAGGGGAAGGGGGCGTGGACCGCGACAGCGACTTGCTCCTGGGACAATTGATCGCCGTGGCCAATGAATCGTTCTCGCATGAGATGGGAAATCTGCCGGGAAGCATGATCGAAGAAATTGAACGACGGGTCAGGATTATCCTTGGTCTGTAGCGGCGACGCCTAGTATTCTGGAACCACTTCCGAGTCGTACGCAGGACAGCGGCCAGGGCGCCGCATGCCCCCTGGCCGCTGTTCCTTCTTATTGCTATTTGCTGCTCGCTATTCGCTCTTCGCCTCGTGCTCCCGAAATACGATCACAGTTCACGCCCCTTTGCCCACGCCTCGTGCATGATGCTTACGCCTCACGCTTCATGTGTCACATGTTACGATCTTTCAATACACCGACTCTTGCATCGGACCACGCACACACCAGACATGGCGGCTGTTGAGCTTAGGATCGACGAATACGTTGCCGCCGTCGAAGAAGTACACATTCCATGCCTCCGTAGGACTCCCAGCATCCGTTGTAGTTGACCAAAAGACGGACGGTGGTACGTTCACAAAGGGATGCCCAGGGGGCAAGGCGGAACCCGGAGGCGGCACTGAGGGATCGACGAGGCTCATGAGTTCTACGACTGATGGCAGCCGCCAGCCCTTCTGTCCACCTATTATCTTGTTGGTGCAGTTGTAGCGGGCAGCGTTCCAAACGTGAGTGACTTGTGTAGGGGACTTCTCTCACACCAGCCCAGTCTCTTTGTCCAGTACCGCCGCATTGCCGAATTCGGCCAAGACGACAAACCGTTCAGCCGCAGGCAAGACCCGGTCCCACCGCAGGGTATGATTAACCTCTTGGCCGCCGCTATCGAGCTTGCTGAGGATCTGATCGAGTTTCTCCAAGATATGCGTAAAAGCATTCTTCCCTTTCTTATCGTCGTCGGCGCCAACAACACTTGTGGCAAGCAACGCGCCTCCCAACACTGCAACACTGACACTCCACACCCATCGGTTTCTGTTCCAACCTCTCATAGGAACCTCCTGGCTATTGTGTTTGATGGGCAACCGACGGCCCGCTTTTGGCCGCCGTGCGTCATTCGCCGCTCGTGGAGCGCATTGCCTCTTGCCTCTATGGCTCCGCCATCTGCTCCCGCGCCCAGTCTTGCTCGATCAAGGCCAACGCCTTCGCGCGCACTTGCTCGTCTTCTGTCCTCGAGCGCAACGATCAATGGATTGACCGATCCTTTCGGCGCGTGTTGTGCCCAGCGGTCGAGCGCCTGGAGGCGCACCCGGACATCAGGCGACGCGAGATCCTTCGCCATCCACTCCGGCACGACAAAGGGCTCTGCCTCGCGTGGCTCGGCGGACGCGTCCTGTGTGGCACCCGATGGGACTGGCTCCGCGCCAGGAATGCCTGAAGGGGACAGGCCCGACGCTTCGCGGAGAAGCGGGCCAGTCCCCAGGGGCTGGGACGCGGATGCCGCGAGATTCGCCGCCTCGTCGGATGGCGCCGGGCCGCAGCCGAAAGAGCAGCAAACAGCGAACAAGCTCGCAACCAAGAGCCGGCAGCGAGTAGCTCGTAGCTTTGAGCTATTCGCTATTAGCTGCTTGCTACTCGCTATTCGCTGTCTGAGAAACGCGGTGAGGGATCGAGAAGTGAGTGAGTGAGTGAGTGCGTGCATGCATGCATGCATGCCGAGAACCGGTTTGCACCGAGGCGAAGGCCCTGTCAGGTCCCGACGACCCATAAGCGGCCCTCCGTGACCACGGCGGAGATTGGCCGTGGGAGCCACCTTATGCTCCTCTCATCGCCTTGTGAACCGGCACGGGAGGAGAGTGGCCAGTATCGGGAGAATTCATTGAGGGTGGCTGGGGTAGTCCCAAGTGGGCGGTCCCCTAAGCAGCCTTTTCTGAAACGTCCACCTATCTATTCTCTCTATGCCATCCCGATCGAACCCATGCGGCCAGTGCCGTTGGGATACTCCGACTGCGGCCGTCGAGCGAGCACATCGTCTACTTTGATCTGAATATCGCGATAGTCAGATGTGCGGGCTCCGGGAGCAAAGGAGTATCACAACGGCACCACCCGACCACCCTAATTCCAACCCGTCACCTCATATCCCCTGTCTTGCAGACACCGAGTCACAAAACCCGTATAAGCCTGATTCGTTTGCGACGGACCGGTCGCCGCGTTCCACAGCCCCATGAGCAATCCCCAGACGGCACCACTTGCCGCACCGATAGCCGACCCGCTGCCTGCGGCATTGACGATCGCACCACCAACAGCCCCGCTCGCGGCGCCGACTCCTGCACCGACAGCCGTATTGGTCGCGACTCTCCCCGCCTGCCCTGATCCTTCTTCCGCTCCCGCTGCTTCAGCCAGCTTCTTGCAATCCTCGATATCTCGTTCCGCCGTGTCCTTCCCCACTGCTTGGAGATGGGCATTGGGATAGAGGATCGGTTTGGTGCTGGAGCATCCGCCAAGTATCAAGAGCACACCCCACAACAGGCACGCGCGATTGTGGCGCATCGATCGCTCCCCCTGTTTTAGAGCTTAAAGATTCTCCGGACGTGCTCGGCCGCCACACCTCTCAGCAGCACGCGTTTGTGACGGCCGGTCGCACCAGTGCGAATTGTGATCGTAGACTTGGGGATTCCAAGAGAGTCGGCCAAGAATTCTATCAGCGCCTCATTCGCCGCGCCTTCCATCGGTGGCGCCGCCACCCGGATCTTGAGCGCGGCGCCATACACCCCCGCGTACTCGGTGCGAGACGCCTTCGGCTGCACATGAACCGTCAAGAGCACTCCCTCCGGTGTGTCCTGAACGACCGCTGGCTTCATGGAAGGAAAGCAGGCCGTACCAAACTAGGAGACTTTCATCAGGAGGGATTCTTCATGCTCCACCCACAATGCAGCCGCGGGCAATCTGGATTGGCCCACTGCGGCCGTCAAGCGAGTTCAAAATGCTCCCTCCGAGCTCGCTCGTTGTTACTCACTCATAGGGGCGGCCTCCGGTAATCCTCACGTGCGCGCGTCGAACGAGCGCCGCCCTTTGTTTCAACTTCTGACGGTCAGAGGCGCGGGTTCCGCGAGCACAGGGGATTACCGGAGGTCGCCCGCATTTCATTCACGCTTCGGGAGCAAGGGCCAATCCAGGTTTGCCCGCGACCTGCTAAAAGATCGCCTTCACCAGTTCCTGAATGCTGCGGTGCATGTCTGGATCATCGGTGATGGGTCGGGACACCGCCACTTCGCAGGCGCGATCCGGCGGGACTCCCTGCTTAATCAAGGTGCCGGCATAAATCAGCAGGCGGGTGCTGACACCTTCTTCGAGACCATGGTTCTTGAGGTTTCGAACCTTTTCCCCAAGCTTCACGAGCTTCTGCGCCATGTCTTTCTCGACCCCCGCTTCCTGTTCCACCACACGTATTTCGACGTCCGGCGTCGGATAGCCGAACTCGATCGCCATGAAGCGTTGCTTCGTGCTCTGTTTCAAATCCTTCAGCACACTTTGATAGCCGGGGTTATAGGAGATGACCAGCATGAAGTCGTCCACCGCCTCGATGAGCTGCCCTTTTTTCTCGATCGGCAGGAGCCGACGGTCGTCGCTCAAAGGATGGATGATGACGGTCGTGTCTTTTCGCGCCTCGACGATCTCGTCCAGGTACACGATGGCGCCGTGTTTGACCCCGAGCGTCAGAGGCCCGTCGATCCAGACGGTCTCTTGGCCTTTGAGGAGATAGCGACCGACCAGGTCCGAAGCGGTCAGATCCTCATGGCACGCCACCGTGATCAGCGGTCGCCCCAACCGGTAGGCCATATATTGGACGAAGCGGGTCTTGCCGCAGCCGGTCGGGCCCTTCAGCATGACCGGCATCCGGTTCTTGGCCGCAATCGTAAAGAGGCCCACTTCGCCGCGCACCTCCGCATAGAACGGCTCTTCTCTGATGAGGTACCGCTCGATGTCCTGCTCGTGACCTTTCATAGCCTCTTCGATTGACCGTACCCACTGGCATGAACATGCTGCAGCAGGCAGCGAATAGCTAATAGCGGGTAGCTCAGAGCTGTTCGCCATCAGCTACGAGCTGTTTGCTTTTTTCGTAGCGTCACGATAAACGGAAACGCGAGTCAAGATCAAGCCAAGTGAGTCAGATTGAGAAGAGGAATGTAGGAGGCAAGCGGCGCCGAAGCGGCGGTCACGCGACCTTGGGAATGGCGTCCAGCACCTCGCGCACTTTCCGCACGAGGGTACTGGGTGTGAAGGGTTTCTGTAAGAACGCTGTATCCGTCTTGACGCGGCTCTGCGCGAAAACCGGATGATCCGGATAGCCGGACATATACAACACTTTCATCTCCGGCCGCGCGGGAGACAGCCTCTCCGCGACCTCCGGACCGCTCATTTGCGGCATCACGACATCGGTCAGCAGCAGATGAATCGGTCCGGGATGTCTGGCGCCGGTCAGCAGGGCCTCGATCCCGTGCCGCGCTTCGAGCACATGGTAACCATGTAATTTGAGCGTCTCGTGAACGAGGGTGCGCACGCCCGGTTCATCTTCCACCACCAGCACGGTTTCTTTCCCGCGAACCTGCTCCGGGCCGCCGCTCGCCCCCTCGATCGCGCCCTCCGCCTCCACGTGCTGCGGGAAATAGATCTTGAATATCGAACCCCGCCCGCGTTTGCTCTCTACGATGATCGACCCGCCGCTCTGCCGGACGATCCCGTAGACCGTCGACAAGCCCAGGCCCGTGCCCTTCCCCTTCTCCTTTGTGGTGAAGAAGGGCTCGAACAGGTGCGATTGCGTCTCCTCATCCATGCCATGTCCTGTATCCCGCACGAGTAAGAGGACGTAGGAACCCGGCTCGACTGGTCCGACCCGACCAGGAATCCGGCGATGCACCTCCACGCGCCCCGTTTCGATGGTGAGCGTTCCGCCGCTCGGCATGGCATCCCGCGCGTTGACCGCCAGATTCATGATGACCTGTTCGATCTGACTCGGATCGGCCCGGATCTGGCCGACGTTCGGGTCCAGCACGGTGGAAAGCTCGATCACGTCCTCCCCGATCAGCCGTCGCAACATCCCCTCCATGTTATGGACCACGGCGTTGAGATCGACGACCTTCGGCGCCACGAACTGCCGGCGGCTGAACGCCAGCAATTGTCCCGTGAGCGCTGCCGCCCGATCCGCGGCTTTCTTGACTTCTTCGATTTCCTTGCGAAGGGGCTCGTGCTCACCCAACCGGTACAAAATCAGCTCGCTGTAGCCTCGGATCACGGTCAAGAGGTTGTTGAAGTCATGCGCGACACCGCCGGCCAGACGACCCACGGCTTCCATCTTCTGGGACTGTCGGAGCTGCGCTTCAGTTTGCTGCAGGGCCTCCTCAGCCCTCGCCCGCTCCGCGAACTGGCCGATTTTCAGGCCCATATCCGCGGCCATCTTCAGCAGCTCTTCGTCCGGTTCCTGCGGCCTGGAGCTGTACAGGTCAATCACCCCTTCGACCTCCCCGCCGACACGGATGGCAAACCCGAAGGCGCTGTGCAGGCCGGCCTTCGCCGCCGCCTCCGCCCGCAGGAACGTCACGTCGCCGACGACATCCCGGGTCCACAGGGCCTCGCCGCTCGCCCACACTCTGCCCGGCAATCCCTCTCCGGAGGCAAAGGTCTGCCGCCACGTGAGTTCGACGAACTCGTCCGCTTTCACAGACGCTGCCTGCCACAGCGTCAAGCAGCGCAGCACATTTGCGGGACGATCAACACGCCAAAAGATCCCGAGATCCCAATCCAGGTTCGTGCCGATCGCCTGCAACACCTTCGGCAGCGCCTCCTCCAAGCTCCGCGATTCGGCGAGCATATGGGTGACGGCGTACTGTGCCGCCAGCCGGGACTCGCCCCGACGGCGATCCGTGATATCGCGCACGAAGGCGCTGAAGAAATACGCCTCACCGACCCGAACCGGCGACACCGCGATCTCGACCGGGAACTCGTAGCCGTTTCGATGCAAGGCCATGATCTCGATGCGGCGATTCAGGATCGGACCGTGTCCCGTCCGGAGAAATTCCTGCAAGCCACGTAGATGCGCCGAGCGGTCGGGCGCGGGAATCACCGTGTCCGCCAGCGACCGACCCAGCACCTCTTCGCGATTCCAGCCGAAAATGTGCGACGCCTGGGCGTTCCATTCGGTGATGATGCCTTCCGCGTCCATCGTCACGACGCCGTCCAGGGCCGTATCCACGATGGCGCGGATCCGCTCGCGGCTCTGCAGCAGGGCCGCCTCCGCCGCCCTGGCCCATTCGCTCTCCCGCTGCGCCTCCAGGTACTGGGTGCGCAGCCGACGGGTGACCCAGAAGAGAAAGACCAGGAGGGGTATCCAAACGAGGGCACCGACCAATCCGATGCGCCACAGCGCTCGATGAATCGGTTGAAGAATCTGGTCCCGATCGACCCGAACCAGAACGGTCCAGCGGGGTCCTGCGAGCTCGCCGGCTCCCCTGGTTTGCGCATACCCGGTCACCACAGGAACCAGTCGGTCCTCATGGACCTCCTCGACGTACCCGGGCCTCTCGGCAAGGCGATGATCGGCCATGGAGACATGGCGAGGCCTCGTGTCCTCGGGATTCGCACGTCCACGGTCCGAGTCCACGATGGCCCTGCCGTCTTTCGTGAGCATCTGGTACTCCGCCGCACCATAGAACCCTTTCCGCCGCTCGAGCGCTTGAATGGTCCCGGTCACGATCTCTTCGATCATGCGGATGCTGATCCGACTCGTGACGACACCGAGCAGCTCTCCTTTCGGACTGAGGATAGGGGCGGAATGCGCGATCGTTTCAATGCCGTCCTCGGGATCGTGAAGCGCGACGTCATCCACCGACACGGTTCGATGATTCTTCGCCGTCTGGAACCAGGCTGCGTCACCGCGCGCTTGCCCGACGAGGGACGGTTTCGTCGACGCCGCGATGCGGCCCTTGGGATCGGCCACCGCCAGCCACAGGTAGACCGGCGTATGAGCCTCCTTCGTCCAGGTCAGATGCTCATGGATGTAGCTGAGGTCCGACGCATGAGGGCCGAGGGCACGCGCGAGCATGAGGATGTCGCCGTACCGCTCAACCATGAGCCGGTCCACCTTATCCGCCACCTCGACCGCCGCCAACTCCAACTGCTGACCGGTCAGGGCGACAAGCCGATTCTCCACGTAGCGGAGCGCGACCGCCCCGACCCCCAGGGCGATCACGGCCAAGAGGGTGATGATGGCGGGCAACCACCGATACGGCTGTTGTTCCGAGGGTTGGTAAGATTCGGGTGGCATCGACTCAGCGGACATCGGTCACGATGAAATTCGGAAGCTCACGATGCGGATGATACGCCCGCTTCGATCGAGCGAGCGTCGGCAACCCGCTGTCATCCATCGTGTTGATCAAGGTAGCGCCTCGTCCCCCCGCTTGGCGACAAAATTCACGAAACACATACTGCGCCAAACCGGGAATCGTCCGGTCGGCAACCTCGAAGAGCACGCAGAACACGGAGGGGTTCAGCCAATATCCGAAGGTATAGGCACGCAGCTTCCCGTGAATGCGCACGACCGCCCCTTCAAGCCCCAACTCCTCAGGCCGATCCAAGGCTCGACGATGGGCGCTCTCCGCGTCCGCCAGTAACATCTCCCCGAAGGGGTCCCGGTCATGGCCGGATTTCTGGGCCCGCCACTCGCAGAAGAGCGCCGCGCACGCATCGCGATCGGTGTCCAGATAGGGAACGAGCGGAGCCCCGTGCTCGCGTTCGTACCGATTGAACGCCGCCCGCTGCGATTTGTACGCATCGCCGGCCAGCGCGACCAGATCCTGCGTCCGGTACAGGTAGTCGGAGCCTTTGGGAGTCACGTGATATCCCCGGTCGCGACAGCCGGCAACCAGCGAGTCCGGGACGTTCTCGACGCGTGCGGCCGCCGACGTCCCGTTGTACTTCTTCATGAGGGCGAAAGCCTGATCGAATCCTGAGCGTACGTCTCCCGGTCCCAGCGGAGGCACGGCAAGGAAGAGTCCGTCCGGACTCTCGGCCACCAGATAGAGAAGCCCGGCCTCTTCTTTCCACCACAGCGGCAGGAGGGAAAGCCAGCATGCGTGATACGCGAACCCGAAGGCGGCGAGGGGCAGAGCCGAATCGATCCAGGACGTCGCGCGAACGGCGACCTCAAACCGCCCACGCTCGTTCATCGTCAAGAAACGAAAGCCGTCGCGCGCCCACGGCTTCACGAGCCTGGCCGTGGCCCGCGGCAACGGCCACAGGGGCTCTACGTCTTCCTGAAACGGTCCGATCAATCCGGAATATCGCAAGGCCCGCTCCCCGTGGGTCTCGTCTTCGAGGCAGGCCGTCACCTGCTCTGCGTGCGCGCGGATCGTGGCCGGAAGCGAGTCCCGCAAGAAGGGGCATTTGGTATCCCACCCGAGCAGCACCTGCTCGTGATGGCGGTCCCACATTAAGGTCAGGGGATACAGCCGACAATCGAAGGGGCGTTCGTCATAGATGAGACAGTGCGATGTCGCGGGGTCGAAGGCGGGACAGATGAACCCTTCGCCGGCCGGATGCGGGATGAGCTCGATCTGGCCGCCTGAGGCATCGGGAAAGTGGCGCGGCTCCAGACCGGCCGCGACGGCGCCGGCGATCTCTTCCGCCGTGAAGAAGGGCCGGAGGAAACTCGACCGTTCCGGAAAGCGGCAACAGACGTCACACTGGAGACACACGCGGCTGGGAACGAGTTGCGGAAGCTCGCGGACACCGTTCGCGCGGCCGTGAGGCACCGTCATAGCCGGAGAAGCCTGGGTTCGAGCCATATGAGATCGGTGCATTCTATCATTTCTTCAACCAGCCACCTACAGCAGCGGGCGTTTCTCCTCCGCTCCCCTGCTTGAGAACCGGCAAATTCCTTGACCGCTTGGTCCTTCACTGGAATACTGCCAACGGGAAGCCACGCACTCACGGACGAACTCGATGGCCAGGTCGGACGAGATCAAGCCACCTCCCATGTACGACCCTCAGAAGCTCCTGGACACCCAGCCGGTCATCATCACCGTCATCGACCCGGTTACCTACAAGGCGATTTTCCAGAACGAAAGCTCCCGAGCGAAGTTCGGTGATTTGTCCGGTCTGACTTGCCACGAGAAAATCGCCAACTGCCCGACACCCTGTTCCTTCTGCAAGATGCCGGAAGCGATCCAGACGGGCACGATGACGTCGAGTCAAGTGGCCTCGCCCGGCAACGTCCATCTGCTCGTCCAGTGGGGGAAAGTCGAATCCGTCGACGGTCGCACACATGTGGTCGAGACCATCACCGACATCACCGAGCTGAAGCGACAGCAAGAACGAACGGACAAACTGAATCACCAGCTCCAAGATTCGCTTCGGGAGCTGTATCACCTCACCCAGCAGCTCAAAGAAAATTCGATCCGTGACGGCCTGACCGGCCTCTATAACCACTCCCATTTCCAGGAACTGCTGATGAAATTCTGCGCGGAGGCGCAACGCGCTCATACGCCGCTCTCGCTGTTGTTCATCGACCTGGACAACTTCAAGTGCATCAACGACACGTACGGCCATGCGGCCGGAGACCAGGTGCTCCGCGAAATGGGCTGGTTGCTCGACAGCCATGAGCCGGCGGTCCGTAATCGGCGGCTGGGGCGCCCGAGCGACGTCGGCGCGCGCTACGGCGGGGAAGAGTTCGCCGTCATCCTCCCGAACACCTCCGTCGACGGGGCGCTGATCGTCGCCGAGCGTTTACGCCACCGCGTGACCACGTTGATGTTGCTGCCCGAGCTCGCCACCCTCGTCGCCCCATCTTTTCCGCTCACCTGCAGCATCGGCCTCGCCACCTTTCCGGTTCACGCTTCATGCCCCTCCGACCTGATCGCCGCGGCGGATGCCGCCGTTTACACCGCCAAGAAAACGGGCAAGAATCGCGTGTGCGTGTTCAACATCGAGGCGGCAGCGGCGTAGTCGCTCGAGTGCCGACCTCCTTGCTCTTCTCCGATCATCATGCCGATGCTTGAGTCTTGTACGGCCCACGGGCACATGTTACGATTTCCCCCGGTGCGGGACGCGAGTCCCCTGCCGGGATAACCACGCGGGCATTTATCCGCACCCAGGACTCATCATTGGGATCGACGCCGCCTCTCTCCGGTCCGGTTGACGCCTCAGACGCCAAGCAACGGTGCGCGGCCATCCGAGACACACTCATCGCGCAAGGTCTGTTCTCGCGTGAAGAGCCCTTTCTCACGGGACCGGGCGGGGCTCAGGCGATGGGGACGAGCTGGCGGATCGCTCCGGAGCCTTTCTTCCTCTCGGGCGAGCAGGTCCGTTTTTTCCGGGCGCTGGGCCATGATCTGCTGGCGTTCTACCGGGCCTTGAATCGGCTCTATTATGAGAGTGCCCGTGGCCATCAGCCCGGCTGGGTGGCCGACTACTTGGACCAGGGAAAACCGGAATCGCTGGTTGCCCTCAGCCGAATGAAACGGTTCAAAGGCCTGCTGCCGGGCGTCATTCGACCCGATGTCATCCCGACACAAGACGGATTCGTCATCACCGAACTCGATGCCGTGCCCGGCGGCATCGGATTAACCGGCGCGTTGGGAAGAGCGTATGGTCAATGGTCGATGGTCAATGGTCGATCGGAAGAGAAGAAACCCGAATCACTGTGCTCCCCTCATCACCCATCACCCATCACCCATCACCCATCCGAGATTGTTGGCGGGACCGACGGCATGATACGAGGCTTTGCCGCGATGTTGCAGGCCAACAAGGCCGACCGACCCGGCTGCGTGGCGATCGTCGTGTCGGAGGAAGCCAAGGACTATCGCCCGGAAATGCGCTGGATGGCGGAACGGTTGCGGGAGTACGGGCTTGACACCTATTGTGTAGAACCCCATGACCTGCGGTTTACAGAGGAATGCCTCTGGAGCGCGACGCCGTCAGGGGTGCAGTCTGTCGCGGTCGTGTATCGGTTCTTCGAGCTGTTCGACCTGATGAACATCCCCAAAGCCGAGCTGGTCATGTACAGTGCGAAGAAAGAGCGTGTCGCGGTCACGCCTCCCTATAAACCGGCCCTCGAGGAGAAGCTGGCCTTTGCGCTGCTTCATCATCCGGCGCTGCAGCCGTTTTGGCTCGCGGAATTGGGCGAGGAGACCACGCACACTCTCATCACCCTCATGCCGCGCACGTGGGTCCTCGACCCGCGCCCGCTGCCTCCCTCCGCCGTGATCCCGGGGCTTTACGTCGGCGGTCAGGCGGTGTCCGACTGGGAAGTACTCAAACGGGCCTCTCAGCGCGATCGACATTTTGCGGTGAAGCCCTCCGGCTTTTCTGAGCTGGCTTGGGGGAGTCGAGGCGTCTCTGTAGGACATGATCTGCCTCAAACGGAGTGGGCGGCGGCGATCGATCGCGCGCTGGCCGCGTTCTCCACCACCCCCTACGTCCTGCAGGAATTCCACAAGGGACGCCAATTTGAGGTTACGTACTGGGACGAGGCGGCGGACGATTTGATGCCGATGCCGGGCCGGACGAGGCTCTCGCCCTATTATTTTGTGGTCAACGATCGAGTGGAGCTTGGCGGGATTCTGGCCACGGTGTGTCCGGCGGACAAGAAGATTCTCCATGGCATGAAAGACGCGATCATGGCGCCGTGCGCGCTCGCGCCGGAGGTGCGAGGCGCGAATTCTGAGTCATGAGTTCTGAGTTTTCTGCCAAGACAGCAGAGGCCGGAAATCCTCACTCAGCACTCAGAACTCACAACTCAAAACTATGAGTCTGATCTTCTACCACGTCCGTTGGTGCCCCGAATGCGCGGTGGTCCGGGACAAGCTCGAGGCGCTCAAGGTGCCGTACGAAGACGTCGTGGTCCCGGACATCCGCATGTTTCGCAAGCAGGTGCACGAGGTGTCAGGGCAATACTACGTGCCGGTCGTGAAAGACGACGACCTTGTGTTGACCGAAACGAGGGACATCCTCGCTTACCTGGACGATCGCTACGGGGAAGGCGGAGCCGGACCTGAGGCGAAGGCCCGTTTCGCATCCCGTACTCATAGGTCCCCCGAGACGCCGGGTGAGGATGATCGGTTCCCCTCGTGTCGCCGGACATAACCAGAAGGACAATCGCATGGAAGATTGGAAGCAGGCGTTGGCGCAGAGCGTGGTGAAAGCCAAGGACCTGGCCGCGCACCTGGGCGTCGATGAGAAAGAGATCGAGGCCGTCGTGGGCCCCTACCCGATGCGGATCACCCCGACTGTGATGGCCACGATCAAAGCGAAGGGCGACGCCATCTGGAAGCAGGTCGTCCCGGACCCGGCCGAGATCGAAGACTCCGACGCGCCCGACGATCCGTTGGAAGAGGACCTCATGAGCCCGGTGCCGCACCTGGTGCATCGCTACCCCGACCGCGTCCTGTTGATGGTCACGAACCAATGCCCGATCTACTGCCGCTTCTGCACCAGGAAACGACTTGTGGGCAAGCCGGGCTTCCTCAAAAAGGGGGAATTGGACCGGGCCGTCGACTACCTTCGGGCGCATCAGGAAGTGCGGGACGTAATCCTTTCCGGCGGCGACCCTTTGCTCCTGCCCGACCATTTGCTCGATCGCATCCTCAAAGCGCTGCGGACGATTCCGCATCTCGAGCTGATCCGAATCGGGTCTCGCGTACCGGGTTCGCTGCCGCAACGCATCACGCCCAAGCTCTGCGAGATCATCAAGAAGTATCATCCCGTTTACGTGAACCTGCACTTCAACCATCCGGACGAGCTGACCCCGGAAGTCAAGGCGGCCTGCGGCATGCTGGCGGACGCCGGGGTGCCGCTGGGTGCGCAGACGGTGTTGCTGAAAGGTGTGAACGACGACCCTGAAGTCATGAAACGGCTCGTTCACCAACTCCTGCTCGCGCGTGTCAAACCCTACTATCTGTACCAGGCCGACCTCACCAAGGGGACCAACCACTTCAGGACGACCGTGGAGACGGGGTTGCAAATCATTAAGGCTCTGCAGGGCCACACCAGCGGGATGGCGGTCCCTCACTTCGTGATCGACGCCCCGGGCGGAGGAGGAAAGATCCCGTTGTTGCCGGACGACTATCTCGTCCATCTCGATGAGGACGGTGTCGCCCTTCGGAACTATGAGAACAAGATGTTCCATTATCCACAACCCAGCAGCAAACGTGAACTTCCCATGGTCGGCGCTCGGAGATCATACGATGCATCTGCGGAGGCATTCGCCTCATGCGGTGACAGCTGCGCCGACCGTGACAATTATGCGTCTTGGGGAAACAGTTGCAGCGGAGATACGGACAACGACGCGTTTAGTCGACCTTAGGATGCCTAATCAAGCAAGAATGGGTCCTCATGTCTGACAACATCCAACTATTTCCAGAGCTTGAAAAAGACCTCCGCAGCTTCTCTTCAACTGGGATATTACCATCCCAAAAGATCAGGGAATTGGTCGAAACCAAATGCATCGAAGCATTAGAAACGATCGCACCCATTCAAATCCAACCCTCAAGTATTGATTTGAGATTAGGCCCTACGGCTTACCGCGTCCGGTCAAGCTTTTTGCCCGGCCCTACGTCAACCGTTGAGAACAAAATCAAAGACCTGGTCATGACGGAAATAGACTTACGTCGTCCAACCGTCTTTGAAAAAGGCTGCGTCTACATTGTGCCTTTGATGGAAAGTTTGCGTCTGCCCGACGGTATCTCAGCCAAAGCAAATCCGAAGAGCAGCACAGGCCGCTTAGACATCTTTACGAGAATGATTTGTGATTACGGCAGGGAGTTCGAACGTGTTCCCGAAGGCTACAAAGGTAGGCTGTTCGCTGAAGTAGTTCCTCGGACTTTCACGGTGATCGTAAGTGAGGGACTCAAGCTGAATCAGCTCCGTTTCGTTCGCGGGGACCTTGCGCCTTCGGATAAGGCCCTGCACAAACTGGAGAAAAAGGAGACCCTCGTGTACGACGACCAGGGTGTACCTCTGGCGGCTGAAATTGATGAGGGGATGAGGATTTCAATCAACCTACAAGGCGAGAAACACCAGAGCCTTATCGGGTACCGCGCCAAAAAAAATGCTCCTGCGATTGATCTAAGCAAGATCAACTGGTACTCACCAGAGGATTTCTGGGACGCCCTTCCGGCACCAAGAGACAAGGCAATAATTCTAAACCCGGATGATTTTTATATTCTGGTTTCAAAAGAGAAGGTTCGCATCCCGCATGACTACGCAGCGGAAATGGTGGCTTACGATCCCACAATCGGTGAGTTCCGCATTCACTATGCCGGCTTCTTTGATCCTGGTTTTGGGTATGGTGCGAGTGACATCAAGGGAACGCCCGCTGTCTTGGAGGTACGCTCTCACGAGGTCCCTTTCCTTATTGAAGACGGTCAGATTGTAGGCCGCCTCATTTATGAGCGGCTGCTCGCGAAGCCGGACAAGATTTATGGAATAGACATCGGATCATCCTATCAGGGTCAAGGTCTCGCACTGAGCAAGCAGTTTAAGCGCGCTTGACTTCAGTCATCGTTGCTGAAAAGCAGTCCAAGGTGTAACTTGACGCCTACCGATCTCCCAACTCCTTCGAGTGACCCGGAGCGTCCTCCCCAGAGGGATACTGAGCAAGACAGCTCAGGCGACAGGCACACGAACGTCGCCGGCTTGATGGCCGGCACGGCGCTGATGTTCATCGGCTTCCTCAACATCTTCCTGTCGATCAGCGGGGGCTTCGAGATCAACGTAGTGCCCTTTCTCATCTACTTCGGCGGGCTTGCCGTGTGGGCGAACTCTGTCATCGAGAACCCCACGCTTCGCTACAGCGTCATCGCGGCGGCGGTCCTGCTGGCCTTGGTCTTCTTCCACTATGGCGAGGTGCTGTTCTGGCACAAGCAAGTGGTCTTTTGGGTCACCGTAGCGATGGTGGTGTATTTCATGTTCAAGACATCCACGCCGGACCGCCGCTGACACTTCCGCGATGACGATCACCGTCGTCATTCCCGTGTTGAACGAAGAGCAGACCCTTCCTCACACGCTCCCCCATACGCTCGGCCTCGGGTTCGACGAGATCATCGTCGTCGACGGCGGCAGCACGGATCGCACCCGGGAAATCGTGGCCGCCTTATGCGGGACGGTTCGATGCTGCTCGCCGCAGGCGCGTGACGCGTCTCCTCCCCGATCCTCCCCCAACTTGGGGGTGGGTAAGGGTCGGGGTGTCACCCGTCATGGTTCGACATGCTCACCATCCGACTCGACTGAGCTCGTCGCAGGCCGAGTCCCATCGAGGGACCCGTCACCTGTCACACTTCTGACTTCTCCGCCCGGTCGCGCCAGGCAGATGAACCAGGGCGCGAGCGTCGCCTCAAGCGACGTGCTCCTATTCCTGCATGCCGACACACGACTCCCCGATGACGCAAAGCGAGCCATTCAGACCGCATTGGCGGAGCCCTCATGCATAGGAGGACGCTTCGACGTGCAGTTCGACAGGTGTTCGGCCTGGGGCTCGGTGATCAGCCGACTGATGAACGTCCGCTCGCGCCACACCGGCATTGCGACCGGGGACCAAGCCATCTTCGTCCGCACGGAGGTGTTTCGCCGACTCGGCGGGTACGAGGAGATCCCCGTCATGGAAGACGTTGCATTCACGCGCCGGTTGAAGCGGGTGGGCCGGCTCGCTTCCCTGCACACCAAGGTCACCACGTCGTACCGGCGTTGGGAACGTTGCGGCCCCCTGCGCACTATTCTGTTGATGTGGCTCCTGCGCTTTCTCTACTGGCTCGGCGTCAGTCCGACCCGGCTCGCGCGGTTCTATGCGACGGTGCGCGAGTAGGCGAGGGGGAGAGATTATGAATTATGAATTATGAATTATGAATTCTGAATTCTGAATTCTGAACTATGGTTCAACAACCTATCACGCGTCATCTGTCACCCGTCACATGCCACGATGGCGCGCTGGTCATTTTCGCGAAGGCTCCTGTCCCTGGTCAGGTGAAAACCCGGCTTTGCCCTCCCCTCACGCCGGATGAAGCAGCCACGCTGCACGGCAGTTTCGTGTTGGACACGCTGGAACGCACCAAGCTCGCCGTGAGGGAGTTCCGCCTGCCGCTGGATCGCCTCCTGGCCTGTGCACCCGACTCCAAGCAGGTGTTCTTCAGGATCATGGAAGAGCGGCACGGTGTGAGCCTGATCGATCAAACGGGAGAAGATCTCGGCGCGCGGATGCACCGGGCATTCACCGAGATGTTCGCACGAGGTTATCGCCAGGTGTTCATCGTCGGAACGGATGTGCCATCCTTGCCGCTCGCCCACTACCAGCAGGCCGTCGCAGCCCTCAAGGACCATGAGCTTGTGCTCGGCCCGGCGCAGGACGGGGGCTATTACCTGATCGGCCTCACGCGGCCGGCACCCGAACTCTTCACTGAAATTCCTTGGTCCACCGATCAAGTATTCATCCAGACCAGAGGCAAAGCCGAGCGCCTTCATCTCAAGACCGCCTGCCTTCCACCGTGGCGCGACATCGATACCATTCAGGACGTGCAGGCCTTGATCGAAGAAAGCCTCCAGGATATGAAACAACCCAAACAACTCCGTGTCTTTTCCGCGCGCACTGCGGGAGCGTTGGATTTGATCGCCAAGCGACTGAAAACGCGTCATGCCTAGACGGAGGACGTTGCCATGAACAAAGTAGCCTTGATCACAGGGGGTGCCAAAGGAATTGGGCGGGCGATTGCCCTGGAGCTGGCCGGCCAGAAGTGGTCTGTCGGAGTTTGTTACCGAACGAGCGAGACAGACGCTGAGAAGACCAAGGCCGCGATCATCGACAAGGGCGGGCAGGCGCTAGCCGTGCGGTGCGATGTGTCGGATCCGACGGCGGCCAAGAATCTTGTCGCCCAGGTCGAAGAGCAATGGGGACGGATCGACGCGCTGGTCAACTGTGCCGGCCCCTATCACCGCGTGAACCTCTTGGAAGAAACGGTCGCAGGATGGAACGAGATGTTCGACGCGAATCTCCATCCGATCTTTTATCTGGCCCAGGCCGTCGCCCCCGGCATGAAGGCCCGCAAATCCGGCCGCATCATCAACTTCAGCATGGCCAACGCGGATCAGATGGTCGCCCAGCCGGACGTGACCGCGCACTACATCGCCAAGGCCGGCGTTCTCATTCTGACACGCACACTGGCGAAGCTCCTCGCCCCGCACGGGATCACGGTGAATACGATCTCGCCGGGCTTCATCGACTCCGGCAGCGCGCCGCCGGAAGAACTCGCCGGCGTGACCAAACGCATCCCCGCCGGCTACGTCGGCAAGGTTGAGGACATCGTCGCGGCTGTGCGCTACCTCCTGTCAGATGACGCGCGGTACGTCAACGGGGCGAATATTCAGATCGGCGGGGGATGGGGAATATAACGCCGCGCGGGCCGCGGCGAATTCTGAATGTGGAATTATGAATGCTGAATTGGCTGACGTGCGCGGGCGAGGCCGATGCACGTGCCCCCCTTTGGTGAGGTAGAAATCTGGAAATTCTGAATGTCCTCGGTTCTCAGCCCCTGCTCCCGGAGCTCGTGCGCATGGGTACGGGAGGGGAGTTAGTTCGGGCCCCCTCCCGTGCCGAGCGGAGCTCGGCCTGATGAACGCACGCTCGCTCGACGGCCGCAACGCCGGGGCTGAGGAGCGCAAAGCCCCTCCTCAAGCCCGTGGTTAGCCATCAGCGGCGAGACTGCCATCGCCGTGGATCTCTCCGGGCGTGCATGCAGGCTACAATAACAATCTGATCGTCAACAACACGGTAGTAGAGCCCGTACGGGAAACGGCGGAAAAGGGCACGGCGGGTTTGGCGGTGAATGACGGGGAATTGCTGGGGGTTTGCCACCAGGGATTCCAGGATCGACCCCACTGCTGCAAGAAACTCCTCACCAAGACCGTTTTGCTGGGCCTCGTACCATCGATAGGCATCCTCAACGTCAGCAGATGCGGCAGGGCGAAAGACCGGTGGCTTCACCTAGGCCGGGTACGAATTTGCTTTAGAACTTCTTCCCAGGGAATACCCTCTGATCCTGAGATCTCGAGGTCATCGAGGCGCCGGTCCAATTCCTCGCGTTGGGCGTCAGTCAGGAGTACAGCGCCCGGCTTCTCAGTGAGACTGTCCCATAATTCCTCGATCAACCGCAAGCGTTCTCCAGGACTCAACTCGTCGACGTTCAGTGCGGGTTTGCTCATGCGCCCTATTATGCCATCCTTGCGGTTTGTCCGCCATAGCCCGTTACGTGATTGATGGCTAACTAGTAAGTCTGCTGCAGCCTCCCCGTGCAGCATATCGCGGTAGCAGAGCACTCTGGTGGAAGGAGAGTTCGACTTGAATATCCGACACTTGTTCAATATCTCTTCCTGTTCCACCGACGGGATAGACTGCGAGTTCTGCAGTCTGTCAGCTAACAGCCCGCAGTGTATCCCGGCTGATCGGGCAAAGTCAGAGACGGTTTATAGCGCGGGTATCATGTCCTCATTGCGCGCGCACTCTCACCAGCCACCATGGTCACGCTAAGACGCGAGATTGTTCCAGGTGAGCACCTTCTGAGGTACGGAGTGGATTCGCGGCGAGGGGAGCGCTGAAGCGCTCCCCTCGCCGCCCGCTCTCCCCTTCCCTGGAGCCGATGTGCCGAAAGCAAGGACGACGGTTGTGCTCTCTATCGCGCGTGTCCAGCGAGCACAGTTTCACCGTGCGGGCTGCACGAAGGGGAGAGCATGACCGTCGCCCTTGTTCTCCTCAGACCTGTTTATTTCCCAAATGCCTTCTTCAGCAGCGGCTCCATCTCCCCCTTCTTTTCCATCGGCTCGAGGATGTCGGTGTCGCCGTAAAATTGGCCGTCGATGAACACCTTCGGGAGAGTCGGCCAGTTGGTCATCTTGGTGAGCGCTTCACGCTTGGCGGGATTGGGCAGCACGTCGATCAATTCATACGGGTAGCCGTATTTGTCGAAGAACTGCATGGTCTCGCGGGTGAACCCGCACATCGGCATGGTCTTGGTACCCTTACCGTATATCAGAATCTTGTGCGCTTTGATCTCGCGCTGGATTTCCTCTTCGATTGGATCGCCCATGGCTCCGGCCTCCTCGAATATCTATGACTCGGTGGGGTGTGCGATCTGGTGAAGGACGCATTAACGAGATATCTCCATCTGGCACCTCGCCACATCACCAAATCGTCAGATCACCAAATGCCCTCTAGCTTTCATCCTTCGTCTTCGCGGTAATTTCCAACGCGTGGATACGTCCGTCCTTCATTGGCTCCGCCAGGGCCTGGTACACCATCCGATGGCGGTCAAGGAGAGTCTTCCCTGTGAATGCCTCCGATACGACCACAACTTGCAGGTGATCCATTGTGCCGGTGCGGTCCGTGACGGACACCGTGGCATCCGGCATCGCCTGGCGAATGAAGGCCGTCAGGGCTTCGGTCGAAATCATGCCGCGAGCGAAAACGCAGTCAGGATACCGTAGCCCATCCGCCAAAGGCAACGAGACCCGGCGCGGCCTGGTTTGATGGGCCACGCGTATCTAATCGAATACGACTCGCTTATCACATTCGATACGGCGGCCGGTGCGATCGCCTCCACCGCATTACATGCAATCCCGTGCCCCCCCGATGTTTCGCGAGGTTATTCCACTTACCCTCATTGCCTCGGCTTGGGAATGGGATTTGCCATTTCTCAATGATCGAGCACGGTCCCGGAGGCTGGAGGTACCTACCATGTTGTTCAATCTCATCGTGACAGCGATCGCCCTGACCGTGAGTCTCGGCACCCTGGTATTGATCCGCCGGATCTGGTGATGGGAACATCCTCAAGACTGCGAATGAGCTGCTCGTCGTGCCGGCATGGTGGTGGATTTCACGTGCTCCTGGTGGATTTGAACCGCCAGTCGTTCGGTCAGCAGATCCAGGATCGGCAAAGTCCGCAAGATTGCGAGGGTTCAAATTTGCGGAAGCCTGAGCATCAGAGTTGCTTGGAGGTCATGACAAGGCGATGGTGAATGGCAGCGAAGTTCTCACACAATCCCTCTCAATCATAAGGAGGTTCCCATGTCGGAGAATAAATCAGGATTCTTCCTCGGCGGATCTGCATGCAACGGCCGGGTCCTTATCGTGGATGACGAACCGGATATCCGGAAGGTCGTGAAGATGACCTTGACCAAAGCGGGCTACGACGTACTGGAGGCGGAGAATGGGGAGAAGGCGATCGAGGTCATCAACTCTGGCGAAAATCGGTTGATGCTGGACGTAATCATCTGCGACATCCGGATGCCGAAGATCAACGGCGCCGAAGCGATCGCCTATTTCCAGAGAGAGTACCCGCGCGTTCCGTTGATCGTCCTGACAGGGTTCCCCGACACGGAAATGGCGACCTCTTTCCTGCGCCAGGGCGTCGTCGACTATCTCGTCAAGCCGGTCGAAGGAGAAAAGCTGAAAGCCACCGTCGCCCGTGCGATGGAACAGCGAGAGCTGGCACGCTTGTAATCACCCGGCCAATCCCGAGTGTGGGGAAAGGGCCTTTGCGGCTCTTTCCCCAGGGGTGTTACCATAAAGGCCTGGTCGATCCGTTGGGATCGGCTGATCTCATGTGCACGCTGCCTGCTGGGAAGGGAATGATGAAAACGTATGACGCCGGATTACTGTACACGCGTCGCGATCTTAGGAGCCGGCAGAGGCGGCCTCGCGCTGCTTGATCTGCTGCATCAGACCCCCGGCATCCAAGTCGTCGGCATTACCGACAAGAACCCCTCAGCGCTGGGACTCCAGCGGGCGAGGGAACTGAACATCCCCGTGCACGAGCAGGTGACTGACTTGATCGGCAACCACGGCATCAACTTGATTCTGGATGTCACCGGCGACCCTGCAGTGGAGCGGTTCGTCGCCGTCCACAAGCGTCCCGAAGCCGAACTGATGTCGGGCCCCTCGGCCAAGGTGCTGTGGACGCTGGTGCAACAAGAAGCGAAGCTCCAAGCCGAACTGTTCGACGCGGAAAAGCTGGCCGGCATCGGGTCCTTTGCCGCAGGCATCGCACACGACATCAATAACCCCCTGCAGTTGATTCTGGGATTGGCGGAGAACATTCGGGAGGAGCGGGATTTGGCTGCGATCCACCAAGAAGCCACGGAGATCATCGAGGCCGTCAAGCGCACCACCGCCATCTGCCGGGACCTCACAAGCTACGCGCGCAGGTCGGCACCCTGCGAATCCACGGAGGTTTCGTTGAACGCAAAGATGGACGACGCGCTGAAAATTGCGCGCTATGCCGCCGGCCTCCAGGACATCACGGTGATCAAGAACTACAACGAAGGGGCCATCGTCAAAGGCAATCCCGAAGAAGTGTTGCACATGTTCGTCAACCTCATCACGAACGCCGTGCATGCCATGGAGAAAGGCGGGACGTTGATTTTGCATACACGTGTCTCACCGGAGGGAGTTACCGCCTCCGTCTCCGATACAGGTTGCGGGATCCCTCCCGATAGTAAAGAACGGATCTTCGAGCCCTTCTTTACGACGAAGCCACCCGGAAAGGGGACAGGATTAGGACTGTATAACGTACGTTCGATCGTAACGAAGATGCACGGACGCATCCGCGTGGACAGCGATGTGGGGAATGGAACGACGGTTTCGATCGAATTCCCCGCTCGGGCACCATCGTGAACCAACCGAGGATGTGATGGCCGGATCGACTCCTCGCTCGTTCGGTCCCGCACAGTGGGGGCTGCAGAGCAAGTTGATCGTCTCCATGTTGCTCGTGGGGGTGATCCCGCTTGCCGTCGGCCTCGGCATGGCGTTCTACCAAGGCTCGCAGGAGATTCGGGAGGTCAGCGGCGAAAGCTTCAAGGCCTTGGCGACCGAGACGGCGAAGAAGCTCGATTTGCTGGTCGCCGAAGAAGTCACCCGCACCTCGCGAATCGTCAAGGACCCACTAACCGTCCTCGCCCTGGAACAGCGGCGAGACATGGTGCAGGCGATGACGGAAGAGGCGGCCCGCGCGGCCGCCGGCGAGCAACGCGCCAAGTGGGAAGCCAAAAATCCCGCCACCGTCAAGGCCATCACTGACAACAAGCTTGCCGCTCTCCTTCGCGAGTACTTTATCGGCTCCCGCGGCGACCCGGAACAATTGGTGCCGCAAGTCGTCAGAACCGCCACCAAGATGCTCTTCATCACCGACGTCCAGGGGAATCTGGTGGCGGCATTGACCACGCTGCCGCGGTTCGCCCATGCCGAGAGCGCCTGGTGGAAAGGCGCCTTCAACAAAGGGATCGGCCAGCTCTACATTGAAGATGTTTACTTCGACGAGCAGGCTGCGACCTACGTGTTCAGCATTTCACTGCCGATCATGGACAGCCTCCAGTATGAAGTCGTCGGCGTACTGCATCGCATCATCGATGCGAAGGAATTCTTTTCCCCGACGACTCATACCATCCGCTTCGGCAAGACGGGCCACGTCATGCTGATCGACAGTCGCGGGATCGTCATGAGTTGCCCGATTCTGCCGACCGGCGTCCAGCTCTCCGACTCGGACCTGATCCCGCTCGTGACCCCGATGAGCCCCGGCTGGGTGACCGCACCCAGCGACGGCCACGGACACCGTTCCACGTCGATCATCGGGTTCGCCCCGCTGCCCGAAACCAGTCGAGCCACGCGAGGGTCGATTGAGGAGGGTGGCTGGCACACCTTCGTCTGGCAGTCGTCGGACGAGCTGTTCGCAGCCGTCAAACACCTGCTCACCTGGATGACGGTCTTCGGCCTCGTTGCCATCGGCTTGTTGGCCACCTTGGGAGTCATGGCGGCTCGACGGATCGTCATGCCGGTTCGTCAGCTCCAGGAGGCGGCGCGGTCGATCGGGCGCGGCGAGCTCAAGGAACCGATCACGATCCGTACCGGCGATGAGTTGGAGGAATTGGCGGAAGAGATCAATCGAATGAACCGCCAGTTGGAGGCGGCCTTCGCCGGCCTGACCGACCAGGTGAAGTTAAAGACAGAAGAGGTCCAGTCACTGCAACAGACCACCGACCAGATTCTCGAGGCGGTGCCCAGTCCGATTCTCTTGATCGACCATAACGAACAGGTTCATTATATGAACCAGGCCTCTCGCGTCGCCTTTTCCAACGCTGCAGCCGGTCAATCACTTCCTGTGCCGCTGTTCGAGTTGCTTCCTCTTGATCCGAGCGGCCAGAGCCGACTCCAGAAGGAACTCAAATCGATCGTGACCGACGGCGTTCGAACCGCCGTGGCCACCCTTGACCCAGACGGCGGGAGAGCCGTCCAAGAGCCGCGTGACCCTCTGGCACAAGTCCAACAAGAGTCCACCGCCGGGCCGCGCGAGCTGCACATGGGCCCATTTGTGTATCGCTACGAATGGTTCCACCTGACCGGCCGTCCGGCCGAACGGGAGCGGATCGGCCTGATCTTGCGGAACATGACAGACGATTCCCGTTTACAGGAACAGCTCATCCAAGCGGAGAAATCCGGGAGCATCGGCACCCTTACGGCCGGCATCGGGCACGAGTTGAACAACCCGCTGTTCGGCATCCTGGGCTTAGGTGAAGCCATTCAGGACGAAAGCGATCTCTCCCGCGCCAAGATGCTGGCAAAGGATATCGTCGCCCATGGCCGCCGGATGGCGTCGATTATCCGCGATTTCACCGGCGTGGCTGCGAGGGAAGCCAAGGACCAACGTACCCTCGTCGATGTCAACGAACAGGTGCGGCAGGCGCTTATGAGCGTGCTGCAAAACTTCCCCCCGACGACGCTCAAGATTGAAGAGGACTACCGGGCCACCGGTCGGCTCGAAGCGTTGCCTGAAGAACTGCAACGAGTCTTCACTAACGTGTTGACCAACGCCGTCCAAGCCATGGGGCAACAAGGCTCTCTACTGATACAAAGCGAAGATCAACGCGGCACCGTGTTGGTGACGATCCGCGATTCCGGGCCCGGGATTCCCAAACAATATCTCTCAAAGGTGTTCGACCCCTTCTTCACCACCAGGGGACAGGGAGAAGGCTCCGGCCTCGGTCTGACCATCGCTCGGCGCCTGGTCCAGAAGTACAACGGCAGCATTCGACTCGAAAGCCAGGAAGGGCAGGGCGCGACCTGCCTGATCACCTTCCCGATCGTCGAATCCGGCGTGCGCAGGGAGGCACCGGTCAGGTCATGAGGAGGAGATCGCACTGGCTGACTGCGACAATCGGAGGGTTGTTACTGGGAGTGGGGTTCTCCCTCCTGCAGGCCAAAGAGGCCTCGCCGCCGTCCGGCTTATCCCTTGAGAAGGTCGCTGATTACATCCATGCCGTGATCCAGGCTGACCGGACGATTTACACTACGCAGATCGTCAATCGGATGCAGGAAAAAGGCATCGTGTCGGCGGTGGAGCATTGGGAGAGCGAAAACGCGCTGCCGCTGCCGGCACAGTTCCTTCAGCATGCCGGCAGGCTCGCCGCGGAGAGCGGCAGCGGCATCCGGTATCGCCTGATCAGCCTGTGGCCGATTTATCAGCGGAACGGCCCGGCGACGGACTTCGAGCGTAAGGCGCTCGAAGCCGTAGCCAAACACCCCGACCAGCCCTACACCGGCACCGTCACGAGTGGAAAGAAGCGCTATTTCCAAGCGATCTATGCAGACCGGGCTGTGGCTCCCGTCTGTGTGAACTGCCATAACACCCATCCTTTGAGCCCGAAACGGGATTTCAAGCTCAAGGACGTGATGGGCGGGATCGCTATTACGATTCCGATGGAGTAGGGCGGGGGGAAATTATGAATTAGGAATTAGGAATTCTGAATTTCAGCTATTCGCTTTCTGCAGCTCGCTGTTCTTCCGGACTGTGGTATTCCTCCCGGTAGATTTGGATCGCCGTGAGGAGCAGGCCCACGAGAATCGGACCCAGAAAGAGACCGATCACCCCGTAGAGGGCCAGCCCGCCGAGCACCCCGAAGGTCAAAAGCAGCATCGGAATCTGCGCACCCTGACCGATGAGGAGCGGCTTCAAGATGTGATCCACCATGGAGACAACCCCGATCCCCCACGCAATCAGCACAAGTCCCTTTCCGATAGGCCCCACCCATAAGAGATAGAGGGCAACCGGTCCCCAGACTAACCCCGTGCCTCCGAGCGGAATCGGCGCGACGAGGATCGTGAGGGCCGTCAACACCACAGGAAAGGGGACCCCCAGGACTCCATACGCGGCGCCCGCCAATAGGCCCTGAGCGATCGCGGTCAGGAACATCCCTTTCACGACGGCGCGTATAGTTTGGTCCAGCCGGTCGAAGATCCGTCGTTTGTGGGTCGCATCCAACGGAATGACGTCATACACGGCGGACGCCCAGCGCTTGCCGTCCTTAAAGAAGAAAAATAGCGTGAACACCATGAAGAAGAAATCCGCGACCAGCATGAAGACGTTGCGGATCAAGTCGCTGAGCTCCCCGACCAGGAATTCACTGAGCGCCTTGGCGCTCGAGATCAGGAACTCTTCGAGGCCACCTTGTTTGAGCACGACTCTCGAAACCCACTCGTGCAGCACACTGAGACCGAAGGGTCCCTTCGCGAGCTGCTCCGGCAGACGCTGCACCCCGCCGGAGGCGACCCACTGACGGACGGCCTGTTCGGCCACCACCGCTTCCTTCACCAGCAATGTGCCGAGCAATACGATCGGGACCACGCCGACCACCATGGCACCTGACGTGAGGATCGTCGCCGACACCGTTTGGCGACCGCGCAGCCAGTGAGAGAGCCGGACGTGAACCGGGAATGTCAAATGCGCCAAGATCAAGGCCCACAGGACCGGGAACAGGAAGGGGCGAAACATCAAGGCAATTTGATAGAGCAAGATCGCCAGGACTGAGAAGAAGCATACGTTAAAGACTTGTTGACGGGTCATGCAGGAAATCCCCCGGTCCTGAACGGCTCTCGTTGATAACAGAAAGCTCGGGGGATGTCACGAGGGCAGGAGCTCTTTCCTGCAGGCGAGCTCGCTCACTCGGGGTGAGGGATGACCGAGAAGCAAACGAAGGCGGATGCGGAAAGGTTAGGCTTGTGCCTCTTGCTCCATCAACGCAACCGGCCGTCCGCGGTGGGACACCATTTCCAGCACGTTGTCGGGCAGCCGGGGAACGTCTTCCGGCCAGTCCGTGATCCCCATATCGCAGCTCCCATGGAACTTGGCCCCTTCCTCCATGGCGAGCAGGGGAGTATGGACCTCGCCGATCAGGATGGCAGGCTTCAGCAGTTGAACCTTCTGCGTTGCATAGACGGTGGCCTTGACCCTGCCGCTGGCGATCAGGGAACCGGCGCGGATGGTGCCTTTCACGACCCCGTCCTCGCCCACGACCACGGTCCCCTCGGTCAGGATATCGCCGTCCAGCAGCCCGTCGATGCGGACCGTGCCGTCCACGCGAATCTCTCCCTTGAGCTCCACGCCCTTGGCCAGCAGGGTGATATTTTCATCTTCCACGAAGCCGTTCTTCTTCATGGTGCGCTCCTGGTCTGAGGTCCACCAGCTGAGGCGGACGCTCCGTTCACTGCTGATCTGTACCATACTCCGCCCCCGCCGATCATCCTAGAAAAATCCGAAACTTCGCTTCAACCGGTCCCACAAGCCTTCGCCGTGGACTTCGCAATAGACGGTCGGTTCCGTACCTTCCACAAAGACTTCGCTGAATCTCTCGGGGCACTTGGAAGTGGCCAGCTGCCCGGTTTGGGGGTCCACCTCACGCGCAACCACCCCGCTCGGCACGTCGAAATCGACACCGTCTGGTGAAATCACCTGTCGAGCAAACTCCGTCCAGATGGGTAGAGCCGCCTGCGAGCCGGTCAGTTTGACGGGGTGTTCGTCATCGAAACCGACCCACACCCCGATGACGATCTCCGGCGAGTACCCGATAAACCACGCATCTCGATAGCCGTCCGTCGTGCCGGTCTTGCCTGCGACCGGACCACGCAGCCCGAGTGCTTTGGCCTTCACCGCCGTCCCCCGCTCGATCACCCCCTTGAGCAAAGAGGTCACGAGATAGGCGGAGGCCCTGGAGACGACCTGGTGCCGCTGCGTCGTGTTGTGCCAGAGCGGCGTGCCCTCAGAAGAGACAATCTCCCGCAAGGGCATCGGAGCGATGGCGATTCCCCCCTGTGCAAGGGCCGCATAGGCCGCCGTGATGTCCAGGAGGGACACAGCCGCGCTGCCCAGCGCGATTGAGAGATTGTCCGCCAGGGGCCCCTGAATACCGAGGTCGTGTGCGACCTGGGCGATGCGCTTGGTTCCGACCCGCTGGGCGATGCGCACTGCGGGGACATTCAGCGACTGCTCCAGCGCCGTTCGGAACGTCACCTTGCCGCGGAATCGGTGGTCATAATTCTGCGGCGACCATTGACCGGTGCCTGACTCGAATGTCACCGGTTCATCGGCCACGAGGCTCGCCGGCGTCATCGCCTGGCCGGCAGGGTCCTTTCCCATCTCGAAGGCCGCCAGATACACGAGCGGTTTGAAGAGGGAGCCCGGCTGACGCCTGGCCTGGATCACCCGGTTAAACTGGCTCTGCCGGTAGTCTCGTCCTCCGACCATCGCCAAGATCCCGCCGGTCCGGACATCCAATGCGACCAAAGCGCCTTGCAGCACCTCGTCCTTCCGCTTGAGCGCAGGATAGGCCGCCTCGAGCTTGGCCAATCCGCTCGATAAGGCATCCTGGGCCAGGCGTTGGAGCACCGGATCCAAGGTGGTATAGATCCGCGCGCCGTCAGGCAAGGCCCGGCCCGTCATCTCCTCCGACTGGTAGAGCAGATAGTCGACAAAATAAGGAGCGTCCGCCAGGCTGGCTTGCGACACGACGACGCGAATCGGTTGGTTGACGGCGACCGTCCATTGTGCCTCGGAGAGACGATTCTCCTCCTTGAGCCGCTGAAGCACGGCATTCCGTCGGTCTTTCGCTACGGCAGGATTTCTCACCGGCGAATAGGTGTTGGGGCCCTTGACCATGCCGACGATCATCGCGATCTCGTCGATCGACAACTCCTGCACCGATTTGCCGAAAAAGCGGTGCGCCGCCTCCCCGACTCCGTACACGGACACGGAGCCCACCTGCCCCAGATAGATCTCATTGAGGTAGCTCTCGAGTATCTCCGCCTTCCGGTACTTCGCTTCCAGCACCAACGCCGCAATCGATTCCTTGAGCTTGCGAGTCCACGTCCGTTGCGGAGAATAAAAGAGATTTTTCGCCAACTGCTGCGTGATCGTGCTGCCGCCTTGGACGACCCCACCCTTGGTCAGGTTCGCCCAGAGCGCGCGGCCCACCGCCACCGGGTCGATCCCCACATGCGTGAAGAATCGGCGATCTTCGATGAGCAGCAGGGTGTCCACCAGCTCCTTCGGAATCCTATCCAGCGGGAGCCATTCACGCACCTGTCGAGACGAGCCGCGTAGCCCACTGATTAACTGCGGCTCGATCGAGACAGGAAACATCTCGTCGCCGGATTCGAGCGACGTAATCGTCGTCACCTGCCCCTCCTGCAGCCCGAGCCCGATCTTCGTCGCCGGTAACTGGAGATCGGGGAATCCTCGGAGGAAGATATCCACATGATCCGGCTCCAGGCGGTATTCACCCGGCGACCGGACCTCGTCCACCACGAGGCGATAGTTCAGCCGGTCAAGCCGCTCCAAGAGATGCGCCCCTTCGATTCGCATCCCCGGCACGAGCAGGTAGGGCGCGCCATAGACCAGGACGGGCGGATGGTCCTCTCCCTTCGGCAGAGTCAAACCGGCAAAGGAGGCCGCACCATAGATGCCCAGGGCTAGCCCCGCGAGGACAATGATGAGGAGCGCAAGAAGGAGACTCTTCTTCATCCAAGGGTTATCGCACGAGAGTGAGGACTCGCAGAGTGTAGGCACAGCATACGCGAAGCCCGCAGGAGAAGCGAATGGGACCAACCGGTTGTGTTTGCATGGAGACCTGCCTATCATGCGTCTCGACTTGACGCCGCTACAACCGTCGCGCGATCGAGGACAATTAACCATGCAGACCAGCCCTCTCGCAGGAAAACCACCGCAAGCCTCTATGCTCGTCAATGTGCCGCGGCTTGTCACCGCGTATTACACAGAACGGCCCGATCCGGGCGTCCGGGAGCAACGGGTCTCGTTCGGCACCTCAGGCCATCGAGGCTCTGCGTTCAAACGCTCTTTCAACGAGGCGCACCTTCTCGCCACGACCCAGGCGATTTGCCGGTATCGCCGGCGGCAAGGGATCGACGGGCCCCTATTCCTCGGCATGGACACCCATGCTCTCTCCGAGCCGGCGTTTGCGAGCGCGCTCGAAGTGCTTGCGGCCAACGGTGTGCTGGTCATGATCGATCGCGATCGGGGCTACACGCCGACGCCTGTCATTTCCCACGCCATCCTCACGCACAACCGCGGTCGCAGGACCGGCCTGGCCGACGGCATTGTGATCACCCCCTCGCACAACCCGCCGGAAGATGGCGGCATCAAATACAACCCGCCGCACGGTGGACCGGCCGATACGAGCGTGACGAAATGGATCGAAGAGCAGGCGAATGAATTGCTGGCTCAAAATCTCGCCAGCGTGACGCGCATCCCTTACGAGCGCGCGCTCCGGGCATCGACGACGCAGCGCCACGATTACGTCGGTTCCTATGTCGGAGACCTCAACTCGGTCGTTGAGATGGCACGAGTCAGCGAGGCCAAGCTCAAAGTCGGCGTCGATCCCTTGGGCGGCTCGGGAGTTGCGTACTGGCAGCCGGTGGCGGAGCGATACAAACTGGACCTTACCGTGGTCAATGAGTCGGTCGATCCAACTTTCCGATTTATGCCGGTCGATTGGGACGGCAGGATCCGGATGGATTGCTCCTCGCCTTTCGCCATGGCCAACCTGATCGCGCTCAAGGATCGCTTCGACGTGGCCTTCGGCAACGATGCCGACAACGACCGGCACGGGATCGTCACCCGCTCGGCCGGCCTGATGAATCCCAATCATTACCTCGCGGTGTCGATCGCCTACCTCTTCGCCCATCGTCCCGGATGGAAGCCGGACGCCGGGATCGGCAAGACCCTGGTCAGCAGCAGCCTCATCGATCGCGTGGCGGCCAAGCTCAAACGAAAGCTGGTCGAAGTGCCTGTGGGCTTCAAGTGGTTTGTGGACGGGCTGCTCGACGGTTCGCTCGGTTTCGGCGGCGAAGAGAGCGCGGGCGCAACGTTTCTCCGGCGCGACGGCACCGTCTGGTCCACCGACAAGGACGGCATCATCATGGATCTCTTGGCCGCCGAGATGACCGCAAGGACCGGCAAAGATCCGGCGCAACTCTATCGGGACCTGACGAGCGAATTGGGCGAACCGGTCTATGAGCGGATCGACGCCCCGGCGACGCCGGAACAGAAGGCGATCCTCGCGAAGCTCTCGCCGGAACAAGTGAACGCGACTGAGCTCGCCGGCGACAAGATCGTCGCGATGCTTACCACCGCGCCGGGCAACGGCGCCGCGATCGGCGGGCTCAAGGTGGTGACCAACCAAGGGTGGTTTGCCGCCAGGCCCTCCGGCACTGAAGACCTGTACAAACTCTACGCCGAGAGCTTCCGAGGCAAAGAGCACCTGAAGCGGATTCAGGAGGAGGCCCAGTCGCTCATCGCCAAGGTGCTGGCACGCGCCTAACGGTCGTGCGCGTCATCCAGCCTCCCAACACGTGGATCCTGGGCAAGTTGACGCCAGCATGACTGTGTATTACCCTTTGTATGACACTATAAGAAAGGGGATATCATGGGAATTCGAACCGTTCGCCTGGACGATGAAGCCGAGAAGGCCTTGAAAGATCTAACCAGGAAGACAGGGTGGTCAGTTTCTTCCGCCCTGAAGCGCGGCGTGCTGGTTTTGCGCGAAGAAGTCGGCCGCCGCGCTCAGCGGTCCCCATTTGAGGTCTATAGTCGCCTCGACCTCGGCCCAGGCGGCTATGCCATTGCGCCCTCAACCGAAACACGTCGCGGGATGCAGACTGCCCTCCGGAAGAAACCCCGCCGATGATCCTCGTGGATATCGGTCCGTTCGTTGCGCTGTTCGACCCGCAAGACCCTGAACACAGCCGATGCAAAGACATCTTGAGCGCCGTGCAAGAGCCGCTCTTCAGTACAAGTCCGGTCCTGACCGAGGCCTTCCATCTCTTGACGCCGAACAGCATTGGGGCAGACCGACTGCGCGACTTCATCCTCGATGGCGGCGTTTCCCTGTGGACAATGGATCAGGGATCGCTGGCCCGGGCGTTCGAGTTGATGGAACAGTACGGGGATCGTCCGATGGATCTAGCAGACGCATCCATCATTGTTGCCGCTGAATCCTTGCGCACGACCAAGGTGTTCACACTCGATCTGGCCGACTTTCGGCGTTACCGAATCCGTCGGGGCCATAGGCACGTCAAAGTGGACATTGTCGGGTAAGCTCTCTGCGCCGTTCCGTGGCTGCAAGTCGTCACAAGCCAAGACTGATTCGCCGCCCGGCCCTCCGGCACCGAAGACGTGTACAAACTCTACGTCGAGAGCTTCCGAGGGAAAGAGCATCTCAAGAGGATTCAGGAAGAAGCGCAAGCACTCATCGCAATCGCCCTGACTTCATCCTGAACCGCGATCTATTCACTCACCCACACCTAGCTAGCAAGTCCGTCTCCCTCCCGAATCCACGCAGGCCGTGTCGCATACATTGTTCTGAAAACGCGTCAGTCCCCGGAGAACGGGACGTCGCGCCCGTGCATGAGCGAGAATACTTCCCAATCGAACGGCTTGGGGGCGAGCGCGTGCAAAGGGATCGCGTCGATCCGAGTCGGCTCGCGATAGGCCACCATGCAGCCGATAATCTCTCGGGGCCGCTCGATGATCCGACGCACGGCCTCATAGGCGAGGTGCTGGGCGATGGACTTGTCTTCCGGGGTAGGTGGAGCGCCACGCAGGGTGTGGCCTAAAATCGTCGCCTTGATCGCATGTGGCAGCGGATAGGCGCCGTGCAACGAATGGGCCTGGGGCCACTTGGCGATCTCTCCGGCGATAAATTCGGTCAGACCGTGCACGCCCCCGTCGGCATGATGGCGATGGGGTGTTCGCTCCGCCACGACGAACAAGTGGCTCTTGTTCGGCACGCCGAGCGACCGCTTGAGCGTCCCCAAGATGAACTCGTCGATGTAATCATCAGGGTCCGGGTGCTCGTTCACGAGGACTCCTTCGGCTCGGGCCTGGTACGCACAGGCCAAGGCGAGATGGCCGGATCCCGCCCCCATAACCTCGACGAAAAAAATACTGCCCATCGCCGAACTGGTCGCCTTCAACGATTCGATCGATTGATCGGCAAGCCTCAGCGCCGAATGGAAGCCCAGCGACGTCGTGCCGGCGATATTGTTGTCGATAGTGCCGGGGATTCCCACGACTTGAACACCGAAGGCCTCATAGATCGCACGCGCCCCGCGTAAGCTGCCGTCGCCGCCGAGCACCACCAGCGCACCGTTCTGGAGGTACGGTTCGAGATGGCGCACCGCCGCGCGCTGGACGTGCTCATCCTTGAAATCCTCGAAGCGACTGCTTCCGATCGGACTGCTCGGTCGGCTCCCGAGCATCCGCGTGTGTTCTTCGGTGACTTTTTGGATCCAGTTGTTGGCCAACCCCAGAAAACCGTGCTGGACAAAATAGACATCGAGCCCGAACCGGTTGCCGGTCACACGCAGTTCTTTCAGCGCCGCTCCCGCTCCCGCGAAATCGCCGCCGGACACGAGCGCCACGAGCTTCTTAACCTGCCTGGGCTTGAGCGTCACTCGGTCTTGCCGCACGCGCTCTACCGACATCCATGCCTCGCGCTCGATCCGTTCCCGCTCGGATAACCCCACGGCCGTCGAGTAGCCGGAGAGTTGCCCATTCTCATAGGTCAGCAGCAGGACGTTGTCTTGCCCTTCCTTGTACTCGCCGAACTCCGTGAACGCTTCGCTGAACGGCCGGGGATCCAGAAAAATGATCAGCGCGCGCAAGGTCGAGCTGTGCGTATAAAGACAGGCGACGGACCCGCTGTGGGTTTCCGCGAGCCGATGAATGCCGTCCACCACGTTCACATAGGTATCGAAGAACGACTCTCCACCTGGATAACAGTACAGCGGATGCTTGAGCAGGCGCTTGGCGGTCTTGACGTCGACGCCGAACACCCGTGCCGCGTCCTCGGCTTCGCGCGATTTCTCGACGCCGGTGGCCCACCCGAAGTCCTGCGATTCCAGCGCGCCGGCGCTCGTCGGCGGCAGGGCCTGCCCGCGCCCTGCGAGGAGCGCCGCCGACACACGTTCGTACAACTGGGTCGTGTTCGGACTGCGGCTCACTACGTGCACGAACGCCCGTGGGTCCAAGTAGTTGTGGACTCGGAGATAGTCGAGCTGTTGGCCGACCACGCCGAGCATTCGCGCAAGGGCCTGCCCGACTGAATCGGCTCGCGCGAAGCCTCGCTCCGGATCGAGCACGTTGGCGAGCCGGCATCCCACCCTGTGCGTCTTACTCTCGACACGAGACACGCCGTGACGCATCGCAAACAACAGAGCCCGCCCGGTCAACTCCCTCGGGAGGAGCCAGAAGCGCTCGTCGCCGAGATCAAGGACGATCCGTCCCTCCGTGAGCTGGGGTGTGAGCTGTGGACGGGGGACGATGGCCACCGGTCGTCGAATCGTCGGTTTCTGCACGCGCCCAATCGCCGCGCGAGTCAGTGACGCCAGCTCCCCCTCGGCCAACAACTTGTTCCACGCGGCATAGAACACCAGGTCATCGCCGCCGCAGCCTCCGTCAAGCACCTCTTGCCGAGCCGCGCGATAGGCTTCGGCGTCGCCCAACCTTGACCCTGCCCGGCGTACGAATGAGCGGATGGCTTCCATCGCCCCCTGCGCTCGATCGGCACGGTCGGACCTCTGAGGAGCCTGTGAAGGAAGCCTTATGTCTTCGCTCACGCGTGGGAGTCGCGTGAGGGCCTCGCCATAGGCGAGCAGCCCTTCGATGGTCACGAAATCCAAAGTTTCAACGCTCGATTGCACGACGGCCCTCTCTTTCCGGTTGTGATGCGATGGACGCGATTTTAGCACTGACCGGGCACGAAGGCGATCGATCCTGAAAGCGAGACCGCGCCGGCGTGATTCCGGTCGGACGATACCAGGGAGTCACTACTGTGAACAGGACGGGGCGATCCGCGTCAGCATCCGCAAGAATCGGACCGGGGGTTCCGAAGGGAATAGTCGGCGACGCTCCGGCGGGCATCGAGTTGGATCGCACAACAATCCTCGAGCATTTTCTTGAGTTGCTGACGACCTCGCTGCACGCGCGACTTCATCCCGGACACCGAAAGGCCGAGCCGCTTCGCGGCGACGGTCTGTGTCAGCCCCTCGAGTTCGACAAGGGTGATCGCGTCCCGGTACTGATCCGACAATCGTTCGACCATCGGAATCAGGCAGCCGGCCAGCTCCGCTCGGAGTCGGGCGGAGTCCGCCGGCGAAGTGTCGGGTGCTGAGGACGGAAGTGCCGAGTCCAGGTCGGCCGCGAGGCCCGCCGGAATTTCTCGCTTCCGCGCGAGCGCACGATAATGATCCGCGATCGCATGGCGCGTGATCTGGAACAGCCACGAGACCACGCGACGAGGATCTCTGAGACCATCGAGCTGTCGATGCATTCGCAGAAACACGTCCTGCAAGATGTCCTCGACGTCGGCCTCGTTCGACACGCGTTTCGCGATAAAGGATCGCAGCCCATCGTGGACCTGCTGCCAGGTGTTCACCCCGTGCTGCGCCATCACCGGTTCTCCATTGCGCCCGAGCATACGCTACACCCCTTCAGGAAGCCGCGCAAGCAGCCACACGTGCCGGCCCGTCGGCCTTCGTCGCCACGCAGCAGCCGGTCTGCTTGAGCGATCCCTCGACGGGGAGTTGCTCAAGCACGGTGAAGACTTCCCACGCATTGCCGTCCGGATCAGTGAACCAAAGCTTGTCCTGTCTCGCGAAACAACAGGCAAGATTTTCCTCCACCTTGTCGAGAATGCCTTCTTCCTGGAGCCGCTGTTTCCACGCCGCGATCTCCGAAGCGGATTCGACCTCAATCCCGAGATGGTTCACGGCGCTGATCTTTCCTGAGGTGGACACAAGCGAGAAATTCAGCGCCGGCGCGGCCAAGTCGAACTTGGCATAGTCATCCGTCTGTTTTTGCGGAAATACGCCGAAGACCTTTCGATAGAACTCCGCCGACGCCCGTACATTTCGCACATCGAGTGAGATATGGGGTCTCATGGGTCTCTTCCTTTCTCATGGCAGGGGTTAATTCCCCCGCTCACCCCTATAGACGGAGTACCCACGGAAAGGACGCAGGCGCTAGCAAGGAATGTTGATGGCGGGATCGCAGAACAGCGGTCCGATCACCGGCGGGCGCGTATAGGCGCCGGAGGGGTCCTGTGCCCCCGTCGCTCCGCGGATGGGCGGACCGCCGGGCATGCCCGGGAGGCCCTGACCGACGGAACCGAACCGTTTACGTAAGCTGGAACTGGTTGCGGTGGCAACGCCGGGCGTCGGCGTTGATACTGCGCCGGCGCTCATCTGGCCCACCCCTCCCGTCGGCGGCAGAACCGGGAGCACACCCACCTGCGGAGGCTGCGCGGCTTGAATCTGCTGAACCGTAGGCGCAGGCGGCGACACTTGTGCCGGGCAGGGAACCGGCAGCGCGAGCACACCTCCCAACAGGCCGCCGGCCAAGAATAGTGCGGGCATCGAGCGACGGACCACGCATTCCCTCGTATCGCAGTCGTATCGGACATTCCCGCCGATCAGCATCGTGACGCGTCGCCACGACCCTTCACGACCATTGCATCTACCAAGCTTAATTGGACGATATCAAGGCCGCGATGAGGGGTGCAAGCCTGGGCTGAGAAACAGATTCTTACCGTGAATCCATCCGAGCCCTTGTCGCGCAAAGTGAAATGGATAGCAACTTTCTCAATCGATCCCATCCCCGAACGCAGGAAGCTCTACGTGCATTTAACCTGCGGGGGCATAGTTCATCGGATTTTGTCCACGCGCACACCGAGCAGACGGATCAACTTCCGGCGCGGATTCTCCCGACGATCGAGGAAGGGCATGAGGAGTTTCAGCGCCTCACGCTCCAGGATAGCCCCTTCGGTCGCCGGCTTGCTCAGGGTATGGGATCGCGACTTCGTGTCGAAGTCGGCGAATCGCACCGTGAGCACCATAGTCCGAAATTCACGGAACCCCTCACGCCGAAGCCGTTCGATCACGTTCTGACACATGCTCGTCATTCGCCCGACCAAGAACTGAGCATCGAGCGTGTCTCGCTCGAAGGTTTCCTGCTCGCCGACCGATTTGGGCTCGTAGAATGCCTCGACCGGCGAATCGTCTCGCCCACGGACCTTCTGGTAGAGATCCAGCCCGCGCTTGCCGAACGACGCCTGCATCTGTTCCGGGGTGAAGCGCTTCAAATCTTTCACGAGACGGATGCCGTGCCGCGCGAGTTCCGCCTCGGTCTTGGGCCCGATACCGGGAATCGCTCGGACCGAGAGAGGAGCCAGAAAAGCCTCCGCCTCCTCCTCGCGCACCACGGTCAGCCCGTCCGGCTTGTGCATGCCGGAGGCAATCTTGGCGATCAGCTTGTTCGGCCCGATTCCCACCGACGCCGTCAGTTGTTCCTCGATGCAGATCGCTTCCTTCATCCGCCTGCACACGTCCTCGGCCGCCTCGTAGGACCCGGTGAAACTGAGATCCCCATAGGCCTCGTCGATGCTGGCTTGTTCGACGAGCGGCACGAATCGGCGCACGATCGCCATAACCCGGTCAGACTCGGCCGCATACTTCTTCATGTCCACGGAGACGAAGGTCACGGGCGGTTTTCCCTTGCGCCGGGCTGCCTCCGACAAGCGCCACGCCGTCGAAATCGGCGTCGCCGAATGGATGCCGTACTCCCGCGCCAAATAGTTGGAGGTGGACACGACTCCTCGCCCCCTCCCGCCGCGAGGATCAGCACCCACGACAAGCGGCAGGCCCCTGAGCGCGGGCGTGTCCCGCTCCTCGATCGCGGCGAAGAACGCGTCCATATCCAGATGTGCCACGATCCTCGCCATCACCGACCTGGGCTAACGGGACGGGAGCAGGTGTAGCCCCGGCTCACCGCGGTCACACCTTATGCCCGACCATCTGTTGGTGAATGACGCCTGTCCGCACATGCTCCGGGCGAAACCCGATGCCGATCAGGCGGGCCGGGATTCGGCGCAGAGACGGAAACCGCGCGAGAAGCCGCAACGGGAGTGGAGGGACAAGCGGTTGACCCTCGCCTAGCACGCGCTTGATGACGCGATTCTGCAACAGAAGCTGGACCCGCTGCGTCATGCGAGTCGGCCAGTCCCGGCGCTGCTGTACCTGCCGCAGATGGTCCACAGTGAGCCGGCCCTCGCGAAGCGGCGCCGCGAGCAGGTTCGCCGCCGCGACCGCATCCTGAATCGCGAGATTGATGCCGACCCCGCCGATGGGCGACATCGCATGCGCCGCGTCGCCGATGCAGAGAAGTCCCGGACGCCACCACTGTCGCAGCCGATCGACCTGGACTGTGAGCAACTTGATTTCCTCCCAGTCTTGAAGCCGGCCGACACGATCGGCCGCGAAAGGCACGAGTTGAGCCACACTGTCGCGAAAGGCCGAGAGCCCTCTTGCCCGGAGTCGGTCCAGCGATCCTTTGGGGATTACGAACCCGCACTGCCAATAGTCGCCGCGATTGAGCATGATGAAGATTCGACCGGTGTCGAAGCGACCCTTGGGGTCTTCCGGATCGCCGGACCGTCGTGGAAGCCGGAACCAGAGGACATCCATCGGGGCGCCGAATTCTTCAACCGAGAGGCCCGCTCGCGTTCGGACGACCGAGTGCCGGCCGTCGGCACCGACCACGAGATCGGCGCTGACTTCCAGCGCACCGTTCGCTGTCCGGGCTTGAAGCCCGACGATTCGACCGCTCTGCTCGATCATTCCGGTCACTTCGGCCTGCATCCTCAACCGAAAGCCGGGATACCGGGCGCCCGCCCGGGCGAGAAAGTCGAGGAAATCCCATTGCGGTATGAAGGCGACAAACCGGGACCGGGTCGAGAGACAAGAGAAGTCCGCGACCGTCAGCGTCAGGTCGCCGAACTGCGCGTTGATGCGGGCTACCTTCTGGTGCGATAGCTTCAGCAGATCCTCGAGCAGACCGAGCTCGTGCATGATCTCCAGCGTGGAGGGATGAATCGTGTCGCCGCGGAAATCACGGAGGAAGTCGGCGTGCTTCTCCAAGACCAGGACATCGACGCCGGAGCGGGCCAGCAACAATCCCAGCATCATGCCGGCAGGACCGCCACCGGCGATGCAGCAGCGCACCGATACCTTCTCCGTACCCATATCGGCTCCGAATCATCGTCGAAAAAACAGTGACTCCGGACAGGCTACGCTCCGGAGATGAACTTCACAAGAGGGCGCGTCACTGCCTGCCGCGCAGGAGGTCACGGCCTGACACGCTGCGACGCGGGGCGCTGACCACACCCATCCCCCAAAGCGAGCTTAGCGAGCGGTTGGACCAACTCCACAGGGGCTCCGCAAAAAGTTCCCCAGTGACACAGCGGCCGGCCGGGATGCGAACCGGGCACCCTACGCTCATTGGCCTCGATTGATCGGACATGCTACCCTGCCCTGCGATGAGTCCCTCCGGGGAGGATCCCATGAATCACAGACAAGCACAGAAGGAGAAGCAGGGCGTTGTTCGGGAGCATTCAGATGAAATGAGTCCTTCATCAGGTCGGATGCAACCGGGCGTGAACCGCCGGACTTTTTTGACCGGCACCGCGGCGCTGATCGGAGCCGCGACCACTCCGGCGTGGGTCTCGCGGGTTCAGGCCGATCCCGTCTCAGTTCCGGAAGATCCCACGAAAGTTCCCGGCACTCCACCCAGCGCCTACGGGCAACGGTCGGCATTCGAACTGAGCCAACGCCTGCCCGGTTTTGCCACCTCGCTCACGCCCTTTCAATCTTTGCACGGGAGCATCACTCCCAACGCCCTCCATTTCGAACGGCACCACAATGGCGTGCCCAACATCAACCCCTCCAAACATCGGTTGTTAGTTCACGGCCTAGTGGAGCGTCCACTGATTTTTACGATGGAAGATCTGCGACGCTTCCCTTCCGTCTCGAGACTGCTCTTCATCGAATGCTCAGGCAACACGGCCGCCGAGTGGAAGGCGCCAGCCGGACGGACGGTTCAGGAAACTCACGGACTTATGAGCACGTGCGAATGGACCGGCGTCCTGCTCGCGACGCTTCTACGCGAAGTCGGCGTCAAGCCCGACGCACGGTGGGTGCTCGCCGAGGGTAGCGATGCGGCGGCGATGACGCGCAGTTTGCCGCTGACCGAGGTGACGGACCAGGCGCTCCTTTGCTACGCCCAAAACGGGGAAGCCCTCCGGCCGGAGCAAGGGTACCCGCTGCGGTTGGTGATTCCGGGGTGGGAGGGCAATACCTGCATCAAGTGGTTACGGCGCCTGAAGCTGGGGGCAGTCCCATTTATGACGCGTGAGGAAACCTCGCACTACACGGACCTCATGCCGGATGGAACCGCTCGCCAGTTCACGTTCGTGATGGAGGCCAAGTCCGTGATCACCAGCCCATCAGGCGGACAGCAGATTCGACCGGGCTTTGTCGAAATTCGAGGGCTGGCGTGGAGCGGACGAGGACGGGTTACCAAGGTCGAGCTCAGTACGGACGGCGGACGGAGTTGGCAGGAGGGGCACCTGCAGGAACCGGTCCTGCCGCAGTGTCATACGCGCTTCCGATTTCCCTGGCATTGGGGCCGCGAGGAAGCGATTCTGCAGAGCCGCTGCACGGATGAGACAGGCTATGTACAGCCAACCCGAGCGGCCTTGGTCGCAGCGAGGGGAACGAACTCTATCTACCACTACAATGGAATTCAGAGCTGGAAAGTCTCGCGGGAGGGGCAGATCACCAATGTTCATGCGTAAGCGCAATGTGCTCCCGCTCGTTGTTCTCCGTACCGGGAGCCTTGGTGTGACTACGGCTGCCGATCAGGGGAGACATGAGAAATACGGCCTCGGCCGCCCGGCCACCGAGGCCGAAATTCAACCCTGGAACATCGATATCAGTCCGACCGGCAAGGGCCTGCCGCGCGGCCGAGGAACCGTGCCGCAAGGGGCCTCAATCTTTGCCGCCAAATGTTCGATGTGCCACGGCCCGACAGGAACCGAAGGACCGCGGGATAGACTGGTCGGCGGCCAAGGGACCTTAGCGACCGACAACCCGATGAAGACCATCGGCAGCTATTGGCCCTATGCCACCACATTGTTCGATTACATCTACCGCGCCATGCCGTACTCTACCCCGCAATCGCTCACCCCCGACGAAGTTTATGCTCTCGTGGCCTGGCTGTTATTCCGCAACGGCGTCATTCCTGAAGACGCCGTCATGGACGCGAAGTCTCTGCCCGCCGTGCAGATGCCGAACCGCAAGGGGTTTGTCCCTGATCCCCGGCCTGACGCATCGAAGCCGCAGCGTTCACGATGACGGTTCCACGTGTCTGTCCACGGGTTCCGCCGACGCACAACAAGCCGAACCAGACGACGGCTTATCTTTTTGTTCTTTTTCCGGTCACAGTGGGCGATGGTCGCAAAGGGTTTCGGAGACCTATTCGTGTTCCCGGCAACAAATCTCCAAACGAGCTCCGCTGGGCTCCTCGAAGAAGACAGCATAGTAGTGAGGGTCTTCATAACCTGGCCCTTCAACATTTCGAGCGCGCGCCTGAACCGCGATTGCTGCCAGTCTATCAACTTCGCGGATGCTGTCGGCCTAAATTGCGATCCGACATTCGTTCGCAACATGCTTCGGTGACTCGGTTATTCCGACAAACTCCGGCGCACCTCCGTTCCTTCCGCCTCATACCGCAACCAGCCCTCGATCTTGATCTCTCGCGTGAACCCGAGCGCGGGCAGGAGCGCTTCATAAAACGGCCGCACCTCAGCGAGGTTGCGCACCCGAAGATCAACGTGATCAAAACGGCGGCGCATCCGTGGAACAAGGATTCAGATCGAAGCTCGCCGGCGGGCGGTGCTCAACAGACACAGTCCCGCGCATGCCTTTCATCAACTGTCGCGCGTAGGATGGTGAATGCGCACTGACACCGGCTTCTCTTCTCCATGGGATGCTTCGGGCAGGATGTCGTCCGAGGGGATGTCACGAATCTGGATCGAGTCGACCCGTTGCTGGGCCAGGACATCCGAGATGATCACGACCTTGTCCCCGACCTGAAACTGTTCACGATCCTTCAGGATTCGGAACGCCGTTTGCAGCGTCTTTTCAGGGTCCGAACTGAAATCGATTTTGAACGGAAAGACCCCACGGTTGAGCATCATGGTCCGGCGCGGTTGGCTCATGTTGGTAAAGGCGTAGATGTTGGTGGAGAACGGACGGCAGTTTGCGACGCGATCGGCCATGAGGCCCCGCCTGGTGATCACGACGATTCCCTTGGCCTTCACCCCTTCGGCGAGCTGAACGGCCGCCGCCGCCAGTTGCTGCTTATTTCCCGCGTTGCGCAAGTGTTTCGCAAACCGCAATCCGGGTATCGTCTCGGATTTGAGCGCAATCTTGCGCAGGTATTCGACACACTTCACCGGATACTTCCCCACCGTGGTTTCTCCGGACAGCATGACGGCATCAACCTCTTCATAGATTGCGTTGGCGACATCAGTGACCTCCGCGCGAGTCGGGTACGGATTATGGATCATGGATTCGAGCAGATGTGTCGCCACGATCACCCGCTTTCCGTACTCGGCGCACCTCTTCACAATCGTGCGCTGGACGTTCGGGAGCTCTTCCAGGTTGATCTCCACCCCAAGATCTCCGCGTGCGACCATGATGCCGTCCGATTCTTTGATGATCTCTTCCAGGTTCCGGACCCCTTCCTGGTCCTCGATCTTCGCGATGATCTTCACCCTCCCGACCTTCTCGCCCATGAGCGCCTTGAGTTGCTGGATATCGCCGGCCTCACGCACGAAAGACAGGGCGATGAAGTCCACGTCCCGTTCCAGACCGAACAGGATGTCCTTCGTGTCCTTTTGCGTAATTGCCGGCAGATTGACACGGATCCCGGGGAGATTGACGTGGCGCTTGCTCTTCAAGAGGCCTCCGTCCAGGACACGACACTGCATCAGGCGATCTTTCTTCTCCAGGACCTCGAAATTGATCAGGCCGTTGTCCACGGTGATCTTATCCCCGACGTCGACCGCCTCGAGCAAATCCGCGTAGTCGATGTGGATGGAGCTCTCTTCAACGTCCATCGGCCCGCGCGTCGTGATGGTCACGATAGCCCCCTGCCTCAGATCGAGATCGTTGGACAGATCCCCGGTACGGATCGAGGGGCCTTGCGTGTCCAGGAGAATAGGGATGGGAAATTTCACCTTCTTGTTGAGTGTCTTGATGTGCTGGATGACCTTGGCGTGGAACTCATGGTCGCCGTGGGACATGTTCAGTCGCACGATATTCATGCCGGCCTCGTACAGCTTCTGCAACATCTCATAGGAGGCCGTGGCCGGGCCGATAGTGCAGATGATGCGCGTCTTTTGCATATGTGCTTCCTCGGGCAATGACCTCTCCCCGCTAATTGGGATTCAGAATACTAGACGAAATACAAGGGAGGCGAGTTAATGTTTGTTCCTGAACACCGGGATCGAAGTGAGTCTTGACGTTGCCGTCTCAGAGCCCTGCTCGTCGCTCCCGAACCGGCGACGTTCTTACGGCCCGCTTACGTTCCGTTCAACATTACCGGCAGCGGGCGCAGACTTCTCTGTGCGTGAACGGATTAATGCGAAACTACGCCTTGGGGCAGGGCAAGTCAATCTTTCGACCGGTCCCGCCTTTCCGCCCTTCGGCAAGCTCGTGGCACCCTGAGCCCGTCGAAGGGCGCCGGTGAAGAGCGCCGCCCGCTCACTTTTTATGCGTTGGCGTAGTGCTTGTCAGCGTGCGCCGGGCGGGATGGCGCCGGCGCCATCGTCCGGAAGCTGCAACTTAATGGAGAGCGCATGCCCATCAGAGTTGACCTGGGCAACGATCTTGTCGCCGGTTTTCAATCGCCCCGCCACTCCTTCGATCTTTGTCTCAGCGGTCACACGCAGGCGTGCCTCCCGGCCGGAGATCTCCTTCACGACGAGTTCCTCACCCTCCCAGTACATCACGTCACCCTTGACCACCGTGGCTGCGGTCGGCTGAGACCCCTCTAAGGCTGTGGCCTGAGTAACCGCTGCGACGAGGAAGAAGAGAACGAGCAGAATTGGCATAATGAACCCTCCTTTTTTTCAGCCTACGAACCGCGATGGACTTCTGTCAATCGCCGGTCTCGAAATTTCCTCGGGCTCTACATTGCTCGCCTGACATGCCGGTCAGAAATAGTCGAATGGTCCGGTTGCTCGACTCCTGCGTGCTGAGTTACGCGACACATTTAACGAGATGCGAGCGCTGATGAGACTGAAGAGAAAGGTGTCAGGAACCGTCTTGTGGGCGGAAAGGTTCCTGACACCTTTCTCTTCAGTTGTGCCGCAACGCCGCACCGGACGAAGCGGAAACGGTTCCTGGCACCGTTGTCTTCCTCACGAATTGGAAAGTCTCAGGCGAGGCCGGCGCTGCAAGGCTGCTCAGGATGAATCCTTCCATCATTTCGTCACGCATGAATGTCTTGAGCATTCAGAAGCCCGCTTGAATCCAGCAAGACCTTTCGACGCTGTCTGGGAAAATTCATGATCCTGCTCATGAAAATTCGTGAATCATGAATTTTCGCAAATCTCCGGGCCGTTTCCTCTCCCTCTAAGCCGCTGAATCTTCGACAAGACGGTGTCGCGTTCGCCCTGGCACCAATGCTGCTGTAGCCCCTAGCATCGAGTTCAGCGGGAAGAGGCGATGCGATGAAACACATACAAGATCTGAGCTGGTGGTACTGGCTCTTGACCGTGAGCCTCCTCGCTGCCGGCCTTTTCGGCTGGCCGTGGGGCCTGGTCCTTGCGATGGTGCTCGGCGTGGTTCAGATCGGTCATGCGTTGTGGATCACCGGCGACTTCAGCGCTTTCGCCGTTCAGGTCCGGACGGCTTACCTCGCCATGCTGATAGGTGGCCTATGGGGCCCCTTGAGGTGGATCCACTGGATGCAACTCATCGGCACCGCAGTCCGTGTGGTGGCGGGCTATTGTCTGCTGGCGCGAACGTTATCGCTTGCCACCTGGAACCGCAGGAAACCCTTGTCATGGGAGTACGTCAAACAAACCTACCTCGTCATGACCACAGCTCTGCCACCGTGCGGGACGGCGTTCCGCCGGATGTGCCTCGAGCGGGGGTGATCATGAAGTGGGTATCGTTCTGCCGGATTGCCGACCGACTGTTGTTTTGGCGACTCACCAGAAGTCAGCAGCACGATCTATCACAACACCAAGGAGGACAAAGTCATGAACCGGATTCTTGCTTTCACATACGGTATCCTCACTTATCTCCTATTTCTGGCGACATTTCTTTACGCGATCGCCTTCATCGGCAATATCGGCACGGCACGGACGATCGACAGTGAGGCAACGGTTCCTTTTGGTCAGGCCTTGCTGATCAACACGCTGTTGCTGGGCATCTTTGCGGTTCAACACAGTCTGATGGCACGACCAGCGTTTAAACGATGGTGGACCCGCTTCGTGCCGAAGCCAGTCGAACGCAGCACGTATGTGCTGTTCTCAAGCGCGGCCCTGCTGCTGCTCTTTCATGCCTGGCAGCCCATGGGCGGAACCATCTGGGACGTACAAAATCCCATTGGCCGTGGCGTCCTGTATGCCTTGTTTGCTGGCGGGTGGCTCCTTGTCTTGGTGGCGACATTCCTGATCAATCACTTCGACCTGTTCGGCCTGCGCCAGGTCTGGCTCTATCTAAGAGGTCTGCCCTACACGCCGCTGTCCTTCAAGACGCCGGGTCTCTATCGATATGTCCGGCATCCACTGTATGTGGGCTGGTTGTGCACCTTCTGGGCCACCCCGACGATGACGGCAGCTCATCTGGTCTTCGCCATTGCGACGACTGCTTACATCCTGATCGCCATTCAACTGGAGGAGGGGGACCTGGTGGCCGTCCATGGGGAGGCCTACGCAACCTACCGCCGACGCGTCCCCATGCTCATTCCGGCCATGAGAAAATCGCGGATCGGGGGTGGGCAGGTGCAGCCGGCCGCACCAACGATAGCCTAGAAGGCTAGAGGGGGTCTAGAAGGCTAGAGGGGGTCTGGTCTTGACTTTGACAATTGGCCCATTGCGAAAGCCGGCCTCAAGGGAAAAGATAGGGGTCGGGAATCATTATCTCCTCCTCACGCAGCCCGCAAGGCTGCTCGATCGAGCAGCTCGTGCATCAGCGTCCGATACTGATTCCCTTGCTTGCCAGCTATCTTCCGCAACTGATTCAAGAGCCGCAGATGGTGAATGGCGTATGGCTTATGGCACGAGCATGGCGCGTTCCACGTATCCGCCAAGGCCCGATACAGAGACTGAAAGTTCCTCCAACTTCGGTTGAATCGGCGCACGACATCGGCTCACTTTCATATGATTCGCCAGACTTTCCAACCCCACACGTCACAAGCCGATGCACGTCACGAGCGACGAGATAGTTTGCGCCAAGCCGGTTTGGGCCGATGCCGAGGTCAGAACAGCCGCAGTCTGTGTGTAGCCTCCACGACGTGGACACTCCGATTGCGCGGCTTGCACGGAAGGCTGCGCGGTCATGCGCCGGATGACCGATTGCGGCGCGCCTGCCAATGCAGCGCCTGCACCTCTGCGGCGGCGCGCAACCCGCTTTCGACCGCGCCATTCATGTATCCTTGCCAGCGAAGGCTGGTGTGCTCGCCGGCAAAGACGATCCGGCCATGGGGCCTGGCCAACCAAGCTCGGAGTTCAGGGTCGTACGCAGGATCGAAATAGGCATAGCCCCCCTGTGCCAAAGGATCGTCTTCCCAGCAGATGGTTCGAGAGGCGAGCACCGAATTCTGCGTCGCGCCAAGCCATTCTAAGGCTTCCACAAGAGCCTCGACCCCGCGCTTGGCCATGAGTGTTCGTGTTTCCCTACTGGCCGATCCGCCGGCAAGCAGCGTCAGGATGCCTGCGCGTCCGCGCTGCTCCTCGTTTCCATCCCACACCGCGCCGATCGGCAGATTGGTTCCATAGGCACGCGGGCGCCCCTGTTGCTGCCAGAACCGGGGCGTGAATTGCAGCAGCGTTTTCGTGGCCCGTCCATAGCGCAAGTCCTGGACGGCCTTGCGTTGGCGCGTCGGCAGCGGGGGTCTCAACACGATGTGCCGCAATGTCGTGGCAGGTACGGCAAGAACGAGGTAGTCCGCGACGATCTGCGTGTGGGTTCCATCGTGATTGCCGACCGTGACCCGCACCCTGTTTCGAGTCTGTGTGGCAGCGAGTACCACCACCCGCAGGCGCACCGGCTCGCGGAGCCTTGCGACAAGAGATGTTGCCAGTCGATCATTGCCGCCTATGATGCGATAGAACTGACCGCGCCCCCGCGTCTCAGAGGCGAGCTCATCCACCAAGGCGAGCGATGACAGATCCTCCGGATCGGCCAGGAAAAACCCTCGCAGACCCCGCATGAAGGCGCGCGTCTGTCGATCCGCATGGATCTGATCGAGCCAATCGGCCACCGACAAGCAGCCGAGCATGCGCGCAACGGGACTGTCCCAACGCTGCTCACTCCTCCGATAGGCCTGGATCCACGGCTCACAGAGCTTCGCGATCCTGGGCCAGAGCTGATGGACGGAGGAAACCGGTTTGTTGGGATGTCGTCCGGGACCTCGTCGCACGAAGGCAAACCCTCCGCGAAGGACTGGCCTCAAGGCTAACCCCATCTGATCGACCAGCCGACGGATTGCCGCCTGATCAGTCTCGATGAGATCCCCGCCGGCTTCGGCATGTTGCCCCTCGGCGAATGCATCACGCACCGTCCACACGCGTCCTCCGACGCGCTCTCGCGCTTCCAGCACCGTGACCCGTGCTCCGGCATTGTGCAACTCAACGGCAGCCGTGAGTCCCGCCAGGCCTGCCCCCGCGACGATGACGGACCGGCCCCTCAGGAGATCTTTGCTCTGCGTAGCCGACTCTCTCAACATGACACGTAGTCCTCAGATCTTCCTTCTCCGCCCGCCCCCGATGCAGCAGGAGGAGAAAAGCGGTATCTCGTGAAGTGTTTCAAGATACGCGCAAGGGGATAGAAATTATTAATCTACCTCCCTCGCTGCAAGACTTGCCAATCGTCCGTCCTTCCGCTATGAATGCGCGAATCTGAAGCATCCCAATCGACCGCCTACTCATGATTCGTATCAGACCGGCGACTGAAGCGGATTTCGAGTCCGTGTTGCGCGTGCAACAGGCGGCCTTCGGCGAATATGCCAATGTCTATGAAGTCAGCGCATGGACCACCGAAACGCTCGACAGCCTCAAGCAAGATGCCAAGGAGAAACGCATCCTCGTAGCTGAAGCGGACGGTGCGGTCGTCGGGTCGGTGCGCTTTTGGACCGTGGCGGGAGTCTGTGTCATCCGTTTGTTATCCGTCAGTCCCGCCCATCAAGGCCACGGGGTGGGGAAAGCCCTCATGCAGGAAATCGAACGGGTCACCACCGATGCCCATAAGTTCTACGCCTGCACCATGCTGCGCACGGCGAGAAACATTCACTTTTTCTTGAGTCTCGGCTACAAATCGGAAACCGTCCTCCCCAATCACTACCATCATCTCGATCTCATTTGTTTCGCCAAGTACCGTTGAAGGCCACAGCCTCAGCTCTCAAACGTAGAGCTGACGGCTGAGAGTGACGCGCCACGGCTGACGAATCACGGGGGGATGCGTTGCCCGAGAAGCGGCTATTCACAGCGGCCCTTCGACTTCTTGCAGGCAGATAAGTGGTGATCGCTGGGACCCGGCCATCTTCGCGCCTCGACCGCCAGTTGACCGATGCCGCACACCGGCGTAGCATGATCGCCTGACGTTTCAGTTACGCCGACTGCTGTTTCATCCGCGCGCTGCGTTCTTTATCACTTCCTCTTGCGCGCGGGATCTCATCGCAGTCCTCGCGACTCTTACGCCGGATCGTTGTCGATAAGCTTCACTCCCTCGGATGCTGATCCTTGCGGACGAGGTTGTCCTCATGGGGTTCATCAGCAGTCCAGCCCACATGACGATGGTGGTCCTGATTCTGGGCTCTGTCGCCCTCTTCCCTGATGGGGTGGAACAGGTTCAAGCCGGCAAGGCTCCTCCCTTCGTGCCGGCAACCGTCGCCGCCGCCGAAGGTCGAGCGGCTCAGTCGACCTGGGTGGACGAGCTTGGGCGCCGGCTCGCGACTCACTTCAAATCGAGATATCCCGCCTACGATTTCTCGCCCTACGCACGGGAGCTGGAGCGGGTCCGCAGCGCCGTGAACCGTGGAGACCATTGGGGTACGAAGCTGGAGATGGGGGTGTTTCTCAAGATGATCGCGAATCGCGCCTACGGCCTGGGTGACGATGCGGCTGTCGAGTTGACCCTTTTGGCGCAGCAGGCGATGCCGGCAGAGGAGTATGGGATCATCTTTCCCGGGACAGCCATTGAGGAGTAGATGAACAGGTTGCAAGCAGGAAGGGGCACTGAGCATTCGGATGTGCGAAGGAGGACATGGCCATGGCTTCGCGATCGCCCGTGACGATCAGAATTCTCAAAGCCGTGAGGCGCGCTCACACCTGCGACCTCGATACATTAGCCGACAGTCTGCCGGACCTCACCTGGAACCAAGTCTTCCTCGAAGTCGATCGTCTCAGCCGGTTGGGGCGCATTCGGGTCACCGCAGAAGGTTCGGGGACGTACCTGATCAGGCTGCCGGAGAGGGGCAAGAAGTTCGACAGTTCAGGCGCGCGGCCTTGACCGCCGACTGGTTACTACGACAAGCGCTGCCCTCATGCGGCTGTCGAGTAAGGCTACATTTATGGTCCTTCCAAGCTTGCTCCTTCCTTTCTCCAATGGGTTGTCTGGGTCTATCCCTTATTGCGCGCATCGACCGAGCGCCGCCCTCAATACGACCATCTGATTACCTTTTGGCGCGGGGTCTGCGAGCACGAGGGATAGACCAGACCGCCCCTCCTACGTTTCCATCATCTCCAGCCGCGCGTCGAACTCATGCCCGCAGGCCGTGCAGCGGATGCAATCGGACTCTACCACGAATTCGTCTATGCGAACGCCCATTCCTCCGCAATCTGGACACCTCGCGAGGTGGAGTTTGTGGTCGTCCACCGTCTCGTATTGCACGCCCCGGAAACAATAGACCGGTTTGCCCTCGAACAGCCAGGCGTTGCCGGCATCGTCGACCACCGGCAGCGCGAGATAATGACGTTTGACGTAGTCCTCGATCTCTTGCTGACTGGCGAATCCGGCTTTGATGAGTCGGCCGCTCACCGCTTCATACAATGTGTTCCCCTTGACGATGGCCTTCGTCGGTCCCATTACCCCCCTCCCTACTCTACGAGCTCATCGCGTATGGCCTATAGCTGATAGCACGTACATGTGGCGTCTCTCGTGAAGCGTATCTCGTGTTTCGCCAAAGGAGCGACGCCTCACGAACGACGGGCCGCGCTAGACGACGCCTGAGTAGTACCGCAGAATATTGGAGACTGAAATCAGTCCGATGATTTCTTCGTCTTGCGTCACCGCCAAGTGCCGGGTGGCTTGCTCTTTCATCATACGCACCGCATCGATGAGCGGTCGATCGCCGCGAATGGTGATCAGCGGGGTTCTCATGCAGACTTTGACGGTGGTCGTATTGGGATCGAGCCCGTTGGCGACGACATCCCGCGCGAGCGCCGAATCGGTGATGAGCCCGACATAGGCCTTGCCGTCCGTCACGAGGAGGGAGCCCGTCCTCCATTGCTGCATGAGCCGACCCGCCTCCCGAAGGCTCGCGTTCGCGGAGACACTGCGGATTTCCGGCGTCATATGCTCCGCGACCTGTGGACCGATCAACGCCTGCTCGCCGGCTTTGCGCTTTTTCGCGCTCGCGGCCCGACGCGCTTCGAGCTCGGCGATGCAACTCTCCAAGACGCGGCTTCGTTGCAGCACGCTCTGCCGCTGGCTATCGAGGCCTGCGCTCTCCGGTGCCTCATCCGTCAAGTTCACCAGACCGCCCGCTTCGCCTAATTCAGCGTATTCATACGCCTCGACCAACTCCGAGCTTTCCCCCAGAATGTCGCTGATCAACCGTTCCGTTTCGAGGTCGAACTCCTCCAAGCTGCGGGTCGGCCTGCCCTTGCCCAAATACGGCGCAAGCTGCGCGAGCTGCTCCCGAAGCCGTTCGATGTTGCGATCCAAGGATAAGCGACGCCTTGGCGAGGTGGCACGTACGTCCATAAGCCCTCCATAGTCCGGCAGGGGTCGATCTTACCTCTCGTAGGAATCGGCAGGCAAGCCGTCGACGCAGCGGTCAATCCGCGCCCCTACTCCAGCGGAATCCGGTGCTTATTGCCGGCCAGCCATTGGTCGAAGGTCTGCAGCGAAGGATGGAGCCCGCGGGCGACAGCGAGATCGCGGTGGCCGCAGAAGACATCATTAAAGTCGCGCTTGAACTGGAACATGTTGGCGATGTCATCCGCCCCCGGAAAGCCGAATTTGGCGTAGACCTCAGGGGCTACGGCGTTGTAGCGCACCTCGTTCCCCAACGCCTTGGTCAGCGAGACCGCCATCTGCGCTCCGGTTAGGTGTTCGCCGGCGACGCCGACCGTCTTGCCGACAAATTCACGCCCCTTCTTGAAGAGGGCGAATGCGCACGCCCCAATGTCATCCACCGCAATGCCGGGCAGCTTCTTGTCGCCCATCGGCATGGTGATCGCCAGCTTGCCGTCCGGTCCCTTCTTGGGGCCCATGCCGAAGAAAATCAGGTTCTCCCAGTAGAAGGACGTGAGGAGGAAGGTCGTCGGGACGCCCAGTTTGGTAAACTCGGCATCGGCCTCACCCTTGGCATCGAAGTGCGGCACCTTGTACTTGCCCATCAGCGTCGGCATGCGTTGGTCACTGAGGGGAACCCACCGACGGGTGTCCTCGAGCGTGGACCAGATCACGTGTTGAAGCCCCGCCCGCCTGGCCGCCTGCGCCATGGTCTTCGCCTGGGCAAACTCCTTCTCCGGCGAGAAGTGTTCCCAAAAATTCGTCAGGCAGAAGGCGCCGTACGCGCCCGTGAATGCTCGGTTCACGCTGTCGGCGTCGTTTAAATCGGCTGCGACTACCTCGGCTCCCAGGTTGGCGAGCGACTTGGCTTTGTCCGAATTCACGTTACGTGTGAGCGCGCGAACCCTGAAGCCGCTGCCCGGATCGTTCATGATCGCGCGAACTAATCCATTTCCTTGCTGCCCCGTTGCCCCGACCACTGCGATGATCTTTTTGTCAGCCATGGTCCGACCTCCGGTCGCGAGAGACGTTTCGGCTCTCTCGGCTCACCCATTTTCTTCTTCGAGTGTGCAGCAGGGTAGCAAGCCCGCGCAGTCTGAGGCAAGCGGAGACATGACAGCTCGCGAGCATAACGCAGGAAGGTGTGCGGGCACGGAACGGCGATTCAGAGTGAGCCGGAGGTTCTCCGGGGAATAAGCGGGTTCTCGCGGCGCAACTTCAGCAACGGGGTCCGTCGGAGGGTTAGTCGCCCGAGGGCTGCGGCTGAGGACTGGTTTCGAAGCGCTTGAGGGTCGCTGTCTTCTTGCGCATTTGCTTTACCAAACCGGCGTAGGACACTTCTTTGATGACCTGGGTGAACTGGACTCGGTAGTTGAATACGACGCTGGCGCCGTCGATCACCACGTCATAGACAAGCCATTGACCCCCGTGATTGACCACACGAAAGTCCAACGTGGTGTCGATCTTGCGGCCCACGAGCTTCGTATGGACCTCGGCGAACGTGTCATGCAGGATCTCTCCTCGATAGATCACCTGTTCATCGGCATGGTCGTTGATGCGATTCGCGAAGGCATCCCTCAGGAGCTGGACGAAGAGCTCCACGAACTCGCGCCGTTCTTCGGCGCGAAGGGTGGTCCATGTCGCCCCGAGCGCCCGCTGGGCCATCTCTTCATAGCTCACATAACTCTTGAGCACCTGCTCGATGGCCCGTCGCCGGTCCTCCGCCCGTTCCGGGACCTTGAGGCTTTCGTCATCGAGGACCCGGAACAATTCGGCGACTGCGGCTTTGATCGTCGCCGTCGGGGTTTGGTCGCTTGCCCCTGGAAGTGAATCCGCCCAGACTGAGGAGCTACCGAGTGTCAGCACCCCGATGACGATCATGGTCCCTATGAGGAGGCGCGTCCTGGTGATCATGGTATTCGTCGTTTCGCCGCGTTTATGGTGGTTGGAGCTTCTTTCTGCGGCCTGTGTGCAAGCCTAGCACCCGTCGGGGGAATGTAAAGGCGCACGCTGCTTGTTCGGAACCACGCAGAATCGCAAGCGAAGGGCAGGCTGGTCGACTTAATCAAAAAGCGCACGGAGGGCCAGAGTCGGAACTGGCTTGCCAATTCGAGACGAAAGACTTGTCCGGAGCCACCTGCGTCGAGAAGTGAGGTGATTTGGGAATTCTTGACTGATCGTTCCATTTTGTAATAAGAAGCACCTCGTCATCGAGGATCCGACATGGCTCGGCCGAAAGAATTTGTTCCAGAAGAAGCGCTCGAGAAGGCGATGCATGTCTTCTGGCGCCAGGGCTACGAGGCCACGTCGATGGATGATCTGCTGACCGCAATGGATCTCAATCGAGGCTCGCTCTACGACACGTTCGGCGACAAACGGCAGCTCTTCTTGAAAGCCATCGATCGGTACTGCCACGGGTTCATTGCCCAACGGTTCTCCATGCTGGATAAACCGGGACCGGCGCTCGAGACGCTCAAACGATTCATCAGAGCCATGATGGACGCGGCCCTGGCCGACACGGAACGGAAAGGCTGTCTCATCGCCAATACCGTCATGGAGCTTGCACCGCATGAACACGATATTGCCGGCAAACTGGCGGGAGCGCTCAAGACGGCAGAGGACATCTTCTGCAAGGTGTTGACCCGCGCCAAGCATCAGGGTGAATTGGCGAAGGACAAGGACCCACGCGCGCTCGCACGACTTCTGGTAACGATGATGCAGGGAACGATCGTCATGATCAAAGCTGGCGCGTCGGCGGAGGCGGTGAAGCAATCAGCAGAGACGGCGCTGGCAATCCTCGACTAATTTTTTGGGCCCTATTTTGGAACGGTCATTCCATGCTCGGATGGAGGGAGCCATGGATTCCTTCAACGACCCGTCGCGATGGCTACGAATATCCCTTCGCTCAAACGCCGTCTTCTCAGGCTTGTCCGGTCTGGTCTTGCTGATCGCGGCCGGACCGATCGCCGAGTTTCTCGGAGTCGAGACGCCTTGGATCATCCGCGGACTCGGCCCCGGTCTTTTGGTCTTCGCTGTGTGGCTTTCTGTGGTGGCGAGCCGCCCAAGCCCAGACCGTCGAGAAGTCTGGAGCGCAATCGCGCTCGACGGCGCCTGGGTCTTCGGCAGCGCGCTGTTGCTCATCGCCGACTCTATCCCGCTTACGCTTGCCGGCAAATGGGCCGTGGGAATCGTGGCTGATCTCGTGGCGGCCTTCGCGCTGTTGCAGTTCTATGGACTGACCCGACTGCAGCAGGCAAACCAGGCGCCATGACGTATTGACGAAGCCGGACTGGACGCTCCGTGGTTACTGCACTCAGTATCCGCAAGCCGGTGCGGGCGGCAATCAAGACGGTGATCGCCAATAGAGAGACATCGAAAACAGCTGGTGCGTGCATCTCAACCGCCAACAGAGGAGGATCGATCATGACGAGCTTGGAGATCGGCAAGACACTCGTGGCTCTGTGCAACCAGGGCAAGAATCAGGAGGCCATCGATCGGTTGTATGCCGCGAACGTCGAGAGCATCGAGCCAATCGCCATGCCGGTATGGGGCAGACCCAGAAGGGCATCGAGGCGATCAAACGGAAGAACCAGTGGTGGACTGACAATCACGTCATCCATAGCGGGGTGGCCGAGGGGCCGTTCCCGCACGGTGATCGGTTTATCGTGCGATTCAAATATGACGTGACGCCGAAGCACACGGGCAAGCGCATGACCATGGACGAAGTCGGTCTGTACACTGTCCAGAACGGCAAGATCGTGAAGGAAGAGTTCTTCTACACGATGGAGTAGCCGGCGGAAGAAGCGGATCGTCTGCCGGTTCTCCATGCTGGGCGCCGCTATCGCTTCCCGTTATGCAACAAGGAGTACCTGCCCATGGCTTACGATGAACAACTGGCCGAACGCGTGCGGGCAATACTCAAGGGGCAACGTGCGCTGGTCGAGAAAGAGATGTTCGGAGGGCTGGCCTATCTGTCACACAGGAAGATGTTCGCGGGCATCTTGAGAGACGACCTGGTCGTGCGCGTCGGCCCCGAGGGAAACGATGCGGCGCTGAAGGAGCCGCACACGAGACCGATGGATTTCACCGGAAGGCCGATGAAGGGCTATATCGACGTCGGTCCGAACGGAACGAAGACCACCGCGCAATTGCGAGCCTGGCTTACACGGGGATTGGACTTTGTGGCACGTTTGGCGACGAATCAGCGGCACAAGAACCGTCACGTGCACACGAGAAAGGTCGGACCATGACGCCGATCCGGCGCGCACACACCGCCACATCGACAGAGGCTCCGAAAGGGCGATAGTGACGTATATGCCGTTCGCTTCCTTTCCGCTGTCACAGCGCGAAGATGGCCGGAGAGGGTGGTCGCAAAGCTTGATCGGCCTCATGATCGCGATTGTGCTGGCTGGCGTCCCTGTGGTGTTGCCGGGGTGCACCGCAAAGCAGCACGTAGCCACTGGCGTGATCGGCGGAAATACCTTGACGACAACAGTGGATTCCGAACTGGCTGCGCACTTTCTCGGGCCCCAAGCGACCCTGCCTTCTGACATCAAGGACCTCATTCACACGATCGTGTCCCGGTATGATGCAAAACCGCTGGACCGGGGCAGGCTTCGGGAGCTGGCTGCTGAAACATCCGTCGACTTTGCCGCCATTTACTTTTGCCGCAGAGTGCTAGCCCAAAGCGATAATCAGCGGCTTCAACAGGCATTCCAACACGAGCTACACCAATTCCGCGCAGGGACGCCACGCTCCTCTGACTTCGATGCAAACCAAGCGTCCTATCGCATCCTGTTCGTTCCCGGATTTCATTATAGGAGCCATCGACATACGGGGGCGGATTTGGCCGCTCCGCGTGCCTATCTGCATCAATTCGGCTTTGATACGGCCCTGATTGAAACGCTGGAAGACGGTACTGTGGAAGAGAACGCCGAGATCATAGCCAAGACTATCCGGGAAGAGGTGACGGCAGGACGACCTATTATCGTGGTGAGCACCAGTAAAGGAGGACCGGAAACTGCTCTCGCGCTCGGGCGTTTCCTCGATGAGAAAGAGCTCTATAAGGTCAAGGCCTGGGTGAGCGTCGGCGGGATCTTACGTGGCACCTATCTGGCCGACCATGCGACCACCTGGTGGAAATGGTGGTTGGTGAAACTCGTTTTTTTGGCGAACGGCATCGATTCTCGAAGCTTGCCCGGACTCACGGTACGGGCGAATTGGGACCGATTCGCGTCTCTGACACTCCCAAAGCATCTCTACATGCTTCAGTACATCGCCGTCCCCCTGTCCGGCCAGGTCAGCCAGGACGTCATGGATCGTTACCGAGAATTGTCGGCTTATGGGCCCAACGATGGATTGACGTTGCTTGCCGACGAACTCGTGCCAAACGGACACGTCATCCTGGAGCCGGGGCTCGATCATTTTTATCGAGACCAGGACATTCGGATAAAAGCCCTCGCCCTGGCCATTCTTGTGATGCGAGAAGTTCGCATGCCCGAGCCGACTGAAAGATGAATGACTGTTGTGGGACGATTTCACCATGATCGCCGTATCAGTCCCCTCCCATGACTGCGTTCTTGAGCGGCATTGATCTTGATACGACAACGTGCTTGACTAGCAGCCTGATAATGCTTGAAAGGAGGCTTTCATGCATCGCATCATGGGTTTTCTAGCGTTGGCTCTTGTGTTCATCGGACTGACCGGGTGCAGTTACTTGTTCTATCCCCGCGCCACCCAATTTACCGAGAAGGCGAAGGGCGCCAGCGGGATCGAGACGGCGATCAATCTCACCACCATGATGGAGACGACCCCGAAGGCGGCGAAGGGAGGAAGAGGCGTTGATCAAGCCTTCGACGACCTTCACAATCAATTTCACGCGCTCCATAACTCGCTCTGTTGTGTCGATAAGGCCAAGCGGGAACAGCCCGCCTATGCGTTGGCCGTGACCCACGATAAAGAGCTCTGGGCCATCTTTAAGCGATTGTGGAAATACAAGGACGACCAGCCGCAACGCGACCAGCATCTGGATCTTCTCGCGGCGGAGGTCAAAGAGTTGCGAGAGACGCTTCAGGCCTTGAAGTGACATTGAGAAGTCATTGGTCATTGGTCATTGGTCATCGGTCAATAGGAACGCCTGTCTTGGCTCAGCAGACTCCAGAACAAGTCATCGAGACACAGCGACAGGATTGGAACCGGGTCGCTGGCTCATGGGAAAAATGGGATCGTTTCTTCGACGAGCAGATGGCGTTTCTGAATCACCGGCTCGTGGCCGACGCCCGACTTCACCCGGGCTTGCGCGCGCTCGATCTCGGATCGGGCACCGGCTATCCGGCCCTGCTCGCAGCGCAGACGGTCGGCCCATCAGGCAGCGTGGTCGGAATCGATCTGGCCGAGCACATGCTCGCGGTAGCGGAACGGAAAGCGAAACGGCTCGGGCTCACGAATATTAGGTTCCGAACCGGCGATGTGACCACGCTCACTTTCGAAGCAGATTCGTTCAACGCGGTGACGAGTCGCTTTTGCCTGATGTTCCTGCCCGAGCTTCCGAGGGCCGCAGCCGAGATCGCGCGCGTACTCAAACCGGGAGGCTGGATCGCAACCGCTGTGTGGTCCGTTCCCGAAAAGAATCCATCGATCCGTCTGGCGATGGACGCGATCCGGCAAGCGGTCGAGCTTCCGCCACCGGACCCGACGGCGCCCGGTATCTTTCATGTCGCCCAGCCGGGAGACCTCGCCGGAATGTTGCAGGAGGCGGGATTCATCGATGTCGCGGAACAGGAGGTACTCGGTGAGTGGACCTATGCGTCCGCTGAAGAGTACTGCGCCAGCATGATGGACCTGTCGGCGCCGTTACAGGCGCTGCTGGCCAAGCTCTTGCCGGCCCAGGTGCAAGAGGTTAGGCGCCTCATCATGGAAGCCTCAACAGGGTATCGGCGTGGAGACCGAATCACCTTTCCCATCGCTGTGCGCGTGGTTGCCGCGCGCAAGCCACTGTGAGTCCACTATGGGGCCGAAACATGACGGGTTTAAAGATTTTGTCCTCGATCAGCTCGCTGATTTGCGTGTTGTAACCTGCCGCGCCATGTTCGGAGGGTACGGGCTCTATCAGGGTTCCGTCTTTTTCGGGATCATCCACAAGGGCCGCCTCTATTTCAAAACCGACGAGCACACGCGCTCGGCTTATCTCGCCAAGGGCATGAAGCCGTTCCGTCCGAATGCCAGGCAGACCCTCAAGACCTATTACGAAGTGCCGGTGGATGTGATCGAGGATTCAGACCGGCTTGTGGAATGGGCAGTCAGGACATTAGAGTGGACATAGACATCCGGAAAAGGGCTCTCCGCAGATTGGAGTGGGTAAATGAGAGAGCGCATGACTCTCCACCCTCG
>JBBIJI010000003.1:0-161777 GCA_037446055.1 Nitrospiraceae bacterium
CACGTCGAAGGAGGTCGCCGCCTGATTCCATTTCCACACCTATTGACAAGACCTCTGTAACGAGTACAGCGCTAGCATTCGTGATTTGTGGTGACTATTAAGATGCGAGTTCCAAGAAGCCAAGCGTCGGGGTGTGCCTCTGGCATCTGTTCCGATGATCGGGAGGAGAGCTATCCTCGACGAATCCTGATGCTAGTGCCTCATGAGCCCGATGAGGACCCCAGGGTTGGCTGGGTCATTGATCTCTGTAGGCAAGTGGGGCGGACCGATGTGTTGGGGTTTTCCTGGGCTGTCACTCCCAAACCTACCAGACAGTATGATGGACGGGTCTTTATTGAACGCGTTTTCCCATACTCAAGCGACCGCAGCAAAGCACTAAGTCTCTTCCTCCAACTCCTCTGCGACCCTACGGAAACGATTCTCAACTCTTCCAAATGCAGGCAACTTCTCCGATTCTTGCGCGTCGATCAGATTGTGCGGCCTCTGTTGGAGCAGCGATTGGCATACAGAAAACGTTCTGCGCGGACTAACGGCCCATCCTCGAAAGGTTCAAGCAAATGGAGTGGGGTGACAGATGCATTGCGACGTGCTTGGCCCTCTTTAATGTATTGCGCCTCGATCCTTTATGGCATGCGCGTCATTTACAGAACACTCCTTAAACGAGCCAGATCGGTATCTGTTGTACCTAGGGTTGTTGTTTGTCACGACATATATACGTTGGTCGTCGGGGTAGAGCTTAAGAAACTCATGGGTTGCTCTGTAATTTATGACTCGCATGAGGTATGGCCGGAGGCCTTCCTAGAGGGCGGTAAGTTGCAGCGGCGCGTCATTGCATTTATCGAGGGTAGGGCGATCAGAAAAGCTGATGCCGTGATTACGGTCAGCCCTCAGATTACAGACTATCTCGAGCGTCAATATGGTATCAAACACGTTGTCTCGGTTCCGAACGCTCAGCCCTTGAAAAAAAGGGTCGAACCATCCTGCGCTCGACCCATTACCTTCCCAGTTAAGTTTTTAGTCCAAGGCCGTATTGTGCCAGGACGAGGCTTTGAGGAGTTCTTGAGTGCGTGGGCTCTTATCAACGATGAGAGGGTAATACTCTTGTTGCGCGCCCCAATGAACGAATACTTCCTACGGTTGTGCAAGGTTCATGGCAATCTGATCTCCAAAGGACGTATTCAGATAGAAGAGGCGGTAGCTGAGGATCAGCTCGTCGAAGCTGCATCACAGGCGGATGTCGGTGTGATTCCTTACCGGGGGCCAAGCCTCAATCATGTTTTAGCCTGCCCTAATAAACTTTCGCAATATATGCAGGCAGGACTGGCGGTACTCTCCACCAATGAAATGGAATATGTGTCTCAGATCCTCAGCCAGTACAAATGTGGGGCTACCTACGATGCATTAAAGCCGGACAGTTTGAAAGAGGTTGTGCAAGGGTTGATCAACAATACCGCCCTGCTCTGTAAACTTAAGGAGAATGCATATAAGGCAACTCAAGACGAATTTAACTGGGCTAATCTGTCCCTCCCATACCGGCAAGCTATCGAAGCGTTGCTTGCGGAAGAAGGCTCATACCAGTGTCCCTAGTTCCCAAAAGTATTCTTGTCCTCTACTGGCATCCCGAGCCACTCTCAAGAATGAGACCGGCGATCTATGCGCACCTCCATGTCATGGATTGGAGTGAGGTCTCCCATAACGTCCTCTACTACAATGCATTTTACCCCCCTCCAAATTGGTTGCGTCATGCACGATTCGATGCCGTGATCCTGCATACCACGTTTTTGTGCATGCGTTGGTCGCATACGTTTTATGACTGGAAGTGGAAGTTGCAATGGGTTGCTGACCTCGATTGTGGAAAACTGGCTATGCCGCAGGATGAATACGATCATTCCGAAGTCTTGGATGAATGGCTATATGAATGGAATGTGTCGGTCATTTTTTCGAACTTTGATCGATCGCATCATGCCATGTTGTATCCACTGATGCACAAGACGGCTTCCTTCTACAAGGCCTTTACCGGGTATATCGATGAAAAGGCAATGAGCCGATGGGGGGGACGGCAACCTCCCCTGGAAGAGAGGCCCATCGACATCGTCTACCGTGCTACTCGATTGCCCTATTGGTTTGGGAGTCATGGACAGATGAAGTCTCAGATTGCTGATAGAGTAGTTGAAAAGGCAAGTGAGAAGGGTATGAAGTGCGATATCTCGACGAGGCCAGAGGATACCATCGTCGGTGATCGGTGGGAAAAATTTCTCGCCTCCGGTCGAGCCATTATTGGATGTGAAAGTGGCTCGAGCGTGCTCGATCGGCGTGGAGAAATCAAGGCTTGGATCCAGACCAAGCTTCGATCGGATCCTGCCGTATCGTACGAGCAGATAAGCCAGACCCTTCCAAAGGGCTGGGATGGCCACCAGTTTTTCACGATAGGACCTCGACATTTCGAGGCGGTTGTGACGAAGACTTGTCAGGTACTTGTTGAAGGTCAATATGACGGTGTCTTTGAGGCGGATCGGCATTACATTCCGTTGAAGCGCGATTATTCCAACTTAGGCGAGGTGTTGGACAGGCTTAAAGATATCCAGCTTATGAGCAAGCTTGTCGAACAGGCGTACGCTGACATTTGCCTATCCGGTAAGTATTCGTATCGTGCTTTTGCTTCTATGATCGATTGCGCTCTTGCCGAAACAGCTCCATGTGGTCCCAGATCCCATTTCAAGTCGGATATGTTCGTGAGTGGAGCAGGGCATATGGTCGAGACGATGAATAATGGACGGCTTGGTGTGCGGGAACAATTAAGGAAATTATGCTTATCCGGCTAGGTCCACACCACACAATGGATTGTAGGTCATATGAGGCTGCCAGTTTTCAAATGGCAATCCCTTGAGGTCTGTGGAGTCAACCGGATAAGCATCATTGACGTTATCTTGACGTTTTTTCAACGTGCCACCAAAGAAGGTTCGTCAGACTATGTGAATGAGTACACCCTCCTATCACAGGGGTATTGTGTCGAGCGTTCAGCACGGATGGAGGACTTCTAACGGGCCGCTAGCGCTGTTGCGATCTTCTCCGGATCTTGCTTGCAGGGCGATGGGATGCTAGGTCAGTCTTGGAAGGTATGACGCAATCAGGAGTCCAGTCAGGCACGGCAGAATCGCCGATGAAACGGCTGTTCGCTGGCAGTGTCATATACGGGTTTGGAAATGTAGCCAACAAACTCGTCACGTTATTGCTCCTGCCGATTTTTACGGCCTACTTGACGCCGGAAGACTACGGAGTTGTTTCAATACTTACGGTGGTCGGAGGTTTCACGGCTTCGATCTTTGCGTTAGGGCTTGGCAGTTCCATCGGCGTCCTGTACTTCGATACCCGCGAGCCTCATGAGCGTAAAAGTATCATCTGGAGTGCTGCTGCGGTGCTTTTTCCCAGCGCCGTGATGATGATTTTGGTTGGTTGGATACTGGCTACACCACTAAGCCGTCTTTTTCTCAGCGATGAAGGTTATGCGGAACATATGAGGATTGCCATGGGGACGGCAGCGGTCGGTGTCGCGGGAATACCGTGGCAATTCAGGCTCCAATTTGAAGAACGACCGCTCGCTTTCGTAACCGTTTCTGTTCTTGGGCTTGTGGCTACCACCGCTGCAAGCCTTTGGTTTGTTGTGATTCTAGATCGAGGTGCGATAGGAGCCTTGACAGGAAGTCTTGTAGGGCAGATAGCAGGAACAGTTCTGCTCCTCGTAGTGGCAGCTGATAAGCCCTCATTCGATCAGACTTTCCGTTTGGTAGGTCGGTTGATCTATCACGGTTTGCCGTTTCTTCCGTCGTTTGGCTTTCTATTCCTGCTTCAGAATTGGGTCCGGTGGCCATTGGAGTGGTACCATGGTCTTGATCACGTCGGGATTTATTCAGTGGGGGCCAACATTGGGGTGGCATTGAGCCTATTCGTAAACGCGTTTTTAAGCGCGTGGACGCCTTTTGCGCTGTCGTATGCGGGCCGAGAGGATGAGGCTGCTGCTGTCCTTGGTCGGATCACCTTGTACTACGTGGCGGGGTTTGGGTTCTTAACCTGCCTGTTCTTTTTGTATGCCGCCCCGGTGGTGCAGTGGTTTGCTCAGCCAATATTCTATGGGGCTGCCGAAGTCGTTGGGCTCTCAGCGGTGGGACAGTTTCTTTCTGGTCTGTTCATGATGATGCTCCCACCGCTCTACTTTGCGAAGCGAGTGCAGGTTGTGTTAGTGACGCAGGGCATCGCGACCGCTGTCGTCGTCGGTTGTGGCGGACTTCTCGTGCCACATTTTGGAATTTACGGGGCCGCGATATCTGTCGTGCTGGGATTCTCGGTCCTGGTCGTTTCTCAGTGGGTGGCCTTGAATCGGTTGCCTGTGCTGAAAATCCGGTACGATTATCGACGAGCAGGCTTTCTCTTGCTGTTGTTTGGAATAGTCGCCGCGATCTCCTTTAGGATTAACTTTGCCACGCTTGGTCCTGGCCTCCTGCTCGCGACCGGGGTAACTATCGTTACCGGCGTCGTTGTCTTGCTCAAGATTTGCCGTCTGGAGGATATCCTCCAGACCATGAAAAGGACTCCATGGTTACTACAGAACAAATGAGTGGGATCTATAGATGCCCACCTCTGCGGTACCTGCAATTGCCTGATGGATCTGTGCCTGTGTATTGCGATCGGGATGCCTATATTGCGAATTACGAGAAGATTTCCGAGGATCATGTCGCCCATATGGAAGAAACGGGTCCCAACCCTTATGCTTATCCGGTTGACTCCACAGACCTCAAGGGATTGCCCTTTGAAAACTGGCAGCCTCATATGACCTACAATCCATTGTGTGGTGTGGACCTAACCGGATAAGCATAACCGCCCTTTTCATGGTACGGGATTGGTTCCATTGGTGTTTCATACAAGTCCGTGCCGGAGTATTACGACTGAAGGAGAAATCTCATCCCATCAAACTCCTCTATTTGGGGCTCAACCTGGCTATTTCTCGATGATGGTTCCAAGAAGCTGTTGCTCTCTACAATCCTTGTGCATGGAAATTGGGTCATGAAATTTGTATCTGTGGTCGGAGCCAGACCACAATTTATCAAAGCGAGTCCCCTGACCATTGCTCTCCGGAAGCAGAATCAAGACATACTGGTTCATACGGGCCAACACTACGATTACGGTATGTCGGACGTCTTTTTTAAAGACCTCGGGATTCCTAAGCCGGATTATCATCTTGGTATCGGAAGCGGTCCTCACGGGGCCCAAACCGGCGCCATGTTACGCGCGCTTGAAGAGGTTCTTCTCAAAGAACGGCCCGATGCCGTTATTGTATACGGCGACACGAACTCCACGCTCGCGGGCGCGCTAGCCGCGGCCAAACTGCATCTCCCCGTTGCACATATCGAAGCTGGCTTGCGGAGTTTCAATAGAACGATGCCGGAGGAGATCAACCGTGTCTTAACGGATCATGTATCCACATGGTTGTTTGCGCCTTCCGAACTCTCACGAAACCAACTGGTACAGGAGGGGGTACAGGCTGGTGTTCACGTCGTCGGCGACATCATGTATGATGCCGTTCTTGTGCATCGAAGCAATGCGGAGAGTCGATCGAATATTCTTAATCAGTTGGATCTGACACCTTTGTCGTACTACGTGGCGACGATTCATCGTGCCGAGAACACCGATCATTCAGCAAACTTGCGATCGATATTCGACGGACTCCAACAGTTGGCAAAGCCCGTAGTCCTGCCTCTGCACCCGAGAACAAAGAAGATGCTGTTGGAGTGGGGAGTCAATCCCGGGAGTAACGTGAGGTGCATCGAGCCTGTGGGTTATTTAGACATGCTTAGGCTTCAATCCGCTGCAGCGTGCGTCCTTACCGATTCCGGCGGGCTTCAGAAGGAAGCCTACTATCTTGGTGTGCCTTGCGTGACGCTGCGAACAGAAACAGAGTGGGTTGAGACGGTACAGGCCGGCTGGAACCTTGTGTGCGGCACCCAAGCTCCGGCTATTCGCGATGCCGTTGCCAAGATGGATGGCTGGGACGGGCCTCATCCGAATCTGTATGGGGATGGAAACACAGCGGAGCAGATCGTGGAAATTCTGAGTGCACAGTTATAGCCCTGCTCCGATTGAAGGACTCTCAGCGCTATGTGTGGAATTGCAGGCGTAATAAGTTTGGAGGGTACGAAGATTCCGAACCTCCGCAGGTCGCTGGAGGTCTTAAACCATCTCCAGTGTCACCGAGGACCGGACGGTGAGGGAATCTGGTTGCATTCGGAAGAGATCGTTGGCTTGGCCCATCGCCGCCTGAGCGTTATAGACCTGGAGACAGGTCAGCAGCCAATGGGCGATCGCACGGGAAATTGGGTGACGTACAACGGTGAAATCTATAACTACTTGGAGTTGCGCGATGAGCTTGGTGCGAATTTATTCGCAACCCACTCCGATACGGAAGTCATCCTGCATGCCTATCGCAAGTGGGGGCTCGATTGTCTGAATCAGTTTCGCGGCATGTTTGCGTTGGCCTTGTGGGACGAGAGCCAAGGCACACTGATCTGTGCGCGGGATCCATTTGGGATTAAACCGTTCTACTATGCCGTGGTCAATGGCCTTCTCTACTTCGCCTCTGAGGCCAAAGCGTTGCTTCCCTTTATGGGCGACATTGCAACGGATGTGGATGGGTTGAAGGATTATCTGACATTTCAGTTTTGCTTGGACGGCAAGACGCTCTTCAAAGGGATTAAGGAACTCGTGCCGGGACACTGGCTCATAGTGAAAAATGGCTCCGTCGAGACGAAACGCTATTGGGAAGTCTATTACCACCTCGATTTTGACCATACCGCCAAGTATTTCGAAGAGAAGCTCCGATTCTTGTTGGAAGAGTCTGTCGGGTTTCACCTGCGTAGCGATGTGCCGGTCGGCGCCTATGTGAGCGGAGGGTTCGATTCGAGTATCGTCGCCTCGTTAGCAGCAGAGCGACAAGGGCGGGATTTTGTCGGATTCACCGGAAAGTTTTCTTTCGGCGAAGCCTACGACGAGAGCCGGTATGCCCGTGACCTCGCTCATCATAAAGGATTTGAACTGCACGAGGTCGACATAACAGATCAAGACTTTGTTCGGTACATCGAGCAAGTCATATATCATTTGGATTTTCCCGTGGCCGGTCCAGGCTCCTTTCCACAGTTCATGGTTTCTCAACTTGCTTCCCAATATCGGAAGGTGGTGCTCGGGGGACAGGGGGGCGACGAGATCTTTGGCGGTTATGTTCGCTATCTGGTTGCCTACTTTGAACAGTGCATCAAAGCCGCCATAGACGGCACGATGCATTCGGGTAACTTTATCGTTACGTATGAGTCTATTATCCCGAACCTGAGTGCTCTTCGGGATTACAAGCCAATGTTGCAGCAATTCTGGCGGGAGGAACTCTTCGAGGACATGGACAAGCGGTACTTCAGATTAGTGAACCGCTCTTCCCTTCACGCGGATGAAGTCAATTGGGAGTTGCTCGGAGATTACTCTCCTTTTGAGACTTTTCGTGGCATTTTCAGGGGAACCAACGTCCAGAAAGAGTCTTATTTCGACAACATGACCCATTTTGACTTCAAGACGCTCTTGCCTGCTCTTCTGCACGTGGAGGATCGGATGAGCATGGCCCATGGGTTGGAGTCACGGGTGCCGTTCTTAGATAGGCCGCTGGTTGAGTTTGCAGCCACGATTCCTTCCGATGTGAAATTCAAGGACGGCAGAATGAAGCATGTCTTGCGAAGCAGCATGAAGTCAGTGTTGCCGCAGTCGATAGTCAAACGAACCGATAAGATGGGGTTCCCAGTGCCATTGCAAGAATGGCTGGCTGAGGAAGGGAGGGTTCGGGAGTTTGTGATGGATATCTTATCTTCACGGAATGCCATGGGTCGGCCGCATATCAATAACCAGCGGGTATTGGCAGGACTTGGGCGTGAGTTGAAGTTCGGACGAAAGCTATGGGGATTTCTCTGCCTTGAGCTGTGGCAAAGAGCTTTTCACGACAAGGCCGCCAAGTTTAAGCGTTTAATGACCAATGAGGAGGCTCGAGCATGAGAGCACTTATCACGGGTGGGGCTGGGTTTATCGGTTCGCACCTCGCTGATAGACTGATCGACCAGGGTCACGATGTGTGTGTGATCGATAACTACGCGACCGGACGTCGAGACAATTTGACCCCGCATCACCGCTTAAAGGTTTGCGAGGGAACCATTGCGGACAGGTCTCTCGTGGAGCACGTGTTTGACGAATTCCGCCCGGATCAAGTGGTGCACGCCGCGGCCTCATACAAGGACCCGGACAATTGGACAGAAGATACACTCACAAATTGTGTCGGCACGGTGCATGTGGTACAGGCAGCGAAGCGACACAACGTCAGCAGACTGATCTATTTTCAAACGGCGCTTTGCTATGGCCTAAAGCCGTTGGAGCAGCCGATCACGTTGAATCATCCTATCCAATCTGAAGGCAGCAGTTATGCCATCAGCAAGACGGCGGGCGAACAGTATGTCATGCTCAGTGGGTTGAATTGGATCTCGTTCCGTCTGGCCAATGCCTATGGCCCACGGAATCTGAGCGGTCCACTGCCGACGTTTTACCACCGGCTGACGAACAACAAGCCATGCTTCGTGATGGACACGCGCCGAGATTTCGTCTTCATCGATGACCTGACAGAAGTTGTGCTGATGGCTTTGCATGGGAAAGGTCAGAAAGGGGTCTACCATATCTCCTCAGGATCGGATTATGCGATCAAAGATCTGTTCAACGCGACTATCCATGCGCTCGGTGTGAAACTGGATCGGGATGTTGAGGTGCGTCCCCGCAACCCGGCTGACGCCTTTACCATCCTGCTTGATCCGGCCAAAACACTGCAGGATTTCTCTGGATGGAAGGTCCGGACACCGCTTGAAAAAGGGGTTGCGGCAGCGATTGATTGGTATAAGCGTTTCGGGATCAGCCAAACGTTCACGCACCTCAAGTCTCTTGATGAAAAGAAATAGGTTAAGGCGTGTTTGCCGAAGGAGAGCAACGGGTTGAGAGCGTTTCATAATCAAGCTTGTTTAGTTGTCGGCGGAGCCGGGTTTGTAGGAAGCAACCTCGTTGGTCTGCTGCTGCGAGAGGGGTGTGCAGACATCACAATAGTTGACAACCTTCTCTCCGCTGAGCGCAGCAATGTTCCTGATCGTCCTGGCGTGAAGTTTGTTGAGGGCTCCATCGCTGATGATGGAGTTCTTCGTGACTTGCACGACAAGTACCACTACATTTTTCATCTCGCGACCTACCACGGCAACCAGAGTTCCATCGCGAACCCGCTTGAAGACCATGCCAATAATCTGATTACGACGCTGAAACTGTACGAAAGAATCAAGCACTTCAAGACATTAAAGAAAGTGGTCTATTCGGCATCAGGGTGCACTCTGGCTCCTCATACCATCGATGAAGCGAAGGCAACTATAGAGGAGGGGCCGGTGCCAATCGACCTTGACAGTCCCTATCAGATCTCTAAGGTGGTGGGCGAGTTTTATTCGGTGTACTACCACCGCCAGCATAGTCTGCCCACTGTTCGGGCAAGGTTTCAGAACGTATACGGGCCAGGCGAAATCCTAGGAGCGGGTCGTTGGCGAGGCACTCCAGCGACTGTTTGGAGAAATGTGATCCCTACCTTTGTCTATCGGGCGCTTAAGCACATGTCCCTCAAGGTTGAAAATATGGGCCAAGCCACCAGGGACTTTATCTATGTAGAAGATATCGCGCGAGGCTTGCATCTTTGCGCGACTGAGGGTCAACCAGGTGATGTGTACAATTTGGCTAGTGGACAGGAAACATCAATCCTTGAGTTAGCGAAACACATCAACGATCTTACCGGCAATCCTGCTGGCATCGATTTCTTGCCGGGACGGTCATGGGATCGGTCCGGTAAGAGGTACGGAAGCACAGAGAAGGCAAAACGTGTCATTGGATTTGAGGCCCGCGTCAATCTCTTGGATGGTCTTCGCAACACAATAGACTGGACCCGCAAGAACCTGCCCCTCATCGACATGAGCATCAACAAACACGCAGCCCAGATGCAAGCGTTCGGTGCCGTATCGTAGCGGCAATGGCTCAACACATTCCATCGGTACTGGAAGAAAAGTCCCTGCTTTGACCACCCCCGTCGCTGAGAATGTTTCCCGCGGTAGAGTCTGCGTTCTGTCTTTATCGAAGATTGCAAGTGATCCACGTGTGCGCCGCCAGGGTGATGCCGTCCATTCCGCAGGTTGGGCTGTGACTGGTATTGGTCTTGATGGCCTAACACAAGACCAACCGGCTTGGCCGATTCTTACTGGTGGCGACAAGATGTCGAGGAACGAAACGGAAGGTTATCTTGTTGGTCAATTGAATCGGCTATGCGGATCCTTGCGATCGAATTTGAAACTCCATGGGGAAAGGGGATACCCGACTCTTTTCTTTCATACTGCTCGGGTAGCTATAAGATTATACGACCGCTTAAAGTTGGGCATTAACCCACGCCATGCTCTAGTTATGTATTGGTCCTGGCCAGAGGTGCAGCAAATGTATAGAGTGGCCAAGGATATTCGTGCAGACGTATGGGTAGCCAATGATTGGATTATGTTGCCTCTTGCCGCACGACTAGCCGGGGAGTATGGGGGCGTGTACGTCTATGATGCCCACGAACTCGCGGCTCATGAGTGTACTGAGCATTTACGATGGCGGATCTTCCGCCGTCCACTCGTCGTGACACTTGAGCGACAATTCATTACCGGTGCTGCGAAGGTGTGGACCGTATCGGAGGGAATTGCGGACAACCTTGAAAAGGCTTACCGCCTTCCCGAGCATCCGCTCGTCATTCGAAACGTACCGCGCTACACGGCGGTGCCATTTCGTCAGACGGGAAGCAAAATTAAGGTCCTGTATCATGGGATTGTCGTACCCAATCGAGGATTGGAAGCCATCATTGAAAGCGTGGGGATGTGGAGGCCTGAGTTTTCTCTGACCATTCGTGGTCCGGCTCATCCCGACTACTTGCGGAAACTTCATGCCCTCGCCAAGAAATTAAGTGTTCAGGAGCGGGTCGAATTCGCTAAGCCGGTGCCGATGGCGAACCTTGTGAGCGAAGCTGCGCATTTTGACATCGGGTTTTCCGCATTGCCGGGTAGCTCCTTGAACAATCAGTATGCCTTGCCAAACAAAGTATTTGAGTACATCATGGCGGGTCTCGCACTGTGCGTAAGCAGTCTTCCCGAGGTGAGTCGACTACTCGATGACTATCGGCTTGGAGTGAAATTTGATCGGGTTCAGCCGAAGGTCATCGCCTGCGCAATTAACAGTCTGACTCCATCAACCATCGACGTATATAAGCAGAATGCCTTGCAGGCTGCACGTGAGCTCAATTGGGAACGAGAATCAATGAAGCTGATTCGTGCGTTCGGCACGCTAGCGGCTGAGGCATAGAGGTTCTGACAAGAGTCATGTGCGGGATTTGGGCATCGATCGGTACCCTCCCAGACCAGCGCCACATCGACCTCGTCGCTCATCGCGGTCCCGACGGACAAGGATGGCGAGTATGGAGTAGTTCATGTGGCCCAGTCGCTCTGGGACATCGACGGCTAGCGATCATCGATACAAGTGAGGCAGCCGGCCAACCGATGGCCTATGAGGACGGACGATTCTGGCTGGTCTTCAATGGTGAAATTTACAATCACGTGGAACTTCGGGACCAACTGAAATCCCTTGGGTGTACATTTGCCACTCGCTCAGACAGTGAGGTCATCCTTGCCGCCTATGCTCGTTGGGGAGAGGCGTGCATTGAACGGTTCATCGGGATGTTCGCGTTCGTCATCTACGAACCACGTGCCGGGCGCGTGTTCGCTGTCCGAGATCGATTCGGAATCAAACCGCTCTACTACATGAACACCAAAACAGGGCTTGCCTTCGCTTCAGAAATCAAGCAGCTTCTCCACCTGCCTGAGGTCACGGTCCGCATGAACCTCGCGCGTATCTATGATTTCCTCTCTTCGGGAATCACCGACCATACGGGTGAGACGACATTCGATGGGATCATGCAGCTTCGAGGCGGTGAATGCGCTTCTATCGATCTGTCACGTTATCGACCGGGCGACCCGCTTCCGGTCAGGCGTTGGTACCGTCTGCCGCTGTCCGGTACCATTGAACTATCAGAAGATCAAGCAGCCGTTCGATTTCGCGAGTTGTTGACCGATTCGGTTCGCCTGCACTTGCGTTCCGATGTTCCCATTGGTTCCTGTCTCTCCGGTGGACTGGATAGCTCGTCGATCGTGAGCCTTATCGACAGACAACTTCGCCGTGAAGGTAGTCAGACTCGGCTGAATACGATCAGCGCCTGTTACGAGGAAAAGAGCGTCGACGAGCGACCGTTTATGGAGGCGGTTGCCAAGACGACGCAGATTGAACCCCATTATGTTTTCCCGCGCGCTGAGGACGCGATCGCTCAGGCAGAACGGATCACGTGGCATCAGGACGAACCCTATGGCAGCACCAGTATCTTTGCGCAGTGGTGTGTGTTCGCGCGCGCGCATCGGGAAAAGATCAAGGTCATGCTCGACGGCCAGGGTGCTGATGAGCAACTCTCGGGTTACCACGGAGGCTTCGGCTATTACATCGCAAGCTTACTTCGCCGCGGTCGATATATTGCTCTGGCCCGTGCGATGCTGGAACGGAAACAGTATCACGGTATCTCGGTGTTCGAGCAAATTCGGGCTCTCGTCAAGCCGTTACTGCCCAGAAATGTCTTCAATGTCATGTCACGGCAGAGGCAGTCGTTCGTGGATCACGATTGGCTCGCGTCCGAGGTTTTCTGCAGCAAGGGCTTGCTCAAGGACACCTTCAATGCAACCTTGGAGCGGGATGGGTTGGGTCCAATCCGAAACATCGGCGATCTCTGTGTCGCCATGACCCAGGCCACCAATTTGCCGATGTTACTTCACTATGAGGATCGAAACAGCATGGCCCACAGCGTTGAAGCGCGGGTTCCGTTCCTGGACCATCGGTTAGTCGAGTTCTCAATCGGGTTGGGAGAAAGCCACAAAATGGTTGGCGGGGATACCAAGCGGGTGCTCCGGCGAGCGATGGCCGGGATTATACCGGAGCAAGTTTGCCAACGGCGTGACAAGCTTGGGTTTGCAACTCCTGAGGAAGTCTGGTTCAGGGGGCCTCTGCGGAAGACGATCGAAGGGGGAGTCGAAGAGACGTTGTGTCGCTATCCGGGCCTGCTGAACTCGGCCGGTACTCGAAGGCTTGTGAGCGATATGCTGGACAAACGACGACCTGTAGATGTTACCTTGTGGAGGATCGTGAACGTCGGCATCTGGGGACGGATCTATAACGTGACGATGTGAGGCTAGCGGAATGGATCGTCCCCGACTTCAAAGTAAGTCCGGCAAGATCGCGCACAGGCCTTTCCCGAGTTCCATCGACTTGGTCGGACAATCGAGATAGTCTCAAGGCTACTTCAATGTATGAATGGGCGTGGTCCGGATCGCATACCGATTTATGAAGATCCTTCTCCTCTCGTACTATTTCCCTCCATTTAACGGCATCGGACCGGTTCGAATTGGCAAGATCGCAAAATACCTAAGCAGGTTCGGTCATGACGTGCGGGTTGTCACAGCTAGAGACCAGCCGTATGAGCCTAATTTGCCTGTTGAAATATCGCCTGAGAAGGCAATCTACGCATCGCAGTTTAATGTAAACAAGCCCGTCGCCCTAGTTTTTGGACAGCAAGGAAGGTACGGTGCCACTGAACACCAACATAGCGCTCTGTCCAGGTGGATTCTAAGAAAGACTCGCGCTTGCTATCGATACATCTACAAGAGTGTTCTTGCATTTCCAGACGAGCAGATTGGCTGGTTTCCTTTTGCTTCCCGAGCAGGTCGATGCCTGATCCGAGAGTGGAAACCGGATCTAATGTACGCTTGTGCATCTCCTTATACCTCCCTGCTACTTGCTCACTCTCTGTCACGGAAGTTTCGGATTCCTTGGGTAGCTGAGTTGAGGGATCTATGGGTGGACCATCAGTATTACTTTCAATTGTATCCATTCTGGCGAAGATGGGTAGAGAGGCGATTAGAGAGAGCTGTCATCAGGACGGCAACCGGAATCGTGACTGTTTCTGAGCCGCTAGCGGAAGTCTTGCGCAAGAAATATGGGAAGCCAACGGTCGTCGTGCTTAATGGCTATGATCCTGATGATTACCCTGTAAGAACGAGTAGCTTCAATGCCAACCTTCGAATAATTTACACGGGGATGATTTATGAAGGAAAACAGGATCCATCTCCTCTCTTCCGTGCCTTGAAAGAACTGGGAGGCTTTGCAACTCACATCAGAGTAGCTTTTTACGGACGCTACTTGGGAGCCGCTCGAGACTTAGCAAGTGCAACAGGTGTAGAGCATCTCACAGAGTTTCATGCCCAAGTGCCTTACCGGGATTCGCTCAAGCTCCAGCGAGAAGCTGATGTGTTGCTGCTTTTATTATGGAACGATTCAAGCGAAAAAGGGGTCTATACAGGAAAGCTGTTTGAGTACATTGGCGCACGGCGGCCGATTCTTGCTATCGGACCTTTTCGCGATGTCGCTAGTGATTTGATTGAGCGGCGAGGTGCTGGTTGTGTTCTTCATGAGCCTAAGGACATAGCCAATCAGCTCCGGAAATGGGCTACCCTGAAACAGACCAATGGATCGATTCCGGATCTCTCTGAATCAGTGCCGGAAGGTTTGTCGAGAGAATCTCAGGCGCGACGCCTTGAGGAATTTCTGCTCGATGTTGTGAAGTCTTAACTTACGCACTAGCCATGGTCTATGAGAGAGGTTCTCAAGCTCGGAAGATATCCCCCCCCAGGAGATCGCGGCTGCATGATTCTTTTGGCGTCGTACAATGGGATCCGATTTATTGAGAATCAACTTAAGAGCATTCAAGCCCAGACTGTGCAGGATTGGACGCTTCTGATTAGAGATGATGGATCGGTAGACGGGACCGTTGAAGTTATCGAGAAATATGCTCAAGCAGATGACCGGATATGTATTGTCCGCGATAGGCTTGGCCGGCTTGGGGTTGTCGGAAACTTCGCGGAACTTATGCGAATTGCATGTGCAGAGGGTGCCGAGTTCGTGCTCTTTTCCGATCAGGACGACGTATGGCTGCCCAACAAGATCGCGGAAGAGATGGGCTATCTCAAAGCTCTCGAGAGTCAATATGGCCGGGATACTCCCCTGCTAGTCTATTCGGATCTGGAGGTGGTTACTGAGGATCTTCGTCGAGTCCATCCGTCCTACATGAGCTATCAAAAGCTGGTCCATGAGTCTCGTGAGCCTTTAAAAGTTTTACTCACGCAGAATTTTGTAACCGGCTGCGCAACACTCGTGAACCGTCCTCTGCTTGAGCTGGCGGTACCCGTGCCCTCCGAAGCGATCATGCATGACTGGTGGCTGGCGCTGTGCGCTGCTGCCTGCGGCAAGGTCGGTTACCTCCCCCATGCGACCGTTCGATACCGACAGCATCAGGCAAATCGGATCGGAGCGGAGGGGTTCCTGCAGATGGTGAATCCCCTGTCTGCCGGCTCTCGCCAGCGTCTGGCAAAAAGTGAGTATTACTTGCTGGGTGCTCTTCGACAGGCCGCCTTGCTGAGTGAGCGGATCTCTTCTCGGGGGATCCCTTGTTCGCCGACAGCGAAATCTCTCTTGAACCGATTTGCTGCCTGTGCAAGAGAGAGCCGGCTTCGTCGTTTGTGGTCGGTTTCACGGCTCGGATTGCGCCGTCAAGGAGTGATGAGAGCACTCTTGCTATATTGGAGGTTGCTTGTTTCGCCTAGGGTAACCATTGCCGGTGAACGAGGTGAGCATGTACCAAGCCGCGTGGGCGAGTCTTGACTCCAACCTCAGCGTAATGCGGCGTAGCTTCCCTTAGACATCGAGGCTGAAAATCCAGCGTCATATGGTCAGCGTTATCGTTCCTACCCTTAACGCATCCAGCGTTCTCGGCTCTCTGCTGACTTCCTTGCAGCGCCAGACCATTGAGGACTTGGATATCACCGTCGTCGATTCCTCGTCGGTCGATGACACGGTGAACATCGCCCAGTCGCACAACGTTCCTGTTCACATCATCCCCAAGAATGAATTTGATCACGGCGGGACGCGAACGTTGATCGGCAAGCTGGTCAAGGGAGATATCCTTGTCTATCTCACGCAAGACGCGCTGCCTGTTGACGACCGGGCCGTGGCCAAACTCGTTCAGCCGTTTTCCCAGGATCCCCAAACCGGAGTCGCATTTGGCAGGCAGATTCCCCATTTTCATGCCACTCCTTTCGCCAAACACCTTCGATATTTCAATTATCCTGCTCAATCCTATACTCGGACCTTCGAGAATCGCGGCAAGATGGGAATCCGCGCCGCATTTTGTTCGAATTCTTTTGCCGCGTATCGTCGAAGCGCTCTAGAGGCGGTCGGATGGTTTCAGGAGCGGCTAATCATGGGGGAGGACCTCCATGCCAGCGCCAAGATGTTGATGAAGGGTTATAAACTGCAGTACGTCGCTGAGGCGGTCGTGTACCATTCGCACAACTATACTGTGGTGCAAGACCTCAAACGGTATTTTGACTTGGGACGGTTTTTCAGGCGAGAATCCTGGCTGCATTCGGAATTCGGGAAACCTGAACGAGAAGGTCTTCGCTTCATCGTCTCGGAATGGATGTTCCTGCTGAAGGAAGGCTTCCCCCATTATCTTCCTCTCAGCCTGGTACGGGGGATAGCCAAGTTCGTCGGGTATCGTCTCGGTCTGCTCTCTGAATACTTGCCGAACTGGGCCGTGAGACGCTTGAGCATGGTGTCGCCGTAACCAAGAACTGAAAAGGCATCTCGGCTGCTGAACAACCTCCTCTCCCTATGCTGAAGCAGCACGCCCGATTTCTCCAAAGTCTCCTCTTCATTTTTGATCTGACCGTCATCTGCGCTTCCTGGGTGGCGGCCTACTACCTTCGCTTTCTGGAAGGGCTGGCGCCGGTCGATAAAGGCATTCCGCCGTTCGATACCTATCTCTGGGGCCTCGGTCCGATTCTCGTGGTGTGGGGGATCTGCTTCAGGGCGTTCAACTTGTATCGGCCTCGTCGTATGGGCTCCCACCTGGCGGAGTTTCTCGACATTGCCAAAGCGAACACGCTCTCCGTCTTGATCCTGGTGGCGATGACGTTCTTTGTGCGCCAGTTCGAATATTCGCGCTTGGTGTTTCTCTATTTTTGGTTGCTGAATCTCGCCGTGTTGGGGTTCTCGCGCATGGCGTTCCGCGAAGGCCTGCGGTTTTTCCGAAAGCGCGGCTATAACCAGCGTCACTGCTTGATCATCGGTGCGGGAAGGCTCGGCCAACGAATCGCTCGGTCCTTGGCGCTTCATCCGGAGTTCGGACTCAAGCTTCATGGCTACCTGACGCGTCATCCGCAGAAAATCGGGCAGGTCCTGGAAGGGGTGTCCGTCATCGGGCTTTATGGAGATCTGATGAAGTACGCGCCGGCGTTGGACATCGTGTTTGTCTGCCTGCCGCCGGATGCCGAGCAACACGCGGAAAAAATGCTGGGAGATTTGGCTGCTACGACGGTGGAAGTAAAGGTCGTCCCGGCCATCTATGAGTTCAGCACGTTGCGCGCGGAAGCCGAGATGTTCGAGGGGTTGCCGCTTATTACCCTGCAGGGCTCGCCGCTGTATGGATGGAACGTGGTGCTGAAACGAGCCAGCGATCTGATCGGCGCCACGATTGCGTTGATCGTGACGCTGCCGTTTCAGCTCCTGACCGCTATCCTCATCAAGGTTACCTCTCCTGGTCCGATCCTGTTCAAGCAGGAGCGGATGGGCTTGGATGGCAGGCCGTTCATGATGTTGAAGTTCCGGACGATGCGGGCGGATCACCCTGGGGACACCGTAGTGCTGACTCCCGAAAACGATCCGCGCGTCACGGGTCTCGGTCGCTGGCTCAGGCGCACCAGCATCGACGAGCTTCCGCAGTTCTGGAATGTCCTGAAGGGAGACATGAGCATCGTCGGTCCGCGGCCCGAGCGCTCCTGGGTGGTGGAGAAGGTGCGGGAGCAGATCCCGCTCTACATGCTCAAACACAAGATGAAAGCCGGCATGACCGGCTGGGCGCAAGTCAACGGCTGGCGGGGAGATACCTCGCTCGACAAGCGCATCGAACACGATCTCTATTACATCGAGCATTGGTCCCTCTGGTTCGATCTCAAGATCATGTGGATGACGCTCTGGCGCGGGCTGATCCATAAGCACGCGTACTAGCAGGTTTGGACACCTCTCCGCGAAAACCTCGCAGCGCTTCCGCCAGTTCAATTATCTAGAGCCCGTGCGCCGAACTGTCCCATTTCTTGTCTTTGCCCGCCATGCTTGTTAAGATCGCGAAACGGCGGCGATGACGACCAAGCGAGCGCGCACAGCTCACCGAACATCCTCCAACGTGCCATCAACGAGCATTCTGAGACGGATCAAGCTCTTTGCCACCGACGTCGATGGCGTCCTGACGGATGCCGGCATGTACTATGCCGAATCCGGCGACGAGTGGAAAAAATTCAACACGCGGGACGGAATGGGCATCAAACTCCTGCAAAAGGCCGGTCTCATCACAGCGTTGGTGACCCAGGAACAGACCAAACTGGTGGCGAGACGGGCTGAAAAGCTGGCGATCCCGGAGGTGCACCAAGGGGCGTATGAAAAACTGGGTGTCCTTCGCGAGATGGCCGGTCGCCACGGGCTGACCCTTGACCAAGTGGCCTATATCGGCGACGACGTGAACGACCTGGAGGCGCTTAAGGCTGTCGGGTTTTCGGCGGCGCCGGCGGATGCCATTCCTTCCGTGCGGTCTTGTGTCACCTATGTCTGTCGGAAGAAAGGCGGGGAGGGGGCGGTCCGGGAAGTGGTGGATCTCATCTTGGCGGCACAGGCCGCCAAGCCCGTTAAGCGTTAATCGTGAAACCTTAAACGAGCAGATGGGTTAAGTGTATGGCGAATCACGATTCACGATTCACGAATAACGAACCAAACTCTCATCTCTATCCCGTCATACTCGCGGGCGGTAGCGGGACCAGATTCTGGCCGCTCAGCCGGCATCTTTACCCTAAGCAACTCCTCCGCATCATCGGAGAAGACACGCTGATCCAGCAGACGATGAAGCGTGTGCTGGCCTGCGCCTCGCCTGACCGGGTGCTCATTTCCACCAACCCGGCACAGGCGGATTCGATTCGTGTCCAACTCGGCGAGTGGAAGGACGTGCTCAAGGATAATTTCGTCATCGAGCCGGAAGGTCGCAACACCGCTCCGGCGATCGCCCTCGTTGCCCTCACGCTCCTGCGACGCGATCCCGACGCGATCATGCTGGTGTTGCCGGCTGACCACGTGGTCAGGGAGCAGAAACGGTTCGAGCAGGCGGTGGCCCTTGGAGTGGAGCTGGCAGCAGAAGGATTTCTCGTCACCTTCGGGATCAAGCCGGCCAGGCCTGAGACGGGATACGGCTACATTCAACCCAAGAAGCAGGTCAAATTGAGCTCGAAGAGAAACCTGACCGGTCATCCCGTGGCCCGCTTCGTCGAGAAGCCCGATCTCGTCACAGCAAAACGATACGTGAAATCCAAGAATTACTATTGGAACAGCGGTATGTTCGTCTGGCGAGCCGCGACGATCCTGGAAGAGCTGCGTGCCCATCAGCCGCAGCTCGCGAGGGAGATGGAAACGATCGGCCGGCTCATCGTGTCAGGCGCGCCACGGAACGAGGTCGACGGGGCCTACCGCAGGGTGGTGTCCGTGTCGATCGACAACGGCGTGATGGAGCGTTCGTCAAGGGCGGCGGTGATCCCCTGCGATCTCGGCTGGTCGGACATCGGCAATTGGAGCAGCATCGATGAGGTGGCTCCCTGCGACAAGAACGGCAACGTCGTGACCGGACGGATTATCGACCTGGACAGCACCAACTCGATTCTCTACGCGGATCGGCGGGTGGTGGCCACCATCGGACTCTCGGACATGGTGGTGGTCGATACGCCGGATGCCACCCTGGTCTGCCCGAAGTCTCGCTCCCAGGACGTGAAGAAAATCGTCGAGCGGTTGAAGAAGGAGGGAGCGCCCGAACACCTTGAGCATCTGACCGTCCATCGACCCTGGGGGTCGTACACCGTGCTGGAAGAGGGGCCGGGCTACAAGGTCAAACGGGTTACGGTGAAGCCCGGCGGCCGGCTTTCTCTGCAACTCCATCACAAACGCAGCGAGCACTGGGTGGTCATCGCCGGCACCGCGAGAGTGACGAGGGATGCCGAAACGTTCGATCTCACCGTGGGCCAGAGCACAGCCATCCCGGTCGAAACGCGTCATCGGCTCGAAAATCCCGGCCGGAACACCCTCCACATCATCGAGGTGCAGAACGGACCTTACCTGGGCGAGGACGACATCGTTCGGTTCCAGGATGACTATGGGCGAACTCCGAAAAACGAAGTTTGATTTGGTGATTTCGTGATCTGGTGAAGTCAAAAAGTACGATTCGGCGAAGTGGTGATTGGGCGACGTGGAGGAAAGAAAGTAGGGAGTATGATTTGGTGATTTGTAAAGTTTCGGATTTCTCGGCTCAACACTTCGCCAGATCACCAAATCGAACTTCCCACTTGGAGTAATACAATGGGTCTCTTTCGCGAGTACGATCTCCGCGGCATCGTCGGGAAGGAGCTGACGGAGGACATCGCCGAGCGCATCGGTCGGGCCTACTGTGCCATGGTGCGCGAACGCGGGGTGAAGACTATCGCTCTGGGTCGAGACGGGAGGCTCAGTTCCCCGGCGCTGCGCGAACGGCTGCTGCGGGGGCTCTTAGGAAGCGGCATGAACGTGATCGACGTGGGGATCTGCCCCTCTCCGCTCCTTTATTTCGCCCTGTTCACTCTCCCCGTCGACGGCGGCATCATGATCACCGGGAGCCATAATGCCGCCGAGTACAACGGCTTCAAGGTCTGCGTCGGGAAGGAGACGATTCACGGAGAGGAGATCCAGCATTTGCAGAGGGTCATGGAAGCGAGGAAGTTCGTGTCCGGCCAGGGGACATTGTCCAGCCATCCCATCGTTCCCGATTATTTGGCCTACATCAAGAAGAGTTTCGCCGGGGTGGATGCGAGTCGGCTGCATGTGATCATCGACTGCGGAAACGGCTCGGCGGCCCTCGTCGCCAAGCAGGCCGTTGAATCACTGGGTTGCCGGGTGACGGGTCTCTACTGCGACCTGGACGGACGGTTCCCCAATCATCATCCCGATCCGACCGTCGTCGAGAATCTCACTGATTTGATCGAGGCGGTGAAGAGCCACAAGGCCGATGTGGGAATCGGCTACGACGGCGACGGCGACCGCATCGGCGCTGTCGACGAGCAGGGGACGATCCTTTGGGGCGACCGGTTGATGGTGGTCTATTCGCGCGACATCCTGGCCCACAAGCCGGGCGGGACGATCATCTCCGAGGTCAAGGCATCCCAAAGCCTGTATGACGATGTGGCGAAACACGGGGGAAGGCCCATCATGTGGAAGACCGGGCATTCCCTCATCAAGGCGAAGATGAAAGAGGAGCGGGCCGTGTTGGCGGGGGAGATGTCGGGACACATGTTTTTCGCCGATCGCTACTTCGGGTACGACGACGCGATCTACGCCTCCTGCCGCCTGATCGAAATTCTGGCCAAGGCCCAAAAGCCGCTCTCGAGCCTGACGGCGGACCTGCCTCACTCGTCCGTCACGCCCGAAATTCGCGTCGACTGCCCCGACACGGTGAAGTTCGACCTCGTGAACAGGGTGCGGGCGCGCTTCGAAGCCGCCCACCGAGCCAGGCAGCCCATCGGTCACGCGAAGCTGACCCTCCGAGACCTGGTGACCATTGACGGAATCCGTGCGATCTTCCAAGATGGATGGGGACTGATCCGTGCCTCCAACACGCAGCCGGCACTGGTCCTGAGATTCGAGGCGTCGTCACCGCAGCAGCTTGATGCAATCCGATCGACCGTTGAACACGAATTGGAATCGGCCCGCCAGGTCGCGTAGCTTCTCTGTCTCGGCTCGCCCTTCGTTGCTGTTCGCTCTGATCTTGACCCTCGTCGGTCTCCTGAGTTCTGCCCACGGCGTTCACGGGAGCGCCTCCATCGCCGCCCCCGCCGTGCCCTTTGCGGCGGGCGAGCGATTCTCCTACGACATATCCTGGCTCAGCATCAAGGGGGGAACGGCCGTCATGGAGGCCACGCCGGCTGGGTTCGACACCGGGCACCCGGCCTTTCGATTGCTGACGACGGCCCGATCGACGCCGTTCGTCACGCGGTTCTATCCGGTCGACAATCGGGTGGAGTCGACGATCGATGGGGAGTCCCTCCTGCCCCAGCGCATGACGTTCCGCCGCCGCGAAGGCAGACGGAAGAACGACTTCGATTATACGTTCAACCATCACGAGGGAAAGGTCCTTGCGATGAAAGACGGGGCGACGGAGATGCTCGCCTTTCCCGAAGGGACGCAGGACCCGATCTCCTGTCTTTACTACGTGCGGAGCAAGCTGGCGATGACGCCGGGCTCATCCCTCGTGCTGAACGTCCATCATGACAAGAAGAACTACAAAGTCGAGGTGCGGGTCGAGGGGCTGGAAAGTCTCGAGGGACCATGGGGGAAGGTGGAAACCGCGAGGGTCCTCGCCATCATGCCCTTCCAAGGCATCTTCTTGAACCAGGGAAACATCAGGGTATGGTTTACGACGGACGCGCGTCGGGTTCCGGTCCGGATGAAAGCCAAAGTCGTGATCGGTTCCATCGTGGCCGACCTGACCGATGGGTTCAGGCGGTCGTGATGCAATCATTCATTGATTGATCGGTCGAGATAAAACCGTTACAATCACGGGCGGTTAGCATGATTCTGTGGCGGGGAGTCAGCTCGATCCTGCCATTACCTTTCGGCGCCAATCCTCCCTCGAAGGACCGCGGGTATGCCGGGCAAGTTTCCGGTTTCGCTGAACCGATTCATCATCGAAAAGCAAGCGGCGCATCCCAGCGCCTCGGGCGAATTTTCGATTCTCCTCGGCCAGATCGGCTTGGTCGGGAAGATGATCGCTCAGGACCTGCGCCGTGCCGGCCTGATCAACATCCTGGGGACCACGGGTGAAATGAACGTCCAAGGGGAGACCGTCAAGAAGCTCGATGAGATCGCCAACGAGACGTTCATTCGCGTCTTTCAGTACAGCGGATTGGTCTGTGCGCTGGCTTCGGAGGAAATGGAGAAGCCGGTCTCGCTTCCGGAGAACTGGCCCCACGGGAAATATATGCTGCTCTTCGACCCGCTCGACGGCAGTTCCAATACCGATGTGAACATGCCGTTGGGCGCCATCTTTTCAGTGCTGCGCCACAAGAACGCCGATCGACTCCCGGGGGACGCCGAGTTGATTCGCAAGGGGAGCGAGCAAGTCGCGGCTGGCTATCTCCTGTATGGATCGAGCACCATGCTTGTCTTCACCGTGGGGCAAGGGGTGCATGGCTTCACCTTGGACCCCGGCATCGGGGAATATTTCTTGTCTCATGAGAACATGCGGGTGCCCACAAAAGGGCATGTGTACGCGGCGAACGAAGGCAACTATTCGAAGTGGCTCCCCGGTATGAGAAAATACTTCGACTATATCAAGGGTCAGGATAAGGCGACGGGGCGGCCATACAGCGCGCGATACTCGGGGTGTCTGGTCGCGGACGTCCACCGGATCCTCATCGGCGGGGGCCTCTACCTGTATCCGGGCGAAGTGGACAAGCCCGAAGGCAAGCTCCGTCTGCTGTACGAGGCCAATCCTCTGGCGCTGGTGGTCGAACTGGCCGGAGGCAAAGCCAGCACCGGCACGACCAGGATCCTCGACGTCGAACCGAAAACGCTCCACCAACGTGTGCCGTTGATCATCGGCAGCGCCGACGAAGTCTCGTTGGCCGAACGCTATGTTCAAGGTCGCGCCTGAGGAAGTCATTCACCATGACGAGCACGGGAGGAAGGTGACATGGGAGATCGAGTACAAGAGATTTTGAGCTGGTACCAGAGCGACAATGCGGGTACGAAGACGAATATCGCCCGTCTGTTGCGCCACGGCAAACTCGGAGGCACCGGCAAGCTGGTCATCCTCCCCGTGGACCAGGGTTTCGAACACGGCCCCGCGCGGAGCTTTGCGCCGAATCCTCCGGGCTACAATCCTCTCTACCATTTCCAGTTGGCCATCGACGCCGGTTGTAACGCTTACGCCGCGCCGCTCGGGTTCTTAGAGGCCGGGGCCGGCCAGTATGCAGGACAAATCCCGCTCATCCTCAAGCTGAACAATCACGATGTGCTGCATGAAGACAAGGACCCTCTTCCGTCCGTGACGGGGAGCGTCCGCGATGCGCTCCGGCTCGGTTGTTGCGCGGTGGGTTTCACGATTTATCCCGGTTCGGCGCACTGCAACGCGATGTACGAGCAACTTCGGGCGATCGCGGAGCAGGCCAAGAGCTGCGGCCTGGCCGTGGTCGTCTGGTCGTATCCGCGAGGATCGGGACTGAGCAAGGAGGGTGAGACGGCGATGGATGTGGTGGCGTATGCGGCGCAGATCGCGGCGCAGCTCGGCGCCCATCTCATCAAAGTGAAGCTTCCCACGGCGCATCTCGAACAGGCGGCGGCGAAGAAAGTGTACGAGGCGGAAAAGGTGTCGATCGCGACTCTGGCGGATCGCGTGCGCCACGTGGTGCAGAGCGCTTTCGACGGCCGGCGCATCGTGATCTTCTCCGGCGGTGCGAAGAGCGACGAGAAAAACATTTTCGATGAAGCGCGTGCGATTCGCGATGGCGGGGGGTTCGGCTCCATCATCGGCCGCAACTCATTCCAGCGACCGAAACCCGAGGCGATCAAATTTCTCCAGACCGTCATGGGCATCTACGCGGGGGACATTCCGTAGGCCGCAGCCAGCAGCGAATAGCCAGCAGCGCAAAGCGTACAGGTGAGCTTGCCTGCTCTTAAGCCGCTGGCTGAGCGGTAGGTTCCAGGTTTAGCCATCGGGCATTGAAGGACTGCATAGATGGACAGCGACGAACAGCTCAATCGGTCGCCGCGAACGAAACGTCCCTGGGTCATTCCCATCCTGCTACTGGCGGCGGGCATCGTCATCGGGATCATGGCCGCGTCGGAGTTCGGATGGCTCCCTCGCGGACTCGCGGTCCCCGAGCCATCACCCGGGCCCGTCGTGCGCCCGGTGACGACCGCGGTCCAGCCCACGCTGCCGGGCGCTGCCGGACAATCCTTCGTCGAGATCGCCAAATTGGTGAAGCCGGCCGTCGTCAATATCTACGCGACCAAGACGGGCCGCGGCGAGGGGCCCCAAGCGCTGCCGTTCGACGATCCGTTCTTTCGCCGCTTCTTCGGCGAGGAGTTTTTCCGCCGGTTCGAACAACAACCCAGAGAACGCAAGGAGCGTGGATTGGGGTCGGGTGTGATCGTGGACGGGAGCGGCCTGATCATCACGAACAACCACGTCGTGAGCAAGGCGGACGAGATCAAGGTCACCCTGTCGGACAAGCGAGAGTTCAAGGCCAAACTCGTCGGGACCGACCCGAAGACGGATATCGCGGTGGTGCGCATCGAGGCAAACGGGCTGCCCACGGTGCCGTGGGCGGATTCCGACAGGCTCGAAGTGGGGGAATTCGTGCTGGCGATCGGGAACCCCTTCGGTCTGACCCAAACCGTCACCCTGGGTATCGTGAGCGCGTTGGGGAGGGCGGCCGGGATCGCCGAATATGAGGACTTCATCCAGACCGATGCGGCGATCAATCCTGGGAATTCCGGCGGGGCGCTCGTCAATGTGCGGGGAGAACTTGTCGGGATCAATACGGCGATCTACAGCCAAAGCGGCGGCAACATGGGGATCGGCTTCGCCGTGCCGAGCAACATGGCTCGGTCCATCACGGATCAGTTGGTCCGTGGCGGCAAAGTCGTGCGCGGGTGGCTGGGCGTCTCGATTCAGGAGCTCACCCCGGAACTGGCGACGCAGTTCGGGGTAGGCGATACGAAGGGCGTTCTCGTCAGCGACGTCATGGACGACAGCCCGGCGAAGAAGGCCGGGCTCGAGCGGGCCGATGTGATCGTCGAGTTCGACGGCAAGCCCATGGACAGCCCGACCCACCTGCGGAACGCCGTGGCCCAAACACCGGTCGGCAAGAAGGTGCCGGTCAAAGTCATCCGCGACAAGAAGCCGCGGACGATCGAGGTGGTGATTTCAGAGCAGCCCAAGAGCATCGCCCAGGCAGGAGGCGAGGAATCGGGAGAGTCGGCGGTGCCGACCGGGCTCTTGTCGGATCTGGACGTGCGCGAGCTGACGGACGAGCTCGCCAGCCGGTACGGGCTGAAGGCCGGTGACCGCGGGGTCGTTGTCGTGCGGATCAAGCCCGGCTCGCAGGCCGAAGAGGCGGGGGTCCGGGAAGGCGACATGATCCTAGAGATCAACCGTCGCGCTGTCACTTCGCTCAGGTCGTACGAGCGCATGGCATCGGATCTTCCGAAGGATCAGCCGGTATTATTGTTGATCAAACGACAGGGACGCACGCACTTTGTGACGTTGCGGCCGTAATCAAAATCAATCATCAAGCCGCATGCAGCACCATGCATGTCGAGAGGGGGTGAATCAATGGTGTCGCGAGCCATATTCGTCCTTCTCAGTGCGTTGGCAGGCTTGGCCCTGTTTCTCCGGGCGGAATACGGTGACGGGCCGTTTCTTCTGATGGGGTTGGTCCTCGGCGCGGCAGCCGGGGGTATCATCGTGGCGGCCGAATTTGCGCTGCGCAAGCTATCATTCGGTATCATTGTCGGGGGGACCACAGGCTTGGCCGTAGGTCTCCTGTTAACCGGTCTTATTGAGTGGGTCGGCAGCGCGGTCTTCGACGTTGAGACCTTTCTCTTTCATATCGGGGGCTTGGTCTTCCTGTTGGGGTTGCCCTACCTGGGGTTGGTGCTGGGAGGGCGGTTCGGCAGAGAGCGGTTCCCCGGCGGGCAGCGTCTGGCTGAGTTGACCGGCGTCGCCGTCAGCCCGAAGGTATTGGATACCAGCGTCATCATCGACGGGCGGGTGGCGGATCTCTGCGAGACCGGCTTCCTCGAGGGGACCTTCATGGTTCCGCACTTCATCCTGAATGAACTCCAGCACATCGCCGATTCGTCCGACTCGCTCAAGCGAGCCAGGGGCCGTCGCGGGCTCGATATCCTGAACAGGATTCAAAAAATGCCGGGGATCGACGTCCGCATCGTGGAGGAAGACTTTCCCCACGTCCGCGAGGTGGATGCCAAGCTCGTGGTCTTGGCGAAGAAAATCGGCGCCAAGATCATCACCAACGATCTGAATCTCAACAAGGTCGCGGAGTTGCAGGGCGTGCGGGTACTCAACATCAACGAGCTGTGCAACGCGCTCAGGCCGGTGGTGTTGCCGGGAGAGGCGATCCGCGTGTTCGTGCTGAAGGAGGGCAAAGAGGCGGGCCAGGGCATCGCCTACCTCGACGACGGTACGATGATCGTGGTAGACAATGCGCGCCGCTGCATCGGCCGCAACGTGGACGTGGTGGTGACGAGCGTGCTTCAGACGACGGCGGGACGCATGATCTTCACGCGTCTGAAAGAAGAGACGGAGCGAGAGGAGATGCCGGTCGCGCGTGGGTAAAACTGTGGCCCTCGTTCCCGCTGCGGGGCAGGGGCTGCGCATGGGGGGCAGCATCCCCAAGCAGTTTCTCTCGTTAGGCGGTCAACCCCTCGTGGTCCACGCCCTTCGCGTGTTCCAGGCCGCCGAGACGGTGCAGGAGGTCATCCTCGCCGTCCCGGCAGCCGACCGAGAATATTGCCTCAACTCCATCGTTACTCCCCACCGCTTTTCCAAAGTGACGAAAATCGTCGCCGGCGGCAAGCAGCGGCAGGATTCCGTACGCCATGCGCTCGCCGAGGTGCCGGAGGATGCGGCCATCATCGTTGTGCACGATGCGGTCCGACCCCTGGTGACGGTGCAAATGGTCCGCGAGGTCGTGGCGGCGGCACAGCGACACGGGGCGGCCATCGTTGCGCTGCCGATGCGGGACACGGTGAAACAGGTGGGAGCGGACGGCGCGATCGAGCGAACCGTGGACCGTCGTTCGCTCTGGCTGGCGCAGACACCGCAGGCGTTTCGCCGCGATTGGCTCGATCAGGCCCATGCGAAAGCGTTGCGCGAGGGAACTCATGCGACCGACGACGCGCATCTGGTCGAGCTGCTCGGCCACCCGGTGTTCGTCGTGGAAGGCAGCGGTGAAAATATCAAGGTCACCAAGCCGGAGGATCTGGGAATCGCCGAAGCGATCCTGGCCTCGCGAGCGAAGCAGAGTCATTAGTCATTCGTCATTGGTCAATGGGAAGGAAAGCATTGCGGGGCGTGGTTGTGTTCACGAGTGACGATTGACCAATGACCGTTGACGAAGGGAAGGATATGCGCATCGGCATCGGCTACGACATTCACCCCTTGGCACCCGGCCGAAAGCTGATCCTCGGCGGGATCGAGGTGCCTCACGGCAAAGGGCTGGTGGGCCATTCCGACTCCGATGTGTTGGTCCATGCCGTATGCGACGCTCTGCTGGGAGCGATGGGGGAGGGAGATCTGGGCCGTCACTTTCCCAGCTCGGATCAGCGGTACAAAGATATTTCCAGCCTCATGCTGCTCCGGGAGGTGGTGGGGAACCTGACGCGCAAGGGGTATCGCTTGATCAACCTTGACACCGTGATCATCGCCCAGGCGCCCCGGCTGGCTCCGTATCTCGCCGCCATGCAGAAGACGGTGGCGGAGGCGATCGGGGTCGCTCCTGATCTGGTCAACGTCAAGGTGAAGAGCGGCGAGGGGTTGGATGCGATCGGACACGAGGAAGCCATCGCGGCTCAGGCGGTATGTTTGATTCAGGAAGTAAGAACGTTGTAAATTGGCCAGATTGGTGACTGAGTGTTCTATCGCGTCGTTTCTAAGCTATGTTGAAAAGAATACGACAAGACTTGCAAGCCGTGTTCGACCGAGATCCGGCCGCCACGAGCCTGCTCGAAGTCCTGCTGACGTACTCGGGCTTCCACGCGCTGCTGTTTTACCGTGTCGCCCACTGGCTCAACTCGCATGGGGTGCCCTTTGTTCCGAGGGCGCTGTCCCAACTGGCGCGCTGGCTGACCGGCATCGAGATCCATCCCGCTGCCAAGATCGGGAGGGGCTTCTTCATCGATCACGGGATGGGCGTCGTGATCGGTGAGACCGCTGAGATCGGTGACTATGTCACGCTCTTTCAAGGGGTGACACTCGGCGGGACCGGGAAAGAACGGGGAAAGCGACATCCGACGTTGGGCAATCACGTGGTCGTCGGGGCGGGTGCGAAGATTCTCGGCGGGATCAAGATCGGCAACAACGTCAAGATCGGCGCGAATTCAGTCGTGCTGAAATCCGTTCCGCCGAATTCCACGGTCATCGGAGTGCCGGCGCGGATCATCAAGACCGAAGGGGAGCGCGTGCCGGACGCCACGATGGATCACACCAACATTCCGGACCCGATCGCCGATCGGTTTGCCGCTCTCGAGCAAGAGCTCATCGCCCTGCGGAAGAAAATCGAGAATCCGAACCAGGCCTCTTAGGTCAGTCAAGCCTACCCTCAATCCGAAAATAATTTCGGTCTTGATCGGCTATTCGCCGGGTCCTGCCGCGGCAAACAGCCTGGGGTCAGGAACCCTTCCGGCCCCCCTAAGGGCGCGGTTCCTGACCCCTCTCCATCGCACCCGCGGTGATTTCTCTTCAGTACGTCGAGATTATTTTCTGATTAGGTTAGTAATCCACGCGCATGAGGTACAGCCCGTACGCTGGGGCGGTCTTTCCCGCGCACGACCGATCGCGGGCGTGAAGAATGTCCTTGACGCTGGCGGGCGTCCGCTTCCCCAAGCCGACTTCAACGAGGGTCCCGGCAATGGCCCGCACCATCTGCTTGAGGAATCGATCGGCGTACACTTCGATGCGGATCAGATCATGATCGCGGGTGACCATCAACCGCTGGAGCTCGCAGAAAGGATTGTCGTTGTCGGTCGGAGAGCCTTCGAAGGAGGAAAAGTCGTGGCGTCCCAGGAGGGTGTTCGCCGCCTCGCGCATAGCTCCGATATCCAGGCGCTTCTGCAGGTGCCAGGCGCGCCCTCGGTCCAGCGCCGAGCGCTCGGGCCGGTTCAGGATGCGATACTCGTACAGCTTGCCACGGGCGGAATAGCGGGCGTGGAAGCTATCATCGACCCGTGATACCGAGCGCACGCAGATGTCCTCGGGCAGCACGCCGTTGAGCGCGCGCAGCCATTCTTCGGCGGTCATCCCCCGATCGGTCCGAAAGCTGGCTACTTGGCCGAGCGCGTGGGCCCCTGCATCCGTCCGGCCCGCTCCGATGACGCTCGTGTCCAGTTGCGTGATCTGGGCAAGCGCCCGCTCGAGCGTCTCCTGTACCGTCACCTGATCCGGCTGGCGCTGCCAGCCGGCATACCGGGCTCCGTCATATTCCAGGATGAGTCGAAATGTGGGCATACGATGTCGCGACCGCGGAAATCACTTGGACGCCGTTCTATTGGTGTTGAGAAACACTTTGATCCCCTCGGCGATGCCCTCGGCTATTCGTGTGAGGAACGGTTCCGTCCGCATCAGCTTCTCTTCAGAGGGATTCGACATGAACGCTATTTCCGCCAACACGCTGGGCATGGAGGTGAACCGGAGCACATAGAAGGGCGCGGTCTTCACGCCATGGTCGACGGTCTGGTATTTCGAGTTCACGCGAGACACGATGGCTTCTTTGGTGCTCCACGCCAGCTCCAGGGATTCTTCGATCTTTTTCGTCGTCAAAAGGTCGGCGACCAGATATTCCCATCCCACGCCCGTCGAATTCAACGGCGTGCCGTTTTCCCGAGCGGCGACTTCCAGCGCCCGCTGGTCCTGCGCCTCGCCGAAGTGATAGACCTCGATCCCCTTGATGCCGCGTTGCGGATGCGAGTTCACGTGGACGGACACGAAGAGGTCGGCCGCGCTGCTGTTGGCGAACTTGGCCCGGTCCTCCAGCTCGACGAACACGTCCCGTTCCCTTGTCATGAGGATGCGCGTGTTCGGCCATCGGCTGAGCAGGCTCCGAAGCAGTTGGCTCACCTTCAGTGTCACGTCTTTTTCACGAGTCCCGCCCTGGCCGATCGTCCCGGTGTCCTTGCCGCCATGGCCGGCGTCGATCACGATCGTCTTCACGGTGGAGGCTGATGACCGCGAAAGAGGACGAGAAGGCGGTTCGACGGCGGCTGGACGTTCGGGAGTCTGAAACTCGACGGTTCGTGGGGAGGCCTTCTGCGGATGAGGATACACGTCCACGACGACACGGTGAGGGTTGGACAGGGGCATGACCCGGTAGCCCCGCGCCTGGTTCGGCAAGAAGGCGACCAGGACGCCGTGGCGGGGTGAATGCGTGACGGCGAATGGCGGAGGAACTACATGGTTGGCCACGCGGAGCCGGGCAGCCTTGCTGAGCCTGGCCTGTTTGAGTTGAATGACGACGCGGGCGGGATGGAGCTCACGCCGTTTCAGGATCGGAACTTTCCGATCCAGGTCAAGAATCAACCGTGTGTGATCAGCCGACACCCGCGCACGCACGTTGCGTACCAGTGCATGGTTTGGACGCTGACCATTCGATTTGTACCTGACCGCCTGGACTCTGTGCGAGTGCGAACGGGTTGCCGAAGTCTCCGAGGGGTGGGAGGGTGTCGCGGCCTCGGCGTCGTTGAGCGTAAGCGGCAAAGAAAGGACGATTCCGGCCCACGCCAGGCAGGTAAAGCTCAAACGGATCGGCACGAATCGCTCCTGAAGGAGTGCGAAGGGATACTTGCCTTTTCTCAGATGTTTGTTTCAAAGTCAAGAAGAAGGCGTTGATCCATCACGTGGCTTTGACGAGGACCGAAACCAAGCTGGGAGCCGATCCTCATGGCGACACATCTGATCATTGACGGCTATAACTTGCTGGCATTCTTGCGCCAGGGAACAGTCTCTGCTGACACATTCTCGGAAGGCGCGCGGGAGGAATTGCTCCGAGACCTGGCAGCCTATCGACAGCGAAAAGGACATGCCGTGAGCGTCATTTTCGACGGATGGCAAACCGCGCACCCCACGGAACGGAGTGAACACCGATCAGGGCTGGAGGTGATCTATTCGCGCCGCGGGGAGCGGGCAGATCAAGTCATCCAACGGCTGGCCCGAGAGTTCGGGTCTGACTGCGCGGTCGTGTCGTCGGATCATGAAGTGGCGCAGACCGCCAGAGCCTCCGGCGCGTTCATCCTGACCTCGCAGGAGTTTGCGACGAAGCTTCGCTCGCCGTCCACAGCATCCGCGCGTCCATGGCAAAAGGAAGCGGATCTGGTCGATGAGCCGCCGCGCCGGGGCCCCGATAAGAAGGGTAACCCGAAGAAGTTGCCCAAGTCGCAGCGAAGGCGGACTCGGCAGCTTAGGGGATTTTGAAGAGTCGTCGCGCGTTCTCTGAGGTTCGCTGCGCAAGAGCTTCAAGGGACTGTGGGCCGCCCAACCCTATCAGCTCCGTGAGCTTCTCCGCCACATATCTAACATACGCCGGCTCGTTGCGCTTCCCTCGGTGCGGAACCGGGGTGAGGTAAGGGCAATCGGTTTCGATGAGGAGCCGATCGAGAGGCACGGTCTTCGCGATGTCTCGCAGCATCGTCGCGTTCTGAAACGTCAGAATGCCCGAGAACGACAAGTAGAAGCCGAGATCGAGCGCATCCTTCGCCAACCAGGCGTCGCCGGAAAAGCAGTGAAAGACGCCTCCCACCTCGGACGCCTTTTCCTCCCTTAAGATGGCGATCGTATCCTCCTGTGCTTCCCGCGTATGGATAATCACGGGGAGTCTCAGTTCCGCTGCCAACCGGATCTGCTCTCGGAAACGTTTCCGCTGCTCCTGCGGCGAGGAGTGGTTGTAGTGGTAATCCAACCCGATCTCGCCATAGGCCGCGACCTTTTCGTGCTTCGCCAGTTTCCGCAGCTCGTCATACCAGGCGTCATCAATGCGCTTCACCTCATGCGGATGGACGCCGACCGAGGCATAGACGAACGGATACCGCTCGGCAAGTCCTATCGCGGCGCGACTCGTCGTGAGGTCGCAACCGATCGTAATCAGCGTCGTCACGCCGGCTTCGCGGGCGCGGGTGATCATTGCGTCTCGGTCTCCGTCATAGCGGGGATCGTCGAGGTGGGTGTGGGTGTCGATCAGCATGCGACGCATCCTAACACGCGTCTGGCGGGGTGAGAAGAGACTTCGCTCCGGCTTGAAAACCACAGGCTTTGCTGCTAGCCTCTCCCCCTGTTCCGATGAGACTCGATTCGATGAAGATCTCTCTGTTCACTCATCTCCTGAGCCGTGGAATCCGCCTGGCGCTTCCGGGCGCCTTGGTTCTGCTCTTGCTGACGTTAGCACCGTTTGCGGCGGCCCAAGACGTTCACCATGAACTGGCTGCGGCGGATCACGACGGTCATGAACACTCCGACAATGATCTCTGTCAATGGGTCCAGCATCACACGACCGGGTCCCTGACCGTCGCGATCCCGCCGTTGGCCTCCTGGGCGGCGATCAGCGAGCGCGGCTGGTTCCATGTCGCGGTTCTTGTCTCTTCTTCTTCCCTTCGGGTCGGGCCTTCCCGCGCTCCGCCGCGTTCCTAACACGTGAATCACAGCTCGTGTGCCTGCCGGGTCGCCGGACCTTGTCCGCGGATCGCAGGCGCCTCACCATTTGCGTCATTGGATCATGTGGAGGAACCGATGGGGCGGCGCATTCAACCTGGGTTGCGAGTTGCACTCATAAGATTATTCATGTTGTTTTTCACTTTTCCTTCCAGTGCGATCGATTGTGTTTTCGCAGCCGATGAGGCTGCCCGTACGATCGCAGGCGTGGTTCAGAACCAGGATCTCCGCCGTGTGGACCAGGCGATGGTGCATGTGCGTGACCAAGAAGGCGCCATCGTGGCGCAAGGCGTCACGAACCAGGCCGGAGAATTCAAGATCATCGTGCCGCGGGAGGGTACCTATTCGGTCAGCGCCGTCCGGGATACCTACAAGAGCGAATATGTGGTTGTGAAGATTGGCATCGACAAGCCGGCGCCGATCACGCTCACGCTGGCGGTGACGCAGGAGATCGCGTTGGAGATCGTGTCGCCGCTGCCTGCGATCCAGTTCAAGGCATCGAGCGAGACGTACCAACTGAGCCGGAAGGAAATTGAAGCCCTGCCGAAGGGCAACAATAACGAGGTATATGAAGTGCTGCTGACGGTGCCGAGCGTGACCTACGGCGCGCTCAAGCAGACGCACATCCGTCAAGATCACGCGAACCAACAGTTTCGCATCGACGGTATTCCCATTCCCGACACCGTGACCGGCGCCTTTGCCGACATCGTGCCGCCGCGCGCATGGGAGCGGGCCGACATCATTTTGGGTGGAATGGAGGCCCAATATGGCAACAGAGCCGCGTTGGTCCTCGATATCACGAGCAAGAGCGGCACAAAACCGGGGTTCGGCTCGATGCAGGTCTTCGGCGGGTCGAACGAAACCGTGAATCCGTCCTTCGAATACGGCGGCACGATCGGTGAGAAGGTTCGCTTCTATATCCTGAACAGCTACGTCACGACGAACCGGGGGATCGAGCCTCCCGTGCTCGGCAGGTCGATCTTCCACGATCAGAGCGAGAAGAACAACACCTATCTCCGCGGTGATTATCAGCACGACAATCGTAACAACTTCAGTTGGATCTTCCTTAACGCCGTGGCGAAGTATCAGATACCGACGCTTCCCAACCTTATCCCCAATCCGGACGTGCTCGCGCTGCTGTCTGGCTTTACTCCTGGAGCCTCCCAGTCGGTCAACGAGTTTCAGAGGGAGAACAATCAATACACTCAACTCGTCTGGCGGCATGATGTGAACGCGAGCAACTTTTTCAGCCTGGGCGCCTACTTCCGCCGGGGAGTCGCCGATTTTCGGACCGATCCCATGAACGCCCTGGCCTATGCCGACGATGTGGCTGCGGCGCAGGCCGCCAATCAAAAGCGAACGGCCCATACGGGCGGCGTACGTTTCGATCATACCTGGGTGCCGAATAACCAGCACTTGGTCAAGACCGGCTTTCAGATCGACTACAGTCGGGCCGACAATACCACCCAGATTTTCGCGTTCGACACCAGCAGCGGCGCGCCGGCTGGGCCCGTCATCACACGGGAAGCGTCCAATCGAAACATCCAAACGCGCCAGGAGTTCTGGGTACAAGACCAATGGAGCCCGAACGACCATTGGACCTTCAATCTGGGTGTACGGGGTGATGCCATCCAAGGCTTTTACAACGAGGGGCAGGTCAGCCCACGCGTCGGCGCTACGTACAAGTACAATCAATCGAACGTCTTCCACGCCTATTATGGACGGCTCTTCACCCCGCCGAATATCGAGCAAGTCGCCTTCACGCGACTCAACACGCAAGACACCACGGCCGCGCCTGAGAATCCGACCGGTTTCAATCCGCGCGCGGAGCGCTCACATTATTTCGAAGTGGGGAGCTATCACGCGATCAATCGCTATGCGACCGTGGAGTTGACGGGGTACTACAAGCTCGACCGTTTCATGTCTGATGCCGGACAGTTCGGTGCAACGCCGCTGCTGAACTTTTTCGCGTTTGAACGGGGCTGGAAGCGCGGCATCGACGGCGCCCTGAAGGTGCAGCTTACGGATGATCTGACGGCGCGGGGCAACGTCGCTTGGGGTCAGTGCAAGGGCTATGGCCTCCAGTCGGGACAATTTCTGCTCGACAGCCAAGAGATCGGCGACATCAATTCAAAGGGCGGGGTCTTCTGCGACCACTCGCAGTTCATGACAAGCTCCGCCGTCGTCACCTATCGCTTTCTGGAACGAACGACGGTGACCGGCCAGATGCTCTACGGGTCGGGGGTGCGGACTGCGCCGGAAGGAGCCAAGACAAATTCCACACACGAGCCCGGCTATACGGTCTATAATGCGTCGATCACGCATGTGATTCCCTTGCCCTGGGATCACCAAAAAATGCTGATCGGGTTCGATCTCATCAACGTGCTGAACGAGAAATACTTCTACAACTCCGGCGAAGGGAGCATCGGTCTGGGGATTGCGCATGCGGGGATGCCACGGTCGTTCTTCTTCCGGGCGCAGTGGGTTTTCTGAACTAAGTGCACGTGCCGAGTGACATGTGACAGGTGACAAGTGGAGGCGAAGCCGATGGAGAGCGCGTCTAAGTTAAGGTGGTTTGTTTTCTGCTTCGTATGCATCTGGCCGGCCTATGCAGGGGCGGTCGAGGGCGACCGCGCGACGCATCAGTCCGATCATGAGGAGGATGTCATAGAGTTGCCCGAAGTGCACGTACATGGCTTGCCGTTGAACAAGGACCAGCAACTCGGGCCGGTGCCGAAATCCACGCCGTGGCCTGCAATTCCACCTGCCCTGGACGGGAAAGTCATCGATGACTGGATGAAAGCCCGCCTGTTGGTGACGAAAGAGGCGCAAGTCACGGTGGTAGTCCTGGAACCCGCCAAGCACCGTGAGCTGACCGTGGCCGGCATGATGGCGCTCAGCAAATGGACCTTCGATCCGCAGATGAAAGGCGACGATCCTGTCGATGGCGAACTCACGGTTCGCATTCACTTCAGGACGCGATGAAAGTTGAGGACAGTCACTGGTCATCGGTCAACGGTCATTTGAAAGAAATGAACACATGGACAGCGATGTCTCTTTTCTTCCCAATGACCAATGACTATTGACTAGTGACTATCCACTCATTATGAACTGGGACACAATCCTCTTCCGCGGCATCAACAGCCTCGCCGGTCACTCATCCGGTCTTGATTGGCTGATGGTCGAGCTGGGCCGGTCGGAGAACCTCCTCATCCCCGGAGCACTCCTGCTCGGCTATTGGCTGTGGTTAAACTGGCGGGAGGCACTCGTGGCCGCTCTCTCGCTGACGGGTCTCATCGTCACACTGGATTTTCTCGGAGCGCGGCTCAAGGACGTGATCGCCCGGCCTCGCCCCTGCGTCGCACTGCCCGATGTCACCATCCTCGCCGGCTGCGGCAAGATGGGGAGCTTCCCCTCGAACCATGCGTTGAACACCGCCACCGCCGCGGCGTTCTTTCAGATGCTGTACCCCAAAAGCGGCTGGGTCAGTTGGCCGCTGGTGATTCTGATCGGACTCGCGCGCGTCTCGGTCGGCGCCCACTACGTGACCGACGTCCTCGCCGGCTGGGCAATCGGCGGGCTTTGCGGCGCCGGCCTCGCCTGGCTCCTGCTGCGCTGGCCGAGGTTTCGACCGTCAGCGGCTGCGGCGCAAGGCTAGGCGCAGCGATCTGAATTATTCCAAACAGGCCAGTAGTTCTTTCCGACATTCCTCCTGATCATACTCCCGGCCGATGAGGACGACGACGTGGTCCGGTTCATCCAACAGCGTGACCGGCCCAATGGCGCTCGCGCGCGGGGGGAAGAATTGAAACTCCTGCAGCTCCGGTTCGTTGGCGAAGCGGAAAAACCCCTTGGCCCGCTCGACGCCGGCAGGTAAGTTCTTGACCCATCGCAAAAACTTCTCTCGATTGAGCGGGCCCGGCAAGCGGACGGTCACGACCATGGGATGATGCGACGCACGGCTGGCCTTGACTGAGCCCTGTGCCGGCGCTTTTCCCAAGCCCGCATTGAGCTGAACGGGAGTCGCCGCTCGTTCAAGTGGTGCCACCAGGGCGGGTACATCCAGCCTGGCATGGTTGGTTTCCCACAGGCGTGCGTATGGGTTCTGGGTCAGGATCGAAGCTTTGAACTCATCCCAGTGGCCGGGAATGTAGAGGTCGCGTTTGTTCAAGATCAGCTCGTCCGCATAGCGGATGGCATGGCGAGTGACCAGGTCGCCGATAGTGCCATCTGTCATCGCGATCGGATGGAGCACGGCGATCATGCGTTCGAGCCGTGCCATCCGGGCGACGTACACGTCCGTGAGGGCATCCACCACTTCGCCCGGGTCCGCCATGCCGGAACATTCGAGGATGAGTACATCCGAGGCGTAGTCGTTGACGAGCTGCGCGATTCCCCAAGAGAGGTCTTCTCGCGTGTCGCAGCAGACGCAACCGCCTGCGAGGTTCAAGACCTGCTCGGCCAACGTGCCGGCCCTCGGTCCGTCAATGCTCACCTGGCCGGCCTCGTTCACGAGCACACCGGTCCGCTGTCCTTGTGTCTTCCAGTATTCGAGCAGACGCATCAGCAGGGTGGTCTTCCCCGCGCCGAGCGCGCCGCAGAGGACATAAAAGGGGAGGGGACGAGGGGAGGTCATAACAGGAAGTTCTGAGTGCTGAGTTCTGAGTCATCGGAAACCGAATATTGAATGCTGAAAGTTGATGGCTGATAGCGTGCTGTGGCTGTGATCACCGTTGGTGCTATTGTAGCTGGAGCGATGCCGAATGAGAAGCTTAGCGATGATCGTGGAGGGTTTTGGTCGCGTGGTGAGATTCGGTCAGTCGATTGAGGTCGCAATGCACTTCTTCGTGGGAGCAGAGGGCCTCGAGTTGGATCGTCGTGTGCTTGATGCCGAAATCCGAGGCCAGGCGGGCCTTGACCTTTTCGAGCAAGCCGTTTGTGAGCGTGGCGTCACCATCCTCCACGAGCACGTGACACGTCAGCATGATGAGCCTGGGCTCCACGCACCAGATGTGCAGGTCATGCACCGTTTTGACCCCGGGGATCCCTTCGATGGTCGCGGCGATATGGGACGGGCTGACACCGGGCGGCGTGGATTCGAGCAGCACGTCGAGCGACTCGCGAAACAAGGGCCATGCTCCTTTCACGATGGCCACGACGACCAGCAGACTGACGAGCGGGTCCAACCCTGTCCATCCGGTTGTCAGGATCAACCCGCCGCTCACGACCACGCCGAGCGACGCCCAGGCGTCTGTGAGCATGTGCCAGAAGGCGCTCCGGATGTTGAGATCGTCACGAGCGCCGCGCTGAAGGGTCAGGGCAATGGCCAGATTCGCCACGAAACTCCCGAACGCGATTCCCATGATGAGGCCGCCCGGCACGGCCACCGGGTCCATCAGTCGCTTGATCGCAACGAAGGTGATACCCGTCGCCGTCAGCAGAAGAAGGAACGCGTTCAGGAAGGCCGCCACGATGCCGGCCCGATGATAGCCGAAGGTGCGCGACTCGGTGGCCGGTCTGGCCGTGAGGATGTGCGCGTACAGCGCCAGAAACAGGGCTCCTTGGTCGATCAGGTTATGACCTGCGTCGCTGATGAGCCCGATGCTGTTCGTGACGAAACCGCCGGTGAACTCGGCGAGGATCACCAGGATATTGAGCGCCAATGCGATCTGCAGGCGGAAACGCAGTTGCTGATACGTTGTAGCCGTCACAGGCTTAGTGTCTCATGGATGGCCGAGTCACACAAGCGGAGGGGGATCAGGAGCCCGCGACGCGCTTCGCCATGCGCTTGGCGATGCGGACCATGGCGGGGGAGCGGTCGCTCTGATCGAGAAGGACATTCATCACATGGACCTGGTGTCGGTCCGCGAGTGCGCGGCTCAAGGCCTGGGTGAATTGGCCGAACGTCGTGACGCGAGTGCCGATGCCGCCGCCGAGGAGGTTGCAGATCTTCTCGTATTGCCATTCGTGGATGTCGTTGAATGGTCCCTCGAGAATCTCCCGTTCGGTCGAGTAGCCATGGTTGTTCAGAATGATGACGACCGGCGCTTGCCCATGTCGGACGGCTGTGGCCAACTCCGTTCCGGTCATCTGAAACGCGCCGTCGCCCACCAGCACGATCGGTCGCAGCGAAGGATCGGCGAACCCCGCCCCGATGGCCGCCGGGACGGCAAATCCCATCGAGGTATAGTAGGCCGGTGCCAAGAATTCGAAGCGGCGATGGACGCGCAGATCCACTGAGGCGAAGAGCGCTTCGCCCACGTCCGCGATGACGAGCGTTTTCTCCGTTAACACCCCGTTGAGGTGCTGGAACAGATTGTGGAGCGTGATCTTCGACTCGGGTGACGGCGCGTCCTGGGCGAGAGGCTCCTGTACCGGCAGCGTCCGTGAGGGAAAGGCACGCCAGGTTTCCTTGGCCATCGCTCGCACGAAGTCCTCGAAGCGGATGGAATCGTACCGGTGGTGCTTGACGGCGATTCGGTCGGCCGTGGCGTGGATGGTGTGGGCGCCCACGCCGAGCTGAGATTTGGGATCAAGATCTTCCACGTCGGACAGGATCGAGCCTAAGATCAGCAGGCAATCGGCCTCATGGACGAACTGCTTGACTTCATCGCGCGCCACGAGACCGCTGTACACCCCGACGTAAAGTGGATGACCCTCGTGGATGATGGATTTGCCCAACAACGTCGAGGCGATGGGAATATTGAGGCCTTCCACGATCTTGATCAGATCGTCCTGCAAGCCGAATCGGCCGATCTCCGCTCCGGCAAGCAAGACCGGTCGCTTTGCCGAGGTAAGAATCGCGCGCACCTCCCCGATCGCTTCGGCCAGCGCGCCGGGATCGCTGGAGTCGTCCTCCGGAGAAGTGGGTTTGAACGGCGTCTCGACCGGGACGTTGACCATGTCGCGGGGGATCTCCAGGTAGATGGGGCGGCGGTAACGCAGGAGCGTCGCGAAGGCCTGGTCCATTTCCCGCTCGGCGGTGTACGTGTCGTCGAGCGTCACGGCGGCGACGGTCACGTTTTCAAAGACCTTCCGTTGAGTCGAGAAGTCGCGCACCATGTGGTGCAGATAGGGATTGCGCGCCCGTTCGGATAAGCCGGGGGAGCCGGTGATCATGACGACCGGCGATCGCTCGGCATAGGCGCAGGCGATAGGGTTGACCGAATTCAGACCCCCCACGCAATAGGTCACGCAGAGAGCGCCGACCCCGTTGATTCGGGCATACGCATCCGCGGCAAAGCCGGCAGAGTCTTCGCGCGTCGTGCCGACGTGTGTGATGGGAGAATTCTCGATCAGTTTGTAGAAGCCCAACACGTAGTCGCCCGGGATCCCGAAGATATGGCGGACTCCCAGTTGATGGAGCCGGTCGAGCACGATCGAGCCGATGGTCTTCCGCACCACGATCATAGGCAGGATCTCCTGGTGGAATGGCCGCTTGCCGAGGACGAAGGAAACCGTTACCCTCAGGAAACCATAGGCGAAGGGGACCGTCAAGCAGATGTCGGATCGTACCTCCTGTCTTGGCTTGCTCGCCGCGTTGCGCCATGCTCGAAGGAGCGCGGAGGGCAAAGCGGGAGCGGGCGGAAGGTGTCCTTCCGAGTGTCGGCGATGCAGTTCTCGATGCTGAACGGTGCCGCGATGAGTCCCTTACCGACCACAAGAAGGCCTCGTGTGCGGTTGACTGCTGTCGGCGAGCGGCAACGAGTCTCAGGCTCTCTCTGGGTTTTCGCAGGCCACGTCGGCGACGTGCAAGGAGATCCTCAGACGGGAGACCTGGTGGATGTGTACACGGCCGGAGGACGCTGGCACGCCCGCGGCTTCTACAATCCCCATTCCAAGATCCGCCTCCGGTTGTTGACGTTCGAAGACGAACCGATCGACGAATCCTTCTGGGCCCGTCGTATTCAGCGAGCCGTCGCATTGCGGCGACGGCTCGTCGCGGAGACGAATGCCTACCGCCTCGTGCATGGCGAAGCGGATCTGCTGCCGGGGCTGGTCGTGGACCGCTATCACGACGTGCTCGTCATGCAGACACTCTCGGCCGGCATGGACCGGATCAAAGACGAATTGGCCGACGCACTGACGGCCCAGACCGGCATCAGCTCCATCTATCTTCGCAACGATGCGAAAGTTCGAACGCAGGAAGGATTGCCGCTCGAGAAGCGTTTTTTCCGGTACCTGGGTCCCACACGCCGGGAGATTTTCGAGGGCCCCGCGACGTTTCTCGTGGACATCGAGCGAGGGCAGAAGACCGGCTGGTTCTGCGACCAGCGGGAGAACCGGTTGGCCGCGTCGCTGCTCGCAGCGGGCGCTGCCGTTCTTGACGTTTTCTGTCACACGGGAGCGTTCGGTATCCAGACAGCGTTGAGAGGAGCGGCTTCCGTCGAGGGGATCGATGCGAGCCAGGACGCGCTTACGCTCGCGCGGACCCATGCGGAGCGCAACAAGGTGGAAGCCGTCTGTACGTATCGTGCCGTCGATGCCTTCAATGAGCTCAAGCGCTTGGAGACGGCCGGTCGGCGCTATCAGCTCGTGATCCTCGATCCTCCCGCCTTCGCGCGAAGCCGCCAAGCTGTGGCGCACGCACTGGCTGGCTATAAGGACCTCAATCTGCGCGCGTTCCGGGCGCTCGACCAGGACGGTTTTCTCGTGAGTTGCTCCTGTTCTCACCATGTCAGCGAGGCGCAATTTCTCGAGACGATCGTGGCGGCGGCGCGCGATGCCAAGCGGCAGATCCGCTTGATTCAACAACGTGGTGCCGGCCCCGACCACCCGGTCTTGGCGACGATGCCCGAAACCCGCTATCTTAAGTGTGTGATTGCGCAGGTGCTGTGATGAGAACACACACGGTCTTGGTCCTGTGCTCCTTCGTCGTGCTGACCGGCCTCGCCGTTGCAACATCCGCCGCTGAACCTGATACCGCGCAGCCTCAGCCGGAGCAAGGTCCCGCCGGCCTGATGATCCTGCTTACCGGTGAAGTCAAGACGTGGCTGAATCTCCCGGAGCCACCGTATAGCGCGGCTGTGACCATTAAGCAGAAGCTGGAGCAGACGGGCTTTCGTGTGACGATGGATCCTCGGCAACCCTATGATGCGGTCATGATCGTCGACTACGAAGAGACTCAAGGTCGCCAATACCGGGCGCTTGAGCATGGCACGGAGATTACATGCGATCTCAAACTATTTTACTTGGCCATGAGCAAAGACAGTCCGGTCTGGACGACGCATGTCGAAGCTGGAACGAGCTGGCCGACTCCCATCGGAAGCCTGTACTGGGATGCCGTGCAGAACCTGGAAGAGAATCCGTATTTCTATTATCTAGGCCCGCTGCTCGCCGGCTGGTTGGCTAATCGGGATGAGGTGGGCGTCGTGTTCGGCCGGATGATCACGCAGCGGTCGGCGCAAAGCACGACCGAAGGCGGAGGATTCCAACAGAGCGGGACCGTGGTGGCGCAGGACGGCGCGCGCTTGAACGCGATTCGGGAGATCGGTCGTCTCAAGGAGCGACGTGCACTGCCTGCGCTGTGGGAGCTCGTGGAGAACGGGGAAGCCGACCAGCAGGCCGCGGCGATCCGTGCGATCGGGGAGGTGGGCGATCCCTCGGCGGTGGATCGACTCAGCCGGCTGCATGACAAGGAATCGGACCCCGATCGACGCACGGTGCTCATGAACGTGCTCACGCAGATCCTCCAGCATCGATGACACTGCGTCCTGCCGAGCTCTCGAAGGCGACCGGCCCGGTCATCCCTCCGACAACCTCGCTTCCCGAAATCACTTTCAAGGCGGTCCTGCTCTCGGTCGTCCTCGCGGCGCTCCTGGCTGCGGCCAACGCCTACCTCGGCTTGTTCGCCGGCATGACGGTGTCGGCGTCGATTCCTGCCGCGGTCATGTCGATGGCGATTCTCCGAGCTTTTCGCCGATCCAATATACTCGAAAACAACATCGTGCAAACCGCGGCGTCCTCCGGGGAGGCGCTGGCTGCCGGCGTCATCTTTACAGTGCCGGGACTGCTCTTGCTCGGGTACTGGAAGGCCGTCGAATACTGGCCGACCTTGTTGCTCGCGCTGATCGGCGGGCTGCTCGGTGTCATCTTCACCATTCCGCTCCGGCGGGCACTCATCCTGGAGGCCCGGCTGCAGTTCCCCGAGGGCGTCGCTACCGCCGAGGTCTTGAAAGTCGGGGCGGCGCTAGAGGCACGTGTCGGCGGCAACGTGTGGACGCTTGTGGCGGGGGCGTTGCTCAGCGGAGCCGTGAAATTCGGCGAGAGCGGGTTACGTCTGTGGCATGAGGCGGCGGAAGCCACCGTGCAGATAAGGCAGGCGCCGGTCTACGGCGGTCTCAATCTCTCACCGGCCTTGCTGGCCGTGGGCTTCATTATCGGGCTCAATACGGCCTTGGTGGTCTGTGCGGGCGGGGCGTTGAGTTGGATGTTCCTGCTGCCCTTCTACGGATTCGTGTGGGGTATACCTGAGGGATCGACCGGCCTGACCGCCGCAAAAGCGATCTGGAGCGGCCATCTCCGGTATGTCGGGATCGGGGCCATGCTCGTCGGCGGGCTCTGGACGCTCGTCCAGATTCGTGGGCCCATCTGGGCGAGTCTCCGACGGCTCGCGTCCTCGTATCGAGGGGCAGGATTGAGCAGTGCCGCTGTCGACGGACACGCATCGTTGCCAAGGACTGAGCGGGATGCCTCCTGGCCGTGGATCCTGGGCTCGTTTCTCGTGGTGCTTGTCCCGATGACGTGGTTGTACTGGACCGTCGTCGGCTCGCCCCTGATCGGTCTGGGCATGGTGCTGGTGATGGCCTCAGCAGCCTTCCTGTTCTCCGCCGTGGCGGCGTACATGGCGGGTCTCGTGGGAAGTTCCAGCAATCCCGTATCGGGCGTCACGATAGCCACGCTCATGCTGGCATCGACGCTGCTTGTGCTCGCGCTAGGCATGGGCCATCCCCTGGGGCCTGCAGCCGCCTTGATGATCAGCGCTGTGGTCTGTTGCGCGGCAGCCATGGGTGGCGACAATCTTCAGGACCTGAAGACGGGACATCTGGTCGGTGCCACGCCGTGGAAGCAACAGGTGATGCAGGTCGTGGGCGTCGGAACCGGGGCGGTTGTGCTGGCGCCCGTGCTGTCGTTGCTGGAGGCGAAATACGGCATCGGCCCGACAACAGCCGACCACCGGCATGCGCTGGCCGCGCCGCAGGCGACGCTCATGGCAAGCGTCGCTCAAGGGATGTTCGGGGGCGGGGTCCCTTGGGGGTGGGTCATCCTGGGGGCCGCCTTCGCGATCGCCGCCATTCTGTTCGACCGGCGCCTGCTCAGGCAAGGTGCAGCGTTCCGGATCCCTGTCCTAGCCTTGGCGCTGGGCATGTACCTGCCGCTGAAGCTGTCCGCGACGATCCTCGGAGGCGGACTGATCGCTCATTGGGCGACTCGTCAGCGGAGACTCAACCAGGGGGCCCAGGAGAGCCGGCGGGGGCTACTCTTCGCCGCCGGTTTGGTCACGGGTGAATCGTTGATGGGTATCCTCCTCGCAATCCCGGTCGCGCTGAGCACGGTGTGGCCAAGCCTCGGAGGAGACCCGCTGGCTCTCTATGACGCACCTCCTTTGGGGCCATGGCCTGGCCTCGTCCTCGTGGGTTTTGTGGCGTGGCTTCTGTACCGCGCAGCGACACACGGCGCGGGAAAGGTGCGTGAGGTCAGAAGCGAGAAGCGATAGAGCCGGAAAATGTCTCGTTGACAGTGTTGTAACCCACTTGTGCGGTGCCGCCGATCTCTCTCAGTCGCTCGGTGGCTCAAAGTGGCCGGGGGGACGGGATTGCCAGGGAACGATCCCCTGACGCGATTGTTTGACCAGGCTGCGAAGACTGATCTCCGCCGCACGGATGAGCTTCTCATCCCCGTTCTGCAGCAGCGTCGTAAGAAGAGCGAAGAGTGCGCGATCGTTCCTGCTTGCCTGGAGTACCCGCTCGACGACCGGGTCCAGCCCACCGGGAAACTGGTCTTCGCCGCCTTCGTTGTCCTCCTGAAACAGGAGCGCGAATTCTCTTGGGTGTCCGAACAACCATGAGGGTGGGATGCCCAGAATGTGCGCGATCGTCTCGATCAACGAAGCCGGCGGATCGTCTTCGCCCGATTCGATCCTCGCGAGGGCCCCGTCTGCAATCTTTACTTGAGCGGCAACAAACTGGAGTGATTTCCCGCGAACCAGTCTCCACGCCTCTATATTCGGCCCGATCGCCATCCGGTGATGGTACTTGACCCCCCACTGAAAGCGCAAGGTTGTCAGGAAATGCCTGGTCGATATTGATAAAGATAATCAACGGCTTATGGGTACGCACCTTCATCTGGAATGGGAGGCTCGCGTTCGGGTACAATACACAGTCCGGAATTCTTCTACTTCAGGAGGGCGCGTTATGTTGGGAACGGATATTCGAGGAATCCTCGCGGAAGAGGAAGAAGTGCAGCGTCGTCAGGATGCTCTGAAATCGTTGATGTCCATGCGGGCGAAACAACTGCGGGAATCGCTGGATCAGCGGATCAAGCGGGCGAAAACCTACGGAGACTGGACCACCTATTCGCGCGCGGAATGCGCCGATCTCTACCAGCAGGAAAAGGCCTATCTCCGGGACCAGTTGGAACAGTTGCGGCTCGAGTGCGAGCGAACGAGAGGCAAGCTGACGGCGCTCAGGCGAGCGAAAGCGCGGGCACAACGAATCCGCGCGGCGGAAGCGGCTTCGAACAAGCGGCGAAAATAGGCTTTTCTTTTTGTCAGCTCTGAGGGGGAACGTTCCCGGCGTAGAAGCGACTGCGAGAACGTTCCCCCTCTTTTTCCCCGTGAACAAAATCCCCTCCTTATCGAGAAGCGGCGTCACCCGTGTCCGTGATCTCAGTCGATCCAAAGAAACCCGAGATGCCGAGGGTCTGTTCCTCGTCGAAGGACTGACGCCCGTCGCTGAGCTGCTCGAGGCCAAGTCCCCTCTCCTTTCCATGATCGTCGTCACCCCCCGTTTCATGGAGCGGATGCCGCCCGAAATCCAAAAAGCAGTGTCTAGCCTTGCCATCCGTACTTATGTGTGCCGGGAGACGGAGTTCGCTCGACTCTCCGCGGTCGAGACCCCTCAAGGGATCCTCGGGATCGTCCGGAAACCCAGATGGGATGAGTCAGTGATTCTTTCCCAAGATTCTCTGTTGGGCATCCTCGGAGACCGTTTGCAAGATCCGGCTAATGTAGGCGCGATCGTCCGGATCGCCGCGGCCTTCAATGTGACGGCCTTATGGTTGACGCCGGACTCGGCCGATGTGTTCAACCCGAAAGTCGTGCGTGCCGCTGCGGGCGCATTGTTTCGTCTTCCGGTCTTCTCCGCCAAAGATCCTGTCAAACTTGTGGAAAGGGGCTGCCAACTGCTCTGCGCGGAGGCAAAGCCCAACCACACCGTTCCCCTCTCAGAGATCGTGACCAGACCCAAACGCACCGTGCTGGCATTTGGGAACGAAAGCAGCGGGCTATCGGAGCACGTGCGCGCGCGGGCGGCCGTACGCTTTCATATTCCGATCAGTCGAGCAGTCGAATCCCTCAACGTCGCCGCGTCGGTCGCGATTGCCGCTTTTCACTTCAGCAGCCTGCCGACAAAGATGTAAGGCTTATGGGGTGAGGCGTAAGGGGTGAACGAAGAACCGGCAAATACAGGACTCCCTCGCGCCTCATGGCGTACGCTTCACGCGAGGGTGGTGCCGAGGGACAGAATCGAACTGTCGACACCAGCCTTTTCAGGGCTGTGCTCTGCCAACTGAGCTACCTCGGCACGCGTTTTCAACGACTTATGTGATGGCCGACCAAATCCCCGTAGGGCTGTGCTCTCTCGCCTCAGCTACTGCGGCAATAGTTGTCTATCAAGAGGGTACAAATTTCAGTGAGGCTCGAAAACCCTGAGTGCCAACCAAAGTGCCAACAACTATCACTCAAGGAGCCGCACGATACCCGATCATCGTTGATTCGGTCAAGGTCGGAGAGCGAAGAACAGCGCTTGTCGACTTCGATGCCCACTGCGTTGTCGTGATAAGGCTATGGGGACAAAAGTGCAGAGATCGAATCTTCCTTGGAGCGTGCAGGTAGGCTTCGTCCGCCTGGCCGCCAGGAATCGCGCCTCTGTGCCTGCTTGGCACGTTCCTGCCTCGATTTTACGAACACCTTGCTTAAGGTCCATAATACGGCGTTGACGTCGAACGCACACGACGATTGGGAGCATGAGATGAATCAGCAGGAGCTGGCACACATTTTTGTGCGGGCCAACGAGTTCAAAGAAGGCGATTTGCTCGTCGGTGGAACGCGCGATGAGTATGAGCGAACACACGCGCGGCAGCGGCTTTCCACCTTGCGTCTCGGGGAGATATCCAAGACCACATTAGTCGACGATGGCGTGAGCGAGACCCTCGGACGGTCGCTGGACTCACGGCTTGCGGCTGAAATTGCTCATCTGAGCATAGCCGACCTGAAAAGCATCCTGCTCGGCCCGAACGGAAGCGGATGGGCACGTCAATATCGCGACGGCCTTGCGAGTGAAACCATCGCGGCGGTCGTGAAGCTGATGACAAACGAAGAACTCTCAACCGTCGCGCGCGCTCTGTGCAATCCGCTGCCGGGGGAAGATATTCGGGTCGGCTCTCTGCAGCATTTTGGTTCGCGCATCCAACCGAATAGCCCAGGGGATGATGAGGAAGAAATTCTTTTCTCGATTCTAGAAGGTCTCACGTACGGTTGTGGTGACGTGATCATCGGCCTCAATCCGGCGAGCGACGACATAGAGACCATCATCCGGCTTGAAGACCTCCTGCGCACGGTGAAGGAGCGGTTGGCGTTGCCGACGCGCTACGCAGTCCTCTCGGACATCGTGAAGCAAACCGCTGCCCGCGAGCGCGCGCCGGTAGACGTGGGCTTTCAAAGTTTGGCAGGCACTTCGAGGGCGCTTTCCGGGATGGTTGGTCTCGAGGTGGAGGAATTGCTGGACCTCGCGCGTGGCTTTGAGGGGCTGTATTTCGAAACCGGCCAGGGATCCGCCGTCACCAATGGCGCGGCTGAAGGCGTGGACATGGTCACGCTCGAAGCGCGCAGCTACGGACTGGCCAGATCTATCAGGCGGCAGACCGGGTCGTGGATGATCGTCAATGACGTTGCGGGGTTCATCGGGCCCGAAGTCTTTCGGAGCGCAAGCCAACTCTTGCGCGCCTGCCTTGAAGATACGGTCATGGCAAAGCTGCACGGACTGACCATGGGACTCGATGTCTGCTCCACGTTCCACATGGGTATTGAGCCGGCGACGCTCCGGCACCTCACCCGACATATCGTCGAGCAGGCCGCGCCGGCTTATCTGATGGCGGTCGCAGGGAACGCCGATCCGATGCTCGGGTATCTGACGACCTCGTTTCGCGAGCATCCGCGCCTTCGCCGACGGACGCGCAAGCAACTCGCCACCGCGATGCAGAAGAGATGTATCGCGCTGGGGATCATGAGCGAGTCGGGCGAGTTAGCCCCTGACAGACCGGACGCGGAATCGTTGTATGCGATGTACATGAAAGCCGGCGGTGACACGCGCCCACTGGATGCGCTCGCCACAGAAGGTAAGAGAAAGATCGTCGCGCTCCGCGAGCGCGGCTTCGATCTCGGGTACCCTCGCGGCAGAGACGACGCGGATCCGCACGAAGTCGACGCGCGACTGGAGGCCATTTACGCTCACGCGCGCCGCGCCCTGTATGCCAGGATCGACGATGCGAGCATCCACGACGTATCGCCACACTCGCTCCGCGTTCGAACGCACGCGATGGATCGGGACGAGTATTTATCGCACCCGCAATCAGGTGAGATGATACGTGAAGGAGATGCGAATCGCATTCGCGCGCTGTACGCGTCGCGTCGGCCGCACGTGCAGATCGTGATTTCCGACGGGCTCAATGCGAATGCGATCAATGAGAACGTGCGCGAGGTGTTGCCGCCGCTCAGGCGTAGGCTGGTCCTGGCAGGCCATCACCTCGGCGATCGTGACATCGTCATCGAGAACGGTCGCGTGCGCGCAGGCTATCACGTTGGGACGCTGCTCGGGGTGGACGTCATCATACACCTGATCGGAGAACGTCCGGGGACCGGTCTCAACGCGTTCTCGGCTTATCTCACCTATGGCCGTGATAAGGCGGGGAACCTGCGTTGGAGCCCCGGGCTCGATCACTCACACACCACGGCGATTTGCGGCATACATCGTCAGGGCAAACCGCCGGAAGCGGCCGTCGAGGAAATCACGCTGTGCATCAGGCGAATGGTCGAGAAGCGCCGCTCTGGGATCGCGCTCAGCTTTCGCTCGGCGGCTGGAAGCAAAATCACCGGCAGCAACATCTGAGATGAGACACCATGGAGATGGCCGACAAGATAATAGCGGGCGAAAACCGAACGGGGGAAAGAATGGAGGAGCCGCAGCATGACGAGGTCATTCCACCACAATAACAGCGAAACGGATCCCTGCCGCGACTTATCGCGCCGCCGGTTCTTGATCGGCATGACCGGTCTTTTCATAGTCGCCGTAGATGCGTCCGATCTGATCCAGGGGGCTTGGGCCACAGACCGGGTGGCGGCCGCCAAGCCGTTCGACAAGGACCCGGCCGAGGAGTTCATGCGCCGGGCTATTGAGTTGAGCCGCAAGGGTATGGAGGCCGGCGATGGTGGTCCGTTCGGTGCCGTCATCGTCAAAGAAGGGAAGATTGTCGGGGAGGGGTGGAATCGGGTGCTCGTCACCAATGACCCTACTGCACACGGCGAGGTGGTCGCCATCCGTGAGAGCGCCAAGTCGTTGGCGAGTTTCAATCTCAAGGGGTGTGATCTCTACACGAGTGCCCAGCCTTGCCCGATGTGTCTCGGCGCGATCTACTGGTCTCGCATCGACCGCGTCTATTACGGGAACAGCGTCAAGGATTCCGCTGCCATCGGATTTGATGACGAATTCTTTTATCAGCAGTTGATGCGCCGGCCGCGGGAGCGTCAGGTTTCAGAAGTCCAGGTGCTTGCCCATGAGGCTCGCCAGGTTTTCAACGACTATGCCGCCAAGCCGGACCGGGTCAGATATTAACGGATCGCATCGCCGGGTTATGCACCGGCCGTCGAGAAGAGGGTCAGAACCCGAGGAGAATGCACTATGCGAAGGCGTCTAACCGAAATCTTTCTTGTCGTTGTGATGCTTCTTAGCAGTGTCGCTGTCGCTCATGCAGAGACCCGAAACCCCGTCGAACTGACTGTCGTATGGCATTCCGGCAGGCTGGGTGATTTATTGGCTGAAATGGGCAAGGAATACACGAGACAAACCGGTGTCGTCGTCCGTGTGGAATTAGTGCCCTGGGCCGAATGGCATGACAAGATTGCCGCTGACTTCGCCTCGCAGGGGAGTGGCTTTGATCTCGTTGTGTTCGATAGTCAGTCCATGACCGAATTTGCCTCGCAGGGCCATGTTCTGTTGTTGAACCCTTACTTGGAGAAGAGCACCAGGATCAAGGCAACCGATTACGATCCGGCAGCCTTGCGCATGTATGCCGAGTATCCGGAGACGTCAGGACACTTCTACGCCTTGCCGATCAACCAGGATGCGATGGGGCTGGTCTATCGGAAGGATTTGTTCGAAGATCCCAAAGAAATGGCCGCGTTCAAAACCGCATATGGATACGATTTGACCGTTCCTCGAACCTACGACCAGCTCAAGGACCTTGCAGAATTCTTTACGCGCCCGGGCGAAAACCTGTATGGCATCGCCATGTACGGCAGCCGAGACTATGATGCCGTGACCAGCGCGTTTAACAATGTCCTGTGGTCGTTCGGCGGGGAGCTGTGGAATCCTCAGACGCGAAAGGCGGAAGGCGCCATTAATTCACCGGCCTCCGTGGCCGCATTGGAATACTACAAGAAACTCTTCGATTACGGCCCACCCGGTGCGACCGGGTGGTACTATGATGAGGTCAATAAGGCCATTCACAGCGGTATGGTGGCGATGGGCATCAACTGGTATTACTTCTTCGGTGTTCATAGCGATCCGAAGATCAGCAAGTTTGCGGAGAAGATAGGCTTTGCGCCGCTACCGGGGCAAACAGGGGGTGACGGCAAATTCCGCCAGTACAACTCGCTGGGAGGACAGGGAATCAGCGTGTCCAAGTATTCGAAGTACACGGACGAAGCCTGGAACTTCCTTGAATGGTTCATGAGCAAGGAAAACCAATGGACATGGGTTCGCGGTGGCGGTCAAACCGGTCGGGTCGATATTCTCAGCTCCACTGCCTACGCTGGTGCCACTCCGTACAACTCCATCTTTCCCGTTTCCATGAGTCGTGTGAAAGATTACTGGCACTTGGTCGAATATGCGCAATTACTTGAGAGTTACCAAAAGTATGTGCACTTAGCCATTACTGGGGCGATGGCTCCACAAGAAGCACTGGATAAGGTGGCCAACGAGCATCAAGCCATCTTACTGAACGTCCGGTTGCAAGCTCCTGTAACTGCTCAATAACCAACGATCACAATTTGTAAGCCTCCGGCCACATTCGTCGTCGATCCCGACGCCTTTCGCTGGACCGATCAGGATTGGCAAGGGGTGCCGCTCGACGAGTTGATCATCTACGAGCTTCATACGGGCACGTTTACGGGGGCCGGTACCTTCGAGGCGATCATCCCCCATCTCGCCTACCTGAAGGACGAGGTCGGAGTGACCGCGATCGAGTTGATGCCGGTCGCCCAGTTTCCGGGTTCCCGCAACTGGGGCTATGACGGCGTCCATCCGTTTGCCGTACAGGCCAGCTATGGAGGACCGGAGGAACTAATGATGTCGCGTAGTGAAACCATTTCACGGGCGTGGAACATCACTGCCGGTGGGGACGGTTGGCGCGCCACGGCCCCAACACGTGAGACCCGATGATCCGCGCGCCAAGTGATGGCGGAGAGGGCGGGATTTGAACCCGCGACAGAGCTTTTGGCCCTGTGACGGTTTAGCAAACCGTTGCCTTCGGCCACTCGGCCACCTCTCCGCGCAACAAGGCATGGATGCGTGAAGATTTCGATCCGGGAAGAGTCTCCGTTGTGTACTGCGGACGTAGAGCCGCCCGACGACGCCGCGAATCTTACCCTACGCGTTATAAGCACACAAGGGATCTTTCGTGTTTAAAACGTCGGTCTCGGTGTGAGCAGGATTCGGCTGAGCCGGACCGAAAGTCATCTCAGGCTGTGGATTTTGCCTTGTGTGGTCCTGGGGCGAATTCAGCCCACAGCCGCTTGGGCAATTCTTTGATGAGCTGGGAGACTTCAAGCAGGAGGGCGCGCCTGCATGATGGGACCGCGGGCGCCGGGGAGTTCGTTGATCGTAAGAGATGGGGGAGTTCGACCTCATGAGGATGAGCCTCGGGTCCGGATGAGTATCGGCGATCAGGAGCGAATGCGCGAGGACTGCCCCCGGGCCGGCGTAAAACGCCGCTCGCCGCCAACATCTGTAGGGTTTTGAGGTTCTGTTTGGATCGCGCACGGCGAGACTGCGAGGCGACGACGTGGTGCATGTGACACCTCTTGAAGAGCGGTGTTGCTCGGCAACCTTACATCCAGAGAATGCGACCGAGGTCTTCGTCGATGGCTTTAGGACGTTGGCACTGGCTGCATCTCGCGAAGAGACCGCCGCTGTTGGGAGTGACGCTGCAGCGAAGCACCAGTTGATACTTGTGGCCTCCACAGAATGGACATGCTTTTCCGCTGAGCTCTCTCCTGATGGCCCCTACCTTGCCCAATTGTTTGTGCATGCTTCCCTCCCGGATGGTGTTTCGAATCGGAACATTCACCGCCACCGCTGCGAAGTCCGCTGGAAATGGTAAGGAGACATTATGCTCGGCGAATGTGATTTGAAATACCGTGGAGGTAGGCGGGAACCGACCGAAAGAGGGGGAGCCGATGTCTGTCAGGACGATGGCAACGAATAGGCGCAGGTGTCTTCCGTTGCCCAGCCAAGCTGGTCGGCTTATTCCTTGATTCGGTTAGGTCGCATTGCTCGGGCAGGCAGGGTGGGGGTGGAAGGCACGTTGCCCAGGAGGATAGCGCAACGTCTTACTGCCACGACGTGGGCCTGGCCGTGGCAGATACCTCCACCCTCTTGTCAGTGAAGCAGACATCGGAGTGGCAGTTCAATCCCAGTGTTCTACGGAGGTGATTCGGGGTATCTCTATCCGCGCGCTTGCAAAGTTCGCCTCTGCGGGGGGTGCATGAATGACATCATCGGGTTTGCTGACCTATGTCGTCGCGATCCGTCGAATGGAGATTGGCTTCGCTCAGCGAGACGCAAGCAGTGTGACGGTACGAGACACCTCAAAATAGGCCGATGGAACGCACGAAGTGTGGTTTGGTTATGCAGGAAGGTCTGGTGGAGTAAGGCTTCCATCTCGTCACCCAAGCGAGGTTTGGCGGAGGGGGTGGGATTCGAACCCACGGTCCAGTTGCCCGGACTCCGGTTTTCAAGACCGGCACGTTCGGCCACTCCGTCACCCCTCCATACCCTGCTTGCCCCGACCCGGAGCGCTTCGCGATCAAGCGCGACGGGATAGACACCACTGGTTTTCTGGCTCCTGCTCTCATACCCTGCTTACCCCGACCCGGAGGCCATAAGATTGATTTTGCCGACGGGATAATCGCCACCGGGTTTCTTTCAGGTTTCTAATACCAAGCTTGCTCGACTGCGAGGTTCTCGATTGCGCCGAGCAGACAAGCGCCTTTACAGTGGGTTTGATCCTCCTCGATGCCAGGTTCGCTCGACTGGGAGGAGACCCTCCTTGACCTGACCTCGAACCCGTCGGCTGTGCCTTGTCGGAGGAAAGGCATCGGTGCTATCCAAGGCTTGTGAGCGGCCCATGGCGAAAGCATCTGTCCAATCTTTTTCAACTTACCGCTCCTTTGTGATCCGTTCTAGCCCGCCCATATATGGTCGAAGCGCTTCAGGAATCATCACTGAGCCATCGGGCTGTTGATAGTTCTCCAGGATGGCCACGAGCGTCCGTCCGACAGCCAGCCCCGACCCGTTCAAGGTATGGACGAACTCCGGCTTGCTCTCTTTTTTTCCTGACGAAGGTCGATACCGGATATTGGCCCGTCTGGCTTGAAAGGCCTCGAAGTTGCTGCAGGACGAGATCTCCCGATAGAGCCGTTGAGAGGGTAGCCATACTTCGATGTCGTAGGTCTTGGCCGCGGCGAAGCCCATGTCACCCGTGCAGAGCGTCACCACCCGATAGGGCAACCCTAAGCCTTGGAGGACAGCTTCAGCATGTCCGGTCAACCGTTCAAGTTCGTCATAGGATTGTTCGGGTGTGGAAAAGGCTACTAACTCAACCTTGTTGAATTGATGGAGGCGAATCAGTCCGCGCGTGTCTTTCCCGTATGAGCCGGCTTCGCGTCGAAAGCAAGGGGTGTAGGCCGTGTAGCGGACCGGCAACACGGCTTCGTCCATGATTTCGTTGCCGTGCAGGTTCGTGACCGGCACTTCCGCGGTCGGAATCAACAGGTAATCTTCGTCTCGAAGCCGGAAGAGGTCTTCTTCAAATTTGGGTAGCTGACCTGTCCCGGTCATGGCCGCACGGTTCACCATAAACGGTGGAAGCACTTCCTTGTATCCGTGCCGGCTTGTATGCAAATCCAACATGTAATTGATGAGCGCGCGCTCGAGTTTCGCTCCCACCCCGAGAAGGACGGCAAATCGAGCCCCTGTGATCTTAGCCGCTCGATCAAAATCCAGAATGCCGAGCGATTCGCCGAGGTCCCAGTGCGTGCGAACGGGACCCGATGAGATCGAGATGGTGCCCCAGCGTCGCATTTCTACATTGTCCGACGAGTCGTGTCCCACCGGGACCGTGGGATGAGGCGTGTTCGGAATGCGCAGGGCCAGATCCTGCACCCGTTCTTCGACGAGACGAAGGTCGTCTTCTTTCCGTGTGATGTTTTCGCCGAGCGCCTTCATGGCGGCGACCGCGTGATCGGCTGATTGCTTCTCTCGTTTCAGCCGAGCGACCTCGTCGGACCCTCGTTTCAGCTCATGTCGCTGTTGTTCGACGTGGGCTAACAGTCGGCGCCGCTCATCGACGAGCTTGCGCAGTTCATCCCACCCCACATCGGCGCCACGCGGACCAAGTTGGGCTCTCAGCGCATCCAAGTTGTCGCGAAGAAACCGGAGATCGTACATCGTCGAAGCCCGCTGGAGACGCCGCCGAAATCTAGCATCGGGTCTGTGGTTAGTCAATGAACCGACGCCCTCCAGGGGATGAAAAGCGCCGGCCGTCCATGAGTTGACAGGGTCCGTTTCGTCGAGGGACGATACGTCCATGCGGATGGTCGCCAACCCACCGAATCCGTTCGAGTCGAGCCATCGAGAGCTCCTCGAAGTCCCTCCACAAGTCAGAGTCACGGTCTATGAAGACGCGGCGCGGGGGATTCTTAGTCGGAACGAGAGCCCCGATCTTCCATTTCGCTGGAGCCTGAATCCCTACCGCGGCTGCTTCCATGCGTGCGCGTACTGCTATGCGAGGCCGTCGCACGAGTACTGGGGCTTCGGCGCCGGGACGGATTTTGAGTCGAAGATCATCGTGAAACATGACGCACCGGCGCTCTTGCGTCGGACGTTCGACAAGGCCTCATGGAAGGGCGAGTTGATCGTGTTTTCCGGCAATACGGATTGCTACCAGCCGCTCGAGGCCTCTTTGGGGCTGACCCGTGCCTGTCTGGAAGTCTGTGCGGAATATCGGAATCCGGTGGCCGTCATCACCAAAGGCGTCCTCATCATTCGCGATCTGGATGTCTTGCAACGAATACACAAGGAAGCCTTCGTCGGCGTGTACTTCAGTATCCCGTTCGCCGACGACGAGATTGCGCGCAAGGTGGAACCGCAGGCTCCATCCAGCAGCAAGCGCTTTGCGGCGATGAAGACTGTGGCCGAGAGCGGCATTCCGGTCGGGATTTCGGTGTCACCGATCATACCCGGTCTCAATGACGAGGATATCCCGGAACTCCTGGCGCGAGCCAGGAAAGCAGGCGCGGTCGAGGCCATGTTCACGTTGCTTCGATTACCGGGTCATGTCGAGGCGGTGTTTCTTGAACGGATGACGGAGGCGTTCCCTGACCGGATCGGCAAGATCACCCATCGGATCCGTGAAGTCCGAGGGGGAGGGCTCAATGACAGCGAGTTTTTCTCTCGGCATCACGGGACAGGCACGTATTGGGAGCTGTTGGAGCGATTATTCGAAGTCACCAAGCGCAAGGCCGGATTTCCGGCGCTGGAAGAGAGGGCGATTCCCACGACGTTTCGTCGTCCCGGACTAGAGCAAGCCACATTGTTCTGATCGAGAGGGGGACAGCAACGCATGAAGCACAACCCGGGATTTCTCAAGTTGGTCGAGCAAGCCAAGCGACGGATCAAGGAGTGTTCAATTGCCGAGGTCAAGGCCAAACTCGATCGCGGCGCGCGGTTTCACTTCCTCGATGTGCGGGAGGACAACGAATTTGCAAAGGACCATGCCAAGGGTGCGCGCCATCTGGGCAAAGGTATCATCGAACGAGACATCGAAAGTGTTGTGCCCGATAAGACGGCCGAGATCGTGCTTTACTGCGGCGGCGGGTACCGCTCTGCGCTAGCCGCCGATGCGCTCCAACAAATGGGCTACACCAACGTGCTCTCGATGGGCGGCGGGATTCGTGCCTGGCGTGACGCCGGCTATCCGCTCGAAGAGAACCCTTCCGCGTGACGCGCATGGATGCCTCCCGTCGGGAACTCCTCGACCGGTTGCAGTGGGGCGCGGTGCTCCTGCCCGCCTTATTCTCGGCGCCGAAATCGCTGCTCGGCTCCCTCCTCTTCGATCCGGAAGGCCCGCAGGTCGCCCCCAAACCGATCCCTCCCAATCCTTTCGTCAGCCAGGGCAAGGCCTTGGTGGCCATCGTCCATGGGACCGATGCCGCCGCGATGCTCAATGCCGGCTTGGAGTTGCTCGGCGGCTTGAACCGACTGAGCCTTGCCGGGAAGCGCGTGTTGCTGAAGCCGAACATCGTCAACGATCGGCCTCCGCCGACGACTACGAGCGTGCCGGTGGTGGAGGCGGTGATCCGTGCGATGAAAGAGGCCGGGGCAGGGGAGGTGCTGGTCGCGGACAGCTCGGGGATCATCCGGTTTCCCACGTCAGATAACATGACTGTAACCGGCATGCGTGCCGCCGCCGAGCGAGCGGGGGCAAAAGTCCTGGCACTGGAAGATCACCCCTGGGTCCGCTTGGAACCGCCCCAGGCGTCATCGCTCCGACACTACTATCTGTCGCAGCCGGTGTACGAGGCGGATATTTTCATCAACCTGCCGGTGATCAAGACCCATCGGTTTGCGGAGTATTCCTGCAGCCTCAAGAACCTCGTCGGCGTCACGCACCCGCGCTACCGGCCGTCCGTGAGGTTTCTCTCCGGTGAATGGCATGAACGCATTGCCGAACTCAACCTGGGCGTCCATCCCCACCTGACCATCGCCGACGGGACGACGATCATGGTCGCCGGAGGTCCCACCAGCGGCACGGCGGCGCGAGGGGATCTGCTGGTGCTGAGCGGGGATCGCGTGGCGCTCGACGTCGTGGCGATGGCGATCATCCGCTCCTTCAAGCAGTGGCCGAAGCTCGAAGGCGGGCGCGTGTGGGATCAGCGGCAGGTCAAACGAGCGATCGAGCTCGGTCTGGGCGTGAGCGCACCGGGGGAGATCGAGTTAGTGACGGCAACGAGTGTGGGAGGGAGCGAGTCTTTCGATCGTCTGGTGGAGTCGATTCGACAAGATGTGGGGTTGAGGTAGAAACAGGTCTACTTGTTGGTGCGGTCGAACTCCTTGATCACCTGGTCGGTCAGATCGATCGTGTCTTTATTGTAGATGACGATCTTGACGGTCTGCTCGCTGCCTCTGTCGACGACGATGGAGAATCCGCCTTTTTCCGCCACGGTTTGAGTCGCCGAGGCGATTTTCTTCATGTATTCGTCGATGAGTTCTTTCTGCTTGACCTGTAACTCCTGGTTAAATTCTTGAGCGCGCTTCTGGTAGTCTTGAATTTTCGAGCGAAACTGCGCCTCCTTCTCCTTCTTCTCCGCTTCACCGAGCTTCGCGCTCTGTTCTTTCAGTTGTTTTTCAGTATTCCGGAGCTCTTCCTCATCTCGAGCCAACAGCTTCTGCCTGGTCGAGACGTACTCCCGGAGGCCGTCGAGCGCCCGCTTCCCGGCTCTTGACTTTTCCATCACCGCCTGAGGATCGATCACTCCGATTTTGAAGGAGTCGGCAGCAAGGGCCGGTGACCCTCCGCCGCAGAATTCGACGAGGACCAGACCCAACAAACCGACCAAGCTTCGCGCAATCCGGGGTACAAGCATTCCGCGCGCTCCTTTCCGTACGCTTTGACGAAGAGCCGTCACAAGGGTGGGGAGCATAGCGATGGCGTCACGGTCTGTCAAGGTGCCGAATTGAGTGCCTGAGTCAACCGCGTGCGCAGCCTGTCGGGGACGATTCGACGAGCCCGGAAGGCACCTGGCTGCAGAGGGGACTCATGCTGAAGGACGAGCTAAACGAAGTACCGTGCGGTGTCGAACTTATATTCGGTGTTGTCGACCAATCGCACGATGCTGCGCGTGAACTCGCCCGCGGTGTTCTTTTCGCTCAGGTCGAGCTCCGGCCCGTCGTCGATGGGTTGGCCGGATGGGTCCGTGACCACTTTGACCCACGGACGGTCCGCGGCGTCCTTTTCTTTGGCCGGCTTGAGCACGACGGCCAGCTCGCCGGAGTCGAGCATGACCAGGCTGCCGATCGGGACGATGCCCACGCAGGTAACGAAGAGTTTCATCAACACGGGATCGAAGGCGGTGCCGGCCTTGGCCAGCATGAGTTGCAGCGTACGGGCCGGGGAGATGGGCTCACGGCGATAGACTCGCGAAGAGGTCATGGCGTCATAACAGTCTGCGATCATCAAGATCCGCCCGGTAAGAGAAATCTTCCATGACACGCTGAGCTTCGGATATCCGGAGTGATCGCAATTCATATGATGCTCAAAGGCGGCGGCGACCATCCGCCCGGGAAGGTTGGTGATGCCGCGGAGTTGCGCGATGTTCAGGACCCCTTCCGTGGGATGGCTCCGCATCGCGGTCCACTCCTCCTCGGTAAAATCTCCCGGCTTGTTCAGGATTTCTTGGGGGATGCTGGCCTTTCCCATGTCGTGAAACAAGGCGGCCAACCCTAAATCGGCCAGCTCGACCTTGGGATAGCCCGCCCGGTTCCCCAATGCCATCGACAACAGCGCCACGTTCACGGAATGATTATGAGTGTATTGATCGTGACAGCGCAGGTTCGTGAGGCCGAGAAGGCTCGCCTCATCCTGATTCATGAGATCGACGATGTTCTGAATCGCCCGCTTGGCCTGTTTAAAACTGAGGGTGCCTCCCTCGCGCACTCGCTGGGTGAGTTCCCCCACGGCGCCGGCGGCGTCGACATACCTGCTTTTTGCGGTGGCTTGCGCACGCCCGATATTGCGGAACGCCCTCGGTTCCTCCAGCGTGATTCCGGCGACGCCTCGCCTGGCCAGCTCGGCCTGCAGATCTTGGAGCGTATGGGTGGCCGGGTCCAACGTCACGAAGGCATGGGCGAATTCTCTGAGATCTTTCGATTTGACCCGACTCTCGAAGATGACGCCGCCGACTTTCCACGTGTTCAGACTGTCGATGAAGTTCGAGAAGACCGCCATCTCCTGGGCGGTTGCCTTGAGGTGCGTCTCCCCGAGGAACAGGAAATCGTTCTGGACTCGGATGATGACCGGTCGATCGCTGGCCAACGTCGAGATCAAGGTCAGCGTGGTCTCGATCGGCTTATCGAACGCCGAATTCTCTTGCCCATGAAGGCGGGAGGTCTTGATCAGCACACTGAGCTGGGTCACGAGTTGCATGCCCAGCATCACGATTTGTTGATCGACGATGTCCCTCGCCTCCGAGCCCTTGCCGATCTTTTGGGTCAGGGACTTTTCATGGATCAGCAGCGGTTCGCCCGGAGGTTCTTTCTCGATGGGGGTCGCCGTATTGGTCTTGTGTATGCTCACGCGTTCTTCGCCTCACTTCCCGCCTGGTGCTTCGACGCGACCCTGAGGGCTGTCCGACACGCTTCTTTGATCGCGGCGTTTCCCTTCTGCTGGCCGAACTCGAGGGCGGCCAATGCCGAGGGCGTCGCCGCTTTCCCAAGCGCTTCGGCCGCGAGGACCGCGGTCTCCTCTTTCTTTTTCCGGTTCGTCCACGACCATTCCGTCAGCAGTTTTCTCCAGAACGGGTCGGCCTCTTCCCGCGCCGTCAAGCACAGGGCTTGAAAAATCAAGCGCCGCTCGGTCGAGGACCGGTCGTAAAAATCGTCGGCCGTCAGAACCGGCTCCCATACGGCATACGAGGCCGTATAGTTCCCCGTCGTCAGGAGCCTCAGCGCGGCGTGGCGGACGGAGTCTTCCGGGTCGGACAGCATGCCGACGAACTTTGTGCCGTTGCCTTTTGGGCGGAGCGTGCCGAGGATGCGCAGGACCTCCTTGCGAACGGCGGGGTCCGGATACCGAATGATCCGCTCGATTGCGTCGAGGTGCCGAGGATCATTCCACTTGGTCATGATCGTCAAGAGATTCCGCACGTAGCCGGCGCGGCGGTCCGTCAACCCACGGAGAATCGGTTCAGGGCTCTGGCGGGCCAGGTCGGCGAGGACCTGGCATACAAGGATCTGATGCGCGGGGACTTGAAGATTGGCGAGCAGCGAGCACAGCGAAGGCACGTCCTGATTCCGCAAGTGCGACAAGACCGTCTCCAAGCCGTCGGTTTTGGCATTCGGCGTCCTATTCAAGTAGGTTTCGACGAGCTTGAGACGCTCGGGGCGGCCGAAACCGTTGAGCAGGTCCGTGAGTTGTTGTTTGTGCGCGTCGGAAAGATCGGAGCGGAGCGTTTCGCTGTCATGGAGCAGAACCAGCACGTTTTCGAGGAGCCCCCATTCCCCTTTCCCGATGAGGGAATCGATGACGCTGTCGAAGACCTGAAACAATTTCGTGAGTAGGGACGGCGAGCGTTCGGACGCCAAGATCGCGATCAAGGTGTCGAGGATGTATTGAGTGCCGTCCCGATTGGATTCCGCCGCGATTTCCTTGGCCAAGGCCACGAGTTCATCGGACGTGACTTCGAAGCCGACAATCCCGGACTGAAACCTGGCCCGTTCGGGGCTTTTCCCTTCCCTCTCCGGGGCCGCCTTAGCTTTTTCCCTGTCAAGGATCTCCCGAAGGGAACTCGTTGGCGCATCGAGCGTCATGGACTCTTGGAGCGAGAGGACATCCTGGACCCCTGAGGACGCCTGAACGATTTCTTCGGCGGTTACGATCGTGATCGTCTGGAGGTTCTCTTTCCACAGTCGAGTGACGAAGTCATCGTCCTCATCCTCCTGGCCGCCTTCGCCCCACAAGGCGTCGAAAAAGAAGGAGAGGTCTTGCTCTGACAGTCCCGCTTTGAAGGTCAGCTCTCGGATGCCGTCGGCGTAGAGCCTGAAGGCGATGTTCTCAGTCATTCCTTCGGCTTGGGGTCGATAGACCACCTCGCCTTTGAACTCCAGCTCCCCTCGCTGGATGAGGAAACCGAGAGTCTGGTACGTTTCCAAATGCTTGGCGAGGTCCTGGTAGAGCTGCGAGAAGAACTTTTGGGCGACCGGGTTCGATGACCCGAAGGTCCTGACGTTCTTTGCGGTTTTGTCGAGCTGGCGGAGCAGTTGCTTGACGGAAGCGATCTCGGGGTCCGACGACTCTTTGTTGAGGGAGACGTCTTCCAGGGTGACGCGGGCGGCTCGGAGCTCAGCCATACCAGATACTGGTACCCTGGACCTCATTCTAGGTCAACAAAATAGGCCGTTCTTACCGGGCACGCGGCCCGGCAGATCGCTCGCAGAGTGGGTCCGGGAGGGGAGGTGGTTCGGGCCCCCTCCCGGGTCGAGCGTCGCTCGACGAAGTGGGTCCGGGAGGGGAGGTGGTTCGGGCCCCCTCCCGGGTCGAGCGTCGCTCGACGAAGTGGGTCCGGGAGGGGAGGTGGTTCGGGCCCCCTCCCGGGTCGAGCGTCGCTCGACGAAGTGGGTCCGGGAGGGGAGGTGGTTCGGGCCCCCTCCCGGGTCGAGCGTCGCTCGACCAGATTGCGACGGAATGATTCCCGTCGCGAAGCGATCCCACTTCACGGGCCAAGACCGTCATGGCCCTGTGGGACGGCTGGCGCGCCATGGCCCCGGGGTGAGTGAACCGGCGGCTGCTGTCGCGCCAAGAACAAGAGGGAGGGGAGTTGGTTCGGGAGGTTGCCGCGCGTGGGTTATAAAATACGCCAGGCCCGTCCATCATTCTGAATCAACCGATCCGCTTCGACGGGTCCCCAACTGCCGAAGGGATACTCCGGCAGCCACTTGCTACCGTGCGCCTGCCAGCCTTCGAGAATCGGGGTGATCCAGGCCCAGGAGGCTTCCACGGCGTCCCGTCGCATGAAGAGCGAAGCGTCGCCGAACATCACGTCCAGCAACAATCGTTCGTAGGCTTCAGGGGAGGCGGCGCCGAAGGCATCCCCGTATTTAAAGTTCAGCTCCACGGGATGCGTCTGCGCCTTGGTCCCTGGGACCTTGGAGACCATTCGGAGCGACATGCCTTCTTCCGGCTGGATCCGAAGCGTCAGCACGTTCGGAGGTTGGGGAGCGGCAGCGTTGGCGTTGAACAGGATCTGGGGAATGTCCTTGAACTGGACGGCGACCTCACTTGCTCGTTTCGCCATCGCCTTCCCCGTGCGCAGGTAAAAGGGAACGTCGGCCCACCGCCAATTGTCCACGAACAACTTCAGCGCGACAAAGGTTTCCGTCGTGGAATCGGGACGAACCCCGGGCTCCCGCCGGTAGCCCGGCACCTCGAGGCCTTTGTGGAGGCCAGGACTGTATTGAGCGCGCACGGTGAAGCGCTCCACGTCTTTTCCCACGATCGGCCTCAAGCAGCGAAGGACGTCGATCCGGGCGTTGCGGACCACGTTGGGCTCCAGCGAGTAGGGGGGCTCCATCGCGACGAGGCAGAGCAGTTGGAGCATGTGATTCTGCACCATGTCGCGCAGCGCCCCGCTTTCCTCATAGTACGTCGCCCGGGTGCCGACACCTTCTGCTTCGCTCACGGTGATTTGGACGTGATCGATGTACTTGTGGTTCCAAATCGGCTCCAAGATGCTGTTGGCGAAGCGGAGGACCATGATGTTCTGCACGGTCTCCTTGCCCAGGTAGTGGTCGATGCGGAAAATCTGCGATTCGTCGAACACGCTTCCGATCGTCTCGTTGATCAGGCGAGCCGAGTTGAGATCACGTCCGATCGGTTTCTCCACGATGACGCGGCAGAAAGGCGGTTCTTTGTCGGGCCGGTGAGTCAATTGCGCCCCTTGCAGACCTTCGCAGGCCTCCGCGAAGGAGGTCGGAGGAATGGCCAGGTAGAAGATCCGATTCTGGGGCAACCCCAGTTCGGCCTCGATCTTGCCGAGCTTGACGCCGATCGCATCGTAATGGCCCGGATCGTCCATCGATCCGGCGAGGTAGAACACCCGGGGTTCGAACTCGGCCCAGCGCTGGGGGTCAAGCGCCCGCCGGGAGAATTTTTCCACTCCCTGCCGGACGTGCTCACGATACTCCCCCTCGCCCAGGGCTTTACGTCCGAGGCCGAGGACCGCGAGTTTCGGCGGCAACATGCCGTCGAGCAGCAAATTGTACAGAGCGGGGATGAGCTTGCGCTTGGCCAGGTCACCCGATCCGCCGAAGATAACGAGCGTGCAGGGCTCCGGCACGGTCGTGCGGACCGTATCGGTGGAAGAGGAAGTGGTCATAAGCTGAGTGATTCTACCATGAGTATCATGGCTCTACAGAAGCAGTCGTTCGGCGCCAGACGAATCTTACGAAGGCGAGGTGAAGGCTTAGTCCACTCGAGCCGGATTGGGCACATCCTTAAAGAGTAAATCGGCAAGTTGCCGCCCGGAATTGAGTCGTTCGGACAGGTTCGGAGCCGAGAGAAACTGACTGGCCAATTCGCCGAGGGCCGGGTCCCGTGAGCTCAGAAAGCGGAGCATGTCCACCGGGGCGGTCAGCCAGAAGCCTCGCAGGCGGAAAAAGGCCGACAAGAAATCGTCGAAAAAGATGTTGAGCAAAAACAGGGCCGTCGCCGGACGGTCGAATAGGTCCTGAGCCTTGCCCAGCCAGTGGTAGCACTCGGCTTTCAGGCGAATTTGCTCGTTCAGGGTTGCCGGCGGTGGCCCCTGGCGAAACCGCAGATTGGCCTGATCGATGAGATTCGCCGTCAAGCCGTCGTAGTCGAAGAGGATGCGGCCCTTCCTCAGCAGCGGCGGCAATCGGGGCGAAAAGCCCAGTTCCTCCTTGACGGTCTTGTAGCCTCGGTACCGAATATCGACGAGCCGGTCCGAGATGCGAATGATCTCGTCCGCTTCCGCCTGCCCTTTCACGAGGGCGATCAGATCGACGTCACTATGGGGCGTCACCGCCCGTCGCGCGCCGGACCCTACCAGGATCACTCCGACCAGATCACCGCCGCGCTTGGCACGTGCATGGCGCAGCGCGCGGGCGACCACCTCTTCGAAGTCGGGAGCGTTGACGGGTTCCGGCTGATCGGGGGGCTCGGGGATCTCCAACAGCTCTGCATTCAGCTCCTCGCGCGTCGGCGTGGTGGCCGATGAATCCGCTTCCATCACCCCTCCTGCACCCGTCGGATCTCGTCCGGCAGCAGCCTGAGCCATTCGTCGGAGGGCCGTTCCGCGTCGACCGTGATCTCCGGCTTCCCGGTCCAGAGACGCCGGAGCTCAGCCGGGCCGCCAGGCGGCAACGGAATTTCCACCCATTCACGATGAAGCCCGAGCGAGTCGGTCATTCGGCTGATCTGAGGAAAAGTCACAGCTTGAAATCTCATTCGAGTTGTTCGGATCTCCTTGCCGGCATTCTAGAAAGCGGCCGAAGAGCCTGTCAACGAGGAGCCTTATCGACCCAGTACCCGAGCGAACACTTCGCCGGCCGTGTCGATGTCCTGGGCCGACACATCCAGATGCGTCACGGCCCGAAACGCCGTGCCACCGATGGCGTTGATCAACACCCCTTCCTTTCGCAAGGCGGCCACGAGGTCGGAGGGCGAAAGGCGGTGTCCGATGACGTCAAAGATGACGATGTTCGTTTCGACCTGGTCAGGCTCGACGACCACGCACGGCAGCTTGCGGAGATGCCGGGCGAGTTGCTTGGCGTGCTCGTGGTCTTCCTTCAGCCGGCTGATGTTGTGTTCCAAGGCGTAGATGCCCGCTGCGGCCAGAATGCCGGCCTGCCGCATGGCGCCGCCGTACATTCGACGAAACCGCCGGAGTTTGTCGATCATGCTCGTGTCGTTGGTGGCGATGATCGAACCCACGGGCGCACCGAGGCCTTTGGAGAGGCAGAACGTAACCGTGGAGCAATACTTGGCATATTCGGCCGCCGAGGTACCGGTCGCCGCCACCGCATTGAAAAGGCGCGCTCCGTCCAGATGAATAGGCACTCCATGCTCGGAGGCGACACGGTAGATGCCTTCGATCGTGGCGAGCGGGTAGACCGAGCCGCCTCCGCTGTTGTGCGTGTTTTCGACGCAAACGAGCGCGGTCGAGATCGTGTAGGGATCTTTCGGCCGAATGGCCGCCTCCACTTGTTCCGGGGTCATGATGCCGCGTGCGCCGTTCACCCAGTGCAATTGGACACCGGAGAGCGCCCCGGCGGCGCCCTGTTCGTAGCGGACGATGTGCGAGCGGGCATCGACGATCACTTCCTGCCCCGGCTGCGTCTGAACTCGGAGGGAGAGCTGATTCCCCATGGTGCCGGAGGGCACGAACAGGGCCGCGCTTTTTGCGACCAACCCCGCCGCCATGTCCTGCAAGCGGTTGACCGTGGGGTCTTCGCCGTAGACGTCGTCGCCGACCTGCGCACAGGCCATAGCTTCCCGCATGGCGGGAGAAGGTTTGGTGACCGTATCGCTGCGGAGGTCGATCATACTCATTTTGGTGATCTTGTGAACTGGCGATTTGGTGAAGTCACGAGAAGTATGAGTTGGGGATTTGGTGATCTGGTGAAGAAAAGATCGGCCGAGACCATTCACTTCACTCCATCACCAATTCACCAAATCGTACGTTTTGAAGTCGCCAGATCGCCCAATCACCACATCATACTTTATCCCCGAGGGACCGCGCGTCTTCGAACTTGTAGTTCTGCTTGGCCAGCACGGGATACACGGTGAAGATCGGTGTGTTGTAGGGCACGACGGCGGACTGAACCCCCGGCAGGAGGCCCAAGTGCAAGTTCACGAAGTTGTAGCTAAGCCCGTTCTGCCACGGCCGGCGAAGCGACTCCGCATAGGCCTCGACGCGATCCGAGGCATAGGTACGGGTCATGAGTCCCGAGGCACCCAGCAGGCCGTACTCGCCGAGGTCCGGCGCGCCTTGAATCAAGATTGAGACCACGGAGGCGTCGAACCACACCTTGAACTTGCAGCTCACCTGGATGAACGGCCCCAGCGAGCCGACCATGTTCAGCACGGAGAGCGGGTAGGCCAGGTGGTCCGGCACGCCCGGTGCACGGTCGGGCGGAACGAACCGAAACTCCGGTTCTTTGATCGCGGAAGCGGACACGAAGCACAAGTTGGGATCGTCCAGGGCGATGTCGAGCATCTGGCCGTCGTGATAGCCGCAGAGTTTCCCCATTTCATACCGAAGCGGGTAGGAGTAGCCGAGCTTGGCGTAGAAGATTCTGACCCCGGCCTCGAGGGGATCTTCCGGCGTGCGACTGATCTTCAAATCGAACGGCAGTAGAAGGTGAAAGGCATTCGTCCGCGCCGCCATGAAGGGCGCGCAGGCGCCGGGAAACTCCTTCTGGATGGCGGGATTGTCGGGCTCGAAGTTTTTGGGGGTGCCGCCGAAATGTTGCGCGGTCTTGGCTTCAGCCGGCAGCCGGTATTTGTTTTGGTAGTATGCCGCGGCCCGTTTCTGGGCCAAATCGAGAAAGTACTCCGGCGCTTCGGTCTCAACGATCAGGCGCTGTGCCGTCACATCATGGGCGCGCGGCACGCGAAGCGCCTGATTGTAGATTTCCAGATCGGCGGTCGTTTTCTGAATGTCCTGGAGCAGGTGCCGGGCGAGGACCGGCTCCCAGAACCGCGTGCGCGGCAGCAACTCGTTCGCCTTCTGGAGACACTCCAGCTTCTGCTGATAGCGCTTGGGTTCGGGCGCGAAAACCTCCGCCGTGGCCATATAAAGATTGAACTGCTCTTCGGGGGTGAGGCCCAACTGCTCGAAGTTCGGCTCGCGCAGGAACGCGAGGGCCAGCGGCCCGAACGCCTCCTCCCGCCGGATACAAAGCGTCATCAAGTAGTTATAGTGGGCTCGCGCGTCCTGCGGCGTCACGGCAGCTCCCTGCTGAACCGGCGGCATTCTACGGGAGCCGTGCGTGGGGGAACAAGGCCCTCGGTGGGTGCGGGAGGGGAGTCGGTTTGGGCCCCCTCCCGTGTCGAGCATCGCTCGACTGAACAAAAGTGATCGAATTTGTCCTTGCAGGAGAAGGGGGGACTGGTACACTCTGGCCCCTCGTCGGTCGATGGACAGGCTATACGCACAAACACCCTGGATCGGCAGGATCGCCAAGATCGAGGCGCATGAGCTTACGGCCCTCGCCTGGTCGTTCATCTATTTCTTTTGCCTGCTATGCGGCTACTCCGTCTTACGGCCGGTCCGGGAAGAGATGGCGATTCAGGGCGGCGTGCAGCATCTGCCCTGGCTGATGACCGGCACGTTCCTGACCTTGCTCCTGGCCACGCCGTTCTTCGGGTGGCTGTCATCCCGGTACGCCCGGCGGACGCTGCTGCCGACAGTCTATTTATTTTTTGCGGCGAATCTCCTGTTCTTTTACCTGGCGATGATGACCGGTGTCGAGCGTGCGTGGGTTGCACGCGGGTTTTTCATCTGGTTGTCGGTGTTCAACCTCTTCGTGGTCTCGGTCTTCTGGAGCTTCATGGTGGATCTATTTGCGCCGGAGCAGGGCCTGCGCCTGTTCGGCATGATCGCCGCCGGCGGCAGCTCCGGCGCGCTGGTGGGACCGTTCATCACCGGTGCCTCGACCTACGTCGTCGGCATCGCGAACCTCATGTTGCTGTCCGCCTTGTTCCTGCTCGCGTGTATTGTATGCATCCACCGACTCGATCGCTGGGCCAAGCTTCAGGGTCATGGTGAACACACCGGCGGTGAACGGCCGCTCGGCGGCAGCATTTGGGCCGGGATCAAACTGGCCTTCTCGTCATCGTACCTCGGCGGGATCTCCGTCTACCTTCTGCTGCTCAGCACGACCTCGACCTTCCTGTATCTGGAGACCCTCCGCCTCGTGGGGGAGGAGTTCGCGTCCTCGGCTGAACGGACGCGTCTCTTCGCCGGCATCGACCTCGCAACGAACAGCCTCACAGTGGTAACTCAAGTGTTCGTCACCAATCGCCTCCCGCTCATCGCGACGCTTCTCCTGTTGCCGGTCGTGACTGCGGTCGGCTTTGCTCTGATGGGGATGGGGCCGACGCTCGCTCTGTTGGTGGGACTCAGCGTGGTGCGGAGGGTGGGGGAGTACGCGATCGGCAAGCCTGGCCGGGAGGTTCTGTTTACCCTGGTCAGCCGGGAGGAGAAGTATAAGGCCAAGAACTTCATGGACACCGCCGTCTCTCGCGGGGGCGATGCCTCCAGTAGCTGGCTCGTGACCGCAGTGAAAGCGCTCGGTGCCACCACGGCGCAGATCGCTTGGGTACTGGTCCCGGTAGCCTTGTGTTGGGGCTTGTTGGGAGCGTGGCTATCTTGGCAACACAGGACGAAGCGCTCACTGGGCGTTTTGACTGCCCGAAAAATCGCGTGATATAGTCGCCTCCTGTTAAGAATTATCCCATTGCATCATTGCAGATTGTATGATTGGAATGGCTCAATCATTCGACCACTCGATGGTTACATGAGGCGACAATATGCCAGAAGTGCCCATTAAGATTTACGTCGAGAGGCTCTTGAAGGCTGCTCGTGAAGCGGCGAAGCCCCTCGGGCTGCTCTCCGGGCCGGTGAAGGAGAGGGCCCTCCGCGCCATGGCGGACCGATTAGCTCAGGACGAGAAGCACATCCTTGCGGCGAACGAGCTGGATGTCGATGCGGTCGGGAAGTCGTTCGAGGCCGAACCCGACAAGGAACGGGTGCGAGAAGCGGTCGCACGGGTCCGCATGACGAGCGACGACGTGAAGGAAATGGCGGATCGGCTGCGGCTGGTTGCCGACTTGCCCGATCCGGTCGGGGAAGTCACCCGACGGTGGGAAGAACCGAACGGCATGCAGGTCAGTCGAGTCCGTGTGCCCATCGGCGTCATCGGTGTGATTTCCGAGACGAAGCCTCTGGTCAGCGTGGAATCGGCCGCCCTCTGTCTAAAATCGGGCAACGTCTGCGTGCTTCGCACGGCACCTGAGTGGCTGAAGACTCATCGGGCTTTGTTCACGGGGCTCCGGGAGGCCGCCGAAAACGCCGGCATTCCGAAGGGTACGCTGGCGTTCATCGAACGACCGGAAAAGGAGGCGGCGTTGGAGTTGATGCGAGCGGGCAAGTTGCTCGATGCGATCATCCCGCGCGGCGGAGCCGGGCTCCGGAAAGCGATGCTGGAACAGGCCAAGATGCCTGTCCTCGTGCAGGAGGGCGGGCTGTCCCACATTTACATCGACGCCGAGGCCGACATCCCGCTCGCGCAGAACGTTGTGATCAATTCCAAGGTTCAACAGGCTTCAGCCGTGAATTCGGTGGATACTCTGCTGGTTCAACAAAGCATCGCCCGGCCGCTGTTGCCCGCGCTGATCCTCCGGCTCTTGAATGAATCCAAAGTGGAGGTCCTGGGTTGCCCCAAGACCGTAGCACTGATGGGACAGATGTCGATGACCGGTCACAAATCGGTCAAGCCGGCCACGGAGGCCGATTGGGATCGACAATTCCTCGGTCCGACCATCACCGTGAAGATGGTGACGGGGCTGGAAGAGGCGCTGGCGCACATCGTCCAGCACGGGCCTTGCTTGACGGCTGCAATCGTCACGAAGAGTTATGAAGCCGCCATGCGGTTCACTCGGGAAGTCGATGCCGGCGCCGTCCTCGTCAACGCCTCGACCAGACTGAACGCGGGGGACGGTCTGGGTTTCGGCGCCGACATCGGGCTGAGTCTCTCGCGCATCCATGCGAAGGGCCCCATCGGACTTCCTCAACTCACGTGCGAAAAGTACGTTATCTTTGGAACGGGCCAGCTCCGCTTGCCGCATCCGGTGCCGGAGACCTATTTCGACGCCATCATGCTCAAGAGACCGTAAAGATCGTACGGCGTCAGGCGTGGATCGAGAAACATGGGGCAAGGGATGAAGTGTGAATGACCGATTCGCACAGCCCACAGAATGTTTCCTCACCTGTCACGCATCATGCGTCACTCGTCACGTCTTTGCATGAACATCTCACCTGGTGGGGAATCCGGCACTTTACGTCGGACGCGGCGTACTTCCAATGGCAGCGCGAGCAGCTTTCCTCGGCGGATCTCGCGGCGCTCAATCAGCAGATAGTCATCAAGCAGGCCCCAGGGGCTGGCGTTCCGGAAGACATCGCCTTCTACGACCTAGCCGCGCTGCCGCACATCGTTCCGGTCCTTTACAGCCAACGCTACGACTACTATAGGCAAGTCGGACCGCGCATTGCCGCGCACGTGGGCGATGCCCGCACGATCCTCGATGTCGGGTGCGGTGTGGGCATCCTCACCACCTTCTACGCGAAACGGTTTCTTGATCGCTCCTTCGTCGGCATCGACCGGTCGCCGGCCTCCATTGAATTAGCGGAGCGCAAGAGCAAGGAACTCGGCCTCACGAACGTGCGCTTCGAATGCCTTGATCTCGATCAGGAGACATTTGAAGGCAGCTTTGACTGCTTCATCGCGACACATGCGCTTCTGCAAGCAGAGCGGGATCCCGGGGTGCCGAGCCGGAGTTGGCAGACCTTTGAGCGCGCGGATGATCCTGACCAACAGCGAGCCTTTGAACACCGCACCGGCCTGGGAATTCGATTGGATCATCTTCGGTCTGCACTGGCTCCGAACGGTTGGATGATCTTGTTCGAGAAGACGAGGCAACTTTCCAGACGCATTCCTTTTCAGCGGGCGCTCGCGACCCGGGAATGGCACCTACTCGACGTGCCGGAGCCGGTGAGGTACGTGCTCGTGGAGGAGATCACGGACGACGGACCGCTCTACGTGCTCGGCCGCAACCAGCCCGGCGGAGGTCGGCCGCAGTGGGACGAGTTGCCGGAACCGGATGAGGGCATCTCGCTTGATCTCTCACGTGTCCGAGCCGAACGACCGGAAGGCGAGAAACCTCTTTACGAAAACCATCATCCCTCGGCGCAGGCGGCGTGGGAACGGCTCCCAGATCGAACGGTGACGAATGAGACCACTCGTCAGGAACCGGAGGGAAGGCAATTCCACGCCGAATTGGGGACGGCCGGCGGGCTCGTGTATCTCTACTGCGCAAACACCTTCGACCAACGGCAGTTGGTTCTCATTGAGCCAGCCCGTCGCGCCGTATTGGAGACCTACTATCGGGAGATCGTAGAAGGACTACGGTAGAGGAGGCAGGAGTGGGTACGGGAGGGGCGTTGGTTCGGGCCCCCTCCCGTGTCGAGCGCAGCCGGGGTTATTTACTTGATCCTGAACCCATTGTGTCCTCGTTTCTTTTCCAGCGCCCGGTACATAAGTGAGATAAGCTCCGTGACGTTGAAGGGCTTGTTGAGATAAGCGGTAGCCCCTCGTCGGAGTCCTTCCATCGCAGACTTAAGACTGCCATATCCCGTGATGATAATGACGCCCACATCCGCGTGGTTTCGCGTGATGTCTTGGAGTAGATCAAGGCCGTCGCCGTCAGGCAGCTTCTGATCCAACGTGACCAGGTCGATCGGCTGTTCACGGAGCACCTGCCGAGCATCTTGCGCACTCGCGACCGCGTGAACGTTGAAGAACGGTCGCAGGATTACACGCAGCGCATCGCGGGGACCTGCCTCGTCTTCGACGACAAGGACGGCGGGCTTTTGACCGACGCTCTCCACATCGACTCTGACCGGCGCCTGGTCCCGTCTCACACCGAGCGTGGCCAGGAGCGCCAGGCCCACTCCGAGGCCTAAGCCTGCAGCGAGTTTCTTGGTCCGCCTCTTCGATCTCATGGAGTCCTCATTGCGTGGCTTTGTGGTCATGTTCTACTTGTGACTGTGCCGGTCCGATCGGGGCTCAGCAAGAGCGGTACCCACGTCTGTCGTGCGGCCTCCATGGCTAGGTCTTGCGTTTCAAAAAGACCACAACGCTAAGAATGGGCGTCCTCGACAATGACCCAACTCGAGTGGAGACTAGCCGAGACCCGCACAGTCATCGTAGAGTCAATCCAATTGATGAAGAAGCGGCCGGAAGAGATGGATTCAAAACAGGATTCAAGATCGGTTCACGCCGGCTTTGTCGGGATCAGGAGGATTTCGCACTGTTTCTCTCTATGTAGCGATTTCCATCCATTTTGCCATCTTGCGGGGAATCAAACCGGCCAGGAAGAGCAGCGACGTGGCCGACCGGCTCGGACTCCAAGGTGAACAACATGTGGCTAACCTGTGATCTTTCCACAGAGAAGCTGCATGGCCGGTCCACCGGCTCGAGTTGGCGAGTTGAGAAGAACTCTGTATGAGCCATCGATCAGGTACAGGTTAAAAGGGCGCCAAAGAAGGTTGATCGGTCTTGTACTCCCTGATCCCGCGGATGTGAGCACGGGAGAGGAGTCCGTTCGAGCCCGCTCCCGCCTCAAGCGCAGTCAGACGGCCGCACTCGGACCCTCGCGGTAGCGATTCTAGGCAAAATCTATGAGCAAGCGTGGAAGGGAGACTCTAGAAGAAAGCATAAGAGTGATGCGTGCATGTAAAGATGCACCGAGCTCCAGGGAGGGGAAAAGGCGAACTCGTCCGCAATGAGTCTTACTTCGATTGCGCTTCCATTCGGGGTTTCGCGATCTCCAACAGCTCGACATCGAACACCAGCGTAGCGCCAGGCTTGATCGCCGGTGGCGACCCACGATCCCCATAAGCGAGATGCGGGGGACAGACGAGGCGGCTCTTGCCGCCGACCTTGATCTGCTGGAGTCCCTCCGTCCAGCAGGGAACGACTTGGTTCAGGGAAAACGTCGCCGGTTCCTTTCGCTGCACCGAGCTGTCGAATACCGCGCCGTCAATGAGCGTACCGTGATAGTGGACCCTGACCGTGTCCCCCGCCTTCGGAGCCGCGCCCTTACCTTCCCTGATGGTCGTGATCAGCATGCCGGAGTCGGTTTTCTTGGTCCCTGCTTCCTTTGCCGCCTTGGCAAGAAACGCGGCCCCGGTCTTCTTCTCGATCTCTGCGATCGCCTGAGCCCTGGTTTGCCTGAGTAATTGCAGCTTGGAGCCATACGCCTTCAGGTCGGCCTTCTGCGGTCGTTTCAACACGCCGTCGGTTAGGCCCGCCTTGACGAACTCCAGCTCCGATTCACTGAGCGAATAGAAGCCCAGCGATTGGCTCAAGGCCAATCCGAGCGCGTAGAAGGTCTTTTGGTCATCGTTGGTCGGTTCCGGCGCGGCGAGAGAAGCCGTCGAGGCAATGAGGCAGAGCAGGCAGGACACGAAGTAGATTGAGACGCGCATGAAAGATCCTCTCCTGTCGGGGACATAAAAATTGGGTCGGTATTTGGCCAAGCCCGGTTTCTCCAAACTCAAGAGTAAGCAAGTTCCCCCCGTCCCTCAACAGTTTTCTTCCGATCAGAAGGGGACTCGGATTATGTGTCATTCCCTTCTCGTTTTTCCACAGATCAACCTGGCCCCTGGTTTGAAAGTGAGGTAGTACCAGATCCATTCGGACATCACGCGCAGACGATTGCGGAAGCCGATCAGGAAGAAAATATGGACGACACACCAGAGCAGCCATGCCACAAGCCCCGAGAGCCGCAGCGGCCCGAACTCGGCCACGGCCTTTGCACGCCCGATCGTGGCCAGCTTGCCGCGGTCGGCATAGACAAACGGCGGTCGGCGGTCCGGTGTCAATCGCTCCTTGATAAGGCGGGCCACATAGCGAGCCTGTTGCATGGCGACCGGTGCCAGGCCAGGGAGCGGCTGACCGTCCTTGCCCACGCAATGAGCGGCGTCGCCGATCACGAAAATCCAGGGATGACCGGGGATGGACAGATCCGCTTGGACTTTGACGCGTCCTGCACGATCCAAGGGAACGTCCAGCGCTTCGACAAGCGGAGAAGCGCGGTTGCCCGCCGCCCAGATGATGTGGCTCGATTCAACGAATTGATCGTCGATCAGCACCCCGTTGGGCTGCACGTCTTGGACTGAGGTCTTGACCTTGACGATGACGCCCATCTGTTCAAGGGCGGCTTGGGCTTTCGCCGACAATTTGGGCGAGAAGCCCGGCAAAATGCGATCTCCGGCTTCCACCAGGATGATGCGCAAATCTTCTCGCCGTATCGATGGAAAATCCGGCAACATTGCCTTGATTCCGATCTCCGCGAGCGAGCCGGCCAATTCCACGCCGGTCGGGCCGCCGCCTACGATAATGAAGGTCAAGAATTTCTTGACGCCGCCCGAGTCCTTCCATCGTTCCGCGTCCTCGAAGACCCGCAGAAGACGCTCTCGGAGCTCCAAGGCATCGGACAGGGTTTTCAACCCCGGCGCATGCGGTTCCCACTCACGGTGGCCGAAATAGAAATGCCGCGACCCTGGCGCGAGAATCAGGGCATCGAAGGGAATCACCGCTCCATCTCCAAGTCGAACGACGCAGGCGTTGCGATCGATCGTGTGGACCTCTTCCATCATGATGCGGACATTGGATTGTCTTCGAAACGTCGTCCGCAACGGCCAAGCGATGTCGCTCGGCGACAGGGCGGCAGTGGCCACTTGATAGAGGAGAGGTTGAAACAGGTGGTAGTTGGTCCGATCGATCAGCACGATGTCGACATCGGCGTCTCGGAGCGACTTCGCCGCGGTCAGTCCGCCGAATCCGCCCCCGACGATGACAACTCTGGTCCTCGATCGATCATGCATCTTTCTGGTTAGCCATCGTTCCGTGCGCCCGTTTCCCGTTGGGTGATCGACGCCGGCGGGATGCCACCATTCGACGCTGGTGGCCTGCATCTCCATGCGAGCGCAGCGAGAGAACTCGTGCTTGCGACGCGACGGTATGGGAGCGTACAGTGATGGCTGGTCCAATGGAGAATCGCGCATGCGGGTGTCCCTCTTGAGCCTCGTCACCTGCCTCCTGCTCGGATGCATGTCCGCGACGCGCGAGCGTGAAGCACAATGCTTGGGAAGCCTTATGACAGGGGTGTGGCAATCGCAGGACAGGGTAGAATCTGCCGAGCAGGCCTGGCGGACCGCCCACTATACCCGGTATGAGCGGGAGAAAGCCGCGCGCGAAGCCGCGGTGCCATCCATGTATTTCAAGGAGGTTGCGGTGTCGCAGGGTATCGCCGCTTATCCCCTCGTAGACCATGTTGGAACCCCTCCGGTGACTCGGGATCAGGAAGAGGAATTGTACCGGAAAATGATCCAGGCACGGTCGCAACACAGGGAACAGCTCGACTGGTACCGGCGCGTGGCCCAACGCGTCGAAACCAGACTTGAGGAAGACGAGATGCTCTATCCGGTTCTCGGCGCCTTGATTACATCTCCGGCCATTCTGTTTTATCCTGTGGTGCGATGGAATGTCCGCTCGGTGCTGTGGGAGGAAGGTGACCCGGATACCGAAAATGATCCGGTCAGGCTCTTTTGCATGACTCGGCTGGCTGCGTTGGACCCCTCGACCGTTCCCCACTCTTCTGGCAAGCCATAAACGGCGATTCAGTAGCCTGGTACATCCTTCTCGGCTTGATCTCCTGGCGAATCGGTGGGTTCAGCCGTCAGTTTCTTCCCAGTGAACCGATAGCATTCAGCCGCCCATGCGCCCAGATCGATGATCTGACATCGTTCCGAGCAGAACGGTCGCCACGGGTTGTCTTCCCAGGTCGTGGGTTGCTTGCAGATCGGGCAGGTCATATCGCAGACATTACAACGCCGGAAGCCGGCGGCAGTCAATAACAGGCTAGTAGCCTCGATGGTCACCAGTTTGACCAGCGGCGACTCAAGCTGCTCACACGCTCACGACCAGGGATGCTTGACCCATTCTATGCCCAAATCATCGAAAGGAGTGTCCAGGGCGGAAGCAATGGACTTGCCCCTGAAACCCACGCTTCCCACTGAGCGAGCCAAGCCGCCCCGCGCCGCGAAATGGGGGGCTTGCAAGGCCTGAGCATCTCTCAACCCGCATTATTCATGACGGTTCGTCGCGAAATCGTGGAGTTGCCAAGTGAGACGGGCGCGTGGAGCCCCTCATGGCCGAGGCGTACTTGACACAGTACGGTGAGGCCGCGAGGGGCGAGCCCGCCCGCCGGCATGCCACAGAGGCGCATGCCGGCTTGTCGCAGCGGCGAATCCGCGATTGCAGCAGAAGCGTTCATGAATAATGCGGGTTAATCCCATCAGGATCGATAGACCTCTTTTCGATCCGCGATCTTCACAACGAGCACAATCAGTTCCTTGTCTTGGATCGTATAGACGATCCGATAGTCGCCCTCCCGGATTCGATACAGGTCATCCTCTCCAGCGAGCTTTTTTACACCCTGTGGGCCCGGGTTGTTCTGTAACGACTTGAGGCGCTTGACGAGTCGTTTTTGAACGGTAGGGGCGAAGGCTTTGAGTTGGCGTTCACCGGGCGGGGCGAGGAGGATCGAATAGGCCATGGATAGTTAGAAGCCTAGTTCTTTGAGGATCGCATCAAGTGGCTTTGCGCCCTTCTTTTTGACCTCTGCCAAGGCGGCTCGAGCATCAACGAGGTCGATGCGGTCTTCCAGCTCCTCCAGGAGGCGCAAGTCGTCAATCGGCACCACAGCGGCAATCTCTTTCCCTCGTCGTCGCAATACCACACGCTCTTTCCCGAAGGCGACGCGATTGAGCGTATCCGCGAACCCCTCTCTCGCTTTACTGGTCGGCAAATGCGCCATAAATCACCTCCCGCAGAACTCTTGATCGTACACAACGTACGAATTGTACAAATCGTACATCCTGACAAAGTAGGAGTCAAGAGGAATGATGTATGAGTGCTAGGAGTGGGAATCAGGGGGAGACGCGCAACGAACGACGCTTCACGAGCGACAAGCTGGAACACCGGCCCGCCACGCGCCGCGCAATGGGGCTTTGGAAGTCGTGACCCGCATTCGTCCGGATAGCCTCTTGCTGACCAGTACGTCACTGGCGTAGCATGCTCCATGCGGTTCGTCGAGACCCCAGTGTTTACGGCGGCCCTTTTAAAACACTGGCCAAGCTCGTTCGGGAGGAGTTTCCATGAAAGAGGCGGCGTTCAATGAGCTGCTCTCCAGTATCCGGCAGGCGGGGCGAATTCGTCGTGGGACTCTCAAACCGGGTCGGGTGACCACCTTTCGACCGGCTGACGTGAAGAGTGTCCGGGAAAAGCTCAAAGCGTCACAGAGTAAGTTTGCCCTCATGATCGGTGTCAGCGTGGCGACTCTGCGCAATTGGGAACAAGGGCGACGAACACCGGATGGCCCGGCCTTGGCGCTCCTGCGTGTTGCAGCGCGCAATCCTCGTGCCGTGGCCGAGGCCCTGCACCGCAAAGGCGCGTCCTAGGCCGATCTCACCGGCGGCCGACGCATGCCTCAGCTATAGCTCTGGAGCCGCTCTGAATCATCGAGGCCGGAAAACGGTTCCTGACTCCGTTTCCTCACCGTTTCCTCAGCCCAGCCTGTTCCACATCGACGACAGCCTTGACCATATCTCCAAACTGCTGCTTCGCCATCTCGTCCAGTTCAGTCTTGGTCATGCGGTCTCGAACGATTTTGATTTCCATCGTGCTCGTCAGCATCCTGCGCTGTAGACCTGCCGTGTGCCGGAAGATTGCTGGTTGGATCGGCGACAAAAGAAAACGGTGTCAGCAACCGTTTCGCGGTGCGGCGGCGCGCCTATTGAGTCTGGCAAGGGGCCTGTCCTCTGCTCCCAACGACCGAATGGTTGGAAACGGTTCCTGACACCCTTGTCTGTCCCGGTTCGAGGCAGTCGTATCGCACCGACAGTCCTGGATGAGGAGGGTTCTTCATACGCAATTGTTACGCTCTCAGAATGGCGGGCGCTACCGTAGTCTGCCTAGCGGGCGACGATATTAACCTGAGCGGAGTAACCGAGCTGGGAGAGAAGTTGTTCGCAATCTTCCCATGCAAGCCCGAATGTCCGCACATCTGCGGCACCAATTCTGGCAATGGCATTGCGAATGGTCGTCAGGTGGGCGGGGTCGAAGTCGTTATCCATCAGCGCCGTCTCCGCCCAATCGACAAGTGCAGCCAACGACAGATCGTGACGGAGGTAGGCTCCGAGCTTTTCTGCAACCGATGCACGAGTCACGAGCGGCATAATGGTTAGACCTTTCGATGACCTAAGTCTACCGGATACTTGTGATGGACCTCAACCAATTCCCCTGTTTCGTTGTACACCTCCTGATAAAACCGGACCGTCCTTTCGTTTGCGTCCACCTCTTTGACATACCGGACTTTCCATCCTGATCGGCTTGAGACATCGAGCCGATATCGTCTTCCTCCATGAGGCAGGTCTTCCCAATGTCCGAACGTTCGTTCATTTTGCTCCCTGGTGCTCACAGTGTGCAATCCTCTTGAATATCTGTGTCGCTGTCAAGAAGAGTTCCTTGAGTCTGCGTGCATTGAGCGAGTATCGCTCATGCTTTTCCTTCCTTAATTCTTTGGTGGTACCCGGGTGGCCTGGATCCGCCATTGGGCCTGCGTTTCGGCTGTCTTCCTCACCACTGTTGGTCCGGGATAGCCACCTGCTCGTCAGGGCATCAGAGCCCTGCTGCATTCCCCGTTGCCGAACCTAGTGCTTCTTAAGGGTGCCCTCGGATTGAGCGAGCATTACCGGAGGAGCAAGGTATCCGCCGAGGCTTGGCTGGGAAGGAAAGCTGGAACTGACCGAAGATCACGGTTGGAACAACCGTGCCTGAGAGAATTCCAGAAGGTCGCACAGCACGATGGAGACCAGCGCCAAGTGCGCATGTTCCGCCCGGCGAAGCCCGTGAGGATCGCTCCGGGAGGTACCGCGAGCAAACCGAGGGCATCTGGCGCTGCTCTTAATACGAGATGACCCGCGGCGCCTGAAGTTGACCGATGCAGTCTCGCCAGAGTGTGGTGGGGTCCTGGTCAAAGATCCCGACCGACTCTGCCGGCAAGATGCCCCACGCCCCTTGGAGCATTTCAAAGTTGAGCTGCCCCGGCGCCCAACTCGACACACCAGCAAATGCCCGAAACGTCTCTTTCGGTTTGCCCTGCTCGATGATGCGTTCCAAGACGGCAAGTGTACCTCCGAAATAGACACCGTCGAACACGGATCGCGCGTCTTCCGGCGGCGAGCCCTTGAGGCGAAACAGCAGGAGAAGGCGGGACATCTCTACTGGCCCACCCACAAACAGTCGATAATTAGTCCCCTTGAGCACCGTGACCTCCGGCAATGCATCGGACAAGAGGACATTCAAGGAGCGATTCAAGATCACTCCGAGTGTTCCCTGAGGGCCGTGATCTATGACGAGCACGACCGTTTCGCGGAAGTTTGGATCATTGAGCGACGGACTGGCCACCAAGAGCACACCTTTCTTGACCGACGACGGCGAGGACTCGCCCTCCGCCAGCGCCGATTCCCCACCCAGGACGAGGCCAGCTCCCATTATCACCAGCAGCCAGATCACCACCAACTTTGGACGAGGGTTCTTGTCGTGAACCATTCTGCTGCTCATCGGCCGGCGCGAGCGGCGACGGCGAAGTGAAAGAAGTAGCGTTCTAAGGAGGCCAAGTCGCTTCCGTAAGTTTTGCCTCCGAGCATCGCATCACAGAGCAGCTCGCGGGCGCGCATCAGTTCTCTCCTCCGTCCCTTCCAGCGGTCGTCGGCAATCGTGAGGTCCAGCAAGTCCAAGCTCGGAGAAAGGCCTGTTCGCAGCGCTGAGGGTCCTTGCCGTACCATCGCGCGGCCCGCGCGACATCACTGCCCACATTGGCCAACTGTTCGAGGAGCGGAAGGGTCTGCCATCGGCCGGCGGCGAGGTTGGCATGCAGATAGGTCATGTGGCCTCCTCTTCGACCAAACGATTAACGATGGCGGTAATCGTCTGTCGAATGTCGGCACGTTCGACGGATCGGGAACGATTTGCAACGGACGGACGGATATTGATCATGGAATCGAACTCGATCCATTCCCGACGCGGCCTCTCCGGGTACAGATTGATCCCCCACAGATCCTTCTGCACAGACCGCTGATCCAAAAGCAAAGCCTCCCCGTCCGCCTGCAGCTCACCGCCGATCGCCATGATGCCTCGCTGGACATCGACCACCGCTTTGACCATATCCCCAAACTGCTGCTTCGCCATCTCGTTGAGCTCGGCCTTGGTCATGGCATCTCGGACCAGCTTGATTTCCATTGTCATTGGCAGGTTTCAGCTCCTGAACTCGCCCGGTACGGCTGCAGGCAATTGGGGGCACGATTGCGGATCGCGCCCGTTCCTGTCAATAGAAATTTCCTCCGCATTCGTTGGCGCGAGCTCAGGGGCTGAAGCGGAGGGCAACAGTGGCTTGAGCAACGGGCATGTTCTACTTCTTCGCAGCCTGTCTGATCCGTTCTCGCGCGCGTCGAACGATGATTTTCTCTCTGCGGTATTGGTGGGGAACTTAGGTAGCTCCCGCCTGCGCGCGTCAACTGATGACCTCATCCCTCTCTCTGCTGCCTTGGACGCAAGGGGAGATTGGCCGCCTGAGCGGCCATAGGGCCTTGAGTTTCCGCTGTTGCCGAGCATGAACGGCCCGCCAGGGATGGCGAGCACTGTTCGAAGTTCCGTTCAAGCTTCGCTTGGAATGGAACGAGTTGCGCAGCCAAGTAAAAGCGAGGCGAACAGCGGCCAACAAGGCCCTTGCTCAAGCGAAGGCAGCCAATCTCTCCTCCCAAGCAACCCTTGCATCTACTTCTACCACCCCCGTACAATGTATCTTCTGCTAGCCTAACCCCTTGGCATTCTGGCAGTTTCAGGGTGCCGGTTCGCCAGTGCGAACGATCGAGGAGCCGCCTTCATGCGCGTGGAGTATTCGAAGGGTCAACGGGCCTCCGAGGAGTTGATCCGGCTCCACCGAGAAACCTCCTTCGATTCCAGCAACCGGAGGATAAAGGGCGCCGTTCAATCTGGATGTTGGACCCGCCCGCTCTGAAGTGTTAGGATGCCGTCATGCTGATCACCACGGGAAAAGTCCTCGGCGGGACAATCAAGGTCGATGCGCAAAGCCTCCCCGAAGGCGCTGTCGTGACGGTACTCGCTCCCGAAGGTGACGAAACCTTCGAGCTCGCTCCTGAAGATGAGGCCAAGCTTCTTGCCGCGATCGCAGAGGCCGAGCGGGGCGAGACAATCCTTGCTTCTGAAGTGCTGCAGCAGATTCGCCGATCGTGAGCGGTCCGCTCCCGATCCGCATCGTTGACAGTGCCGCCCGCGCCATTGTCGAAGCCGCCGAGTGGTGGGCGGCCAACCGGCCCAAGGCTCCCGATGCATTTGCCGCGGAGCTTGAGCGGGCACTCCAACTCCTCGCGTCACAACCATCGATCGGGGCGCAGGCTCGGAACGTCAAGCTGGCCGGTGTCCGTCGCATTCACCTTCCCCGCGTTCATTATCATCTCTACTACCGTGTGGTTTCCGAGGCTGCGACGATCGAGATTCTTGCGCTGTGGCATACGAAGCGTGGTGCGTCGCCTGACCTTTCAAAATCATAAGGTAAGGCAAGTTTATGGCCAAACCGCCTTTTCTTCCCTTGATCCCTTGAACGGGTCGAACGGCTGCTTGAGCGACCATCAGATCCGTGCTGCATTCACTGTTGCCGAACCGGAGTGGCCCGCTTAGCGGGTGGCGTCCGCTCTTCCCACTCTCCCCCCCCGCATTGAAGGGTGATGGCCTGGTGTCTTCCTAGCGTGCAGGCATTGACCGATGATCTTTCTCTCTCCCTGTCCCATCTCGTACGGGGGAGATTGGCCGCCTGAGCGGCCATAGGGCCGGGTGTTTCCGCTGTGGTTCTCTCTGTCCATCCTCCTATCTGTGTGGAGGGTGGCCTGACGTTTTCCCATTGTGCGCGCGTCGAACGATGATTTTCTCTCTGCGGTATTGGTGGGGAACTTAGGTAGCTCCCGCCTGCGCGCGTCAACTGATGACCTCATCCCTCTCTCTGCTGCCTTGGACGCAAGGGGAGATTGGCCGCCTGAGCGGCCATAGGGCCTTGAGTTTCCGCTGTTGCCGAGCATGAACGGCCCGCCAGGGATGGCGAGCACTGTTCGAAGTTCCGTTCAAGCTTCGCTTGGAATGGAACGAGTTGCGCAGCCAAGTAAAAGCGAGGCGAACAGCGGCCAACAAGGCCCTTGCTCAAGCGAAGGCAGCCAATCTCTCCTCCCAAGCAACCCTTGCATCTACTTCTACCACCCCCGTACAATGTATCTTCTGCTAGCCTAACCCCTTGGCATTCTGGCAGTTTCAGGGTGCCGGTTCGCCAGTGCGAACGATCGAGGAGCCGCCTTCATGCGCGTGGAGTATTCGAAGGGTCAACGGGCCTCCGAGGAGTTGATCCGGCTCCACCGCCAAAGTTCCTTTGAGTCCAGCGGCAGGAAGATGAAGGTCATGCTCATCTTCCCGCCGGATTGGTTCCCTTCAGAGCCCTATTTGAGCCTTCCATCACTGACGGCTGTTCTCCGGCAAGCCGGCCATACGGTCATTCAGAAAGACATTAACCTCGAAATGTACGATTGGTACTTCAGCGAAGATTTCCTGAAGAAAGTCCTGCGTCGAGTGCCGCAGCAGTTGGACCGGCTTCGGAAATTGGCGAAGAAACGTGAGTTGGCAGATTGGGAGATGGACGTCCAGCTCGCGCTCTGCGATCTCACCCGTCCGCGGATGGATGAATTGATCAAGAAAGCGGAGCAGGCGAAACGGATTGTGCGTGGAGAGGAGTTCTACGGCCTCGACAAATTGGAGTGGGCGATCAACGTCTTCCGTGAGGTCACCCAAATCATCTCGCTCGTCTATGCCCCGGCGCGCATCTGCATGCCGCCGATGGAGACGGACCTGTCCTATAAGGTCTATGTCTCCGCCGAGATCATGGACGCGATTCAGGACGAGCAGGTCAACATTTACCGCGATGTCTACGATCATCTGCTGAAGCCGGCGATTCAGGCTGAGCAGCCGGATGTCATCGGGATCTCCATCGTGCTGCAACAGCAACTGTTCGCCTCCATGACCTTCTGCGCGCGCATCAAAGAGCAATTCCCGCACATTCACGTGACGATCGGCGGCAATACCGTCACCCGCCTTCGCGACGCGTTGCCGCAGTCTTCGCTCTTTGCCTATTTCGACAGCGCGGTGGTGTACGAAGGAGAGACGGCGTTTCTGCAATTGGTCGAGGCGGTCGGCGCCAAGCGAGACCTGTCAGGTGTGCCGAATACAATCTATAAAGATGCGGTCGGAGTCCACGTCTCGCCCTTGAGCTATGCGGAGGACATGGCCGCGCTGCCGCCGCCGGATTTCGACGGGCTGCCGCTGGAGAAATATTTTGTCCCGACACGGGTGCTCCCCTATCTCGCGACCCGCGGCTGCTATTGGGGTCGCTGCGAGTTTTGCGACCATGGCGAGGGGTACACGGCCGGCTACCGGACGAAAAGAATCCAGAACATTCTGGAGGAGATTCGGTTTCTGCGGGACAAGTACGGCGCGCGGCATTTTCATTTCACCGACGAATCCTATCCGCCCGCCCTGTTCCGTAAGTTGTCTCGCGGGCTGATCGAGAACAAGATGGACATCTTCTGGACCACCCACATGCGGTTTGAAAGAAGCCTGATCGACGAGGCCGTGTGGCGGGATGCCAGAGACTCCGGGTGCCGGTATCTGCACTTCGGCTACGAGTCGGGCAGTGAGCGTGTGTTGAAGCTGATGGACAAGGCGACGACGACCGAAATCATCACCAAGCATCTGCAACTGTCGGCCGATGCCGGCATCTGGAATCACTGCATGGGGTTCTTCGGGTTCCCGGGGGAGACGAAAGAGGAAGCCTGGGAGTCGGTGCGGTTCCTCGAAGCCAACAAAGAACATGTGCATTCGCTCGGGTTCGGCACGTTCGATCTCAGCAAGCACACGCCGGTGGCGAAAAATCCGGAACGGTGGGGCGTGACGCCCTACAAGAATCCCGAATGGGATTTGGCGTTGGATTATTACTACACCGTCAAGAACGGCATGAGTGTCGAGGAGGCCGAGCGGGTGTTCGAAGAGTTCGAGCGCAACCACTACGCTGGCTGGGACCTCCGCCTGTTCATCCGTGAGTATGTGTTCCTCTACATCGCGCGGTTTGGGATGCAGAAGCTTTCGGATCTCCAATTTAATCCGGATCGACTGGGCGGTAATGCACCCACACTGGCGGAGAAGGTTTGTTAGTGACACGTGACAAGTGACGGGCGAATTGAAAAGCTAGGGGCGAGAGGCGGCAGGGGTGAGTGGCTACAAGAGTTCCTCCCCTTATGTAAGGGGAGGCGAGGTGGGGTAGAGACCAGAATTTTCTACCTCCCCTAACCCCTCCTTAACAGAAGGAAGGGTAAAAGAAGAAACTCATGAGCGGTAGCGGACTCGTTCAAATCGGAGGCCTGCCTCCGATCAAGAAGGAAGGTCGGAAGACCTCCAAGGTCATGCTCCTGTTCCCGCCGGAGTGGGTGCCGACCGCCCCCTATCTCGCCTTGCCTTCCTTGACCGCGGTCCTGCGTGAAGCGGGCCATCAGGTCGTCCAGCGCGACATCAATATCGAAATGTACGATCATTTCTTCAGCGATGCGTTCTTGATCTGGGTCAAAGCTCGCCTGGGGATGCAACTCAAGGAGCTGGAGGCGCGCGAGAAGGCGGGCGCGCTTACGGAGCAGGAAGCGGATCAGCAGGCGATCGTCGAGCAGGCCTACGCCGTCGACGTGTTCGACCTGGCCGAGCAAGCGGAGCAGGCGAAGCACACGGTCCGTGGAGAGGCCTTCTATGACGCCGACAAGCTCGATGAGGCCTTAAACACGTTCCGTGAGGTCATGCAGTACATCTCGGCGGCCTACTACCCGGCCTCGCTCGTCTTCTATCCGATGGAGAGCAATCTCGGATACCGGCCCGGGGTGTCGAAGGAAGTGTTCGCCTGCCTCGAGGATGACCAGGTCAACGTGTATCGAGACGTGTGCACGCAGCTCGTCTTGCCGGCCGTCAACAAGGAAAAGCCGGACGTGATCGGGATCTCCATCGGCACGCAAATGCAGCTCATGGCCGGTCTGACTTTCGGCAAGATGATCAAGGAGACCTTCCCGAATGTCCACGTCGTCGTCGGGGGCAACGTGATCACCCGATTGCAGGAAGAACTGCCGCGCCACGAACGGTTCTTCGCCGAGGTGTTCGATTCGGCCATTCTTTACGAAGGAGAGCACGCGCTCCTGTGGTTGATTGAGGCTCTGAACGGCGAACGGGAGCTTGCCTCCGTACCGAATCTCATGTACCGGGATGCCTCCGGTGTGCATCAGAACAAAGACATCTATACGGAAAAGACGACCGCGCTGCCGCTACCGGATTTCGACGGGCTGCCGCTTGATCACTATTTCGTGCCGGAACGGATCATTCCGTATCTGGCCACGCGAGGGTGTTACTGGGGACGCTGCACGTTTTGCGACCATGGGCAGGGCTACTTCGATCAGTACCGAGGCATGCCGGCGCATCTGGTCGTCGAGCAGTTGAAGGCGCTACGGGACAAGTACCGGTGCCGGCACTTCTTGTTTTCCGATGAGTCGTATCCGCCGGCGCTGTTCAAGCGGGTCGTTCAACTGCTGGTGGATCAGAACGTCGGCATCAAGTGGACGACGCTGATCCGCTTCGAGGAGACGTTGCAGGATCAAGCGATCTGGGACTTGGCCGCCAAGTCCGGTTGCTGCACGCTCTACTACGGGATGGAGTCCGCCAACGAGCGAGTGCTGAACCTCATGGACAAACATGCCAAGAAGAGCGTGATCCAGAACAATCTGCGCCAGGCCGCGAAGGCAGGAATCTGGAACCACGTCATGGCCTTCTATGGGTTCCCCGGAGAGACGCGAGCAGAGGCGATGGAGACGAGGCAGTTCATCCTCGACAATCAGCCGGTCATCCACTCAGTCGAGCTGTTCTATTTCGTGGCCTATCGACACACGCCCATGGTGCGGAACCCGGACAAGTTCGGGATTACGATTCACAAGCAGGAGGAATACGATCTCCCGCTCGATTACTACTACACCCTCAACGAACCCGGCGGGATCACCTGCCTCGACGCCATGCAGCTCTGCGAGGAGTTTTACAAGAACGATTTCCACCCTTGGGCCGTGCGCGTCAACGCCCGTGAACACGTCTTCCTGTACATCTCCAAGTTCGGGACGAACAAGCTGCCGCAGATTTATGCGCGGGTACCGGCGGCTTTGGGGACGACGGACAGTGTCTCGGGCCTTGTGACGTGGCCTGTGGCGGTGAACGAGGGGGAAGACGGCAGAGAAGGGATGACGCGCGTGGTTTCACATGGAGTGGGATGACGGCGTCATTCGTCAGTGGTCATTCGTCGAGCGTAAGCGAGGGGACACTATTCGGGTCGAATGACGGCTGGCGGTCGACCGCGGTCGCCACCGGGCTGACGATCCAGCCAGATCGTGACGACCGCATAGGCTGCCTCAATCTTGCGTGTCATCTCCTCGGCCTGCTTGTACATCTGCATGTACTTCTTGGGATTGTTGGTCAGGTTGGCATATCGTGCAGGATGCCAGGTGTGCAGCAACTCGCGCCGTTTTCGATCGACCTGCTCCTTCGTCAGAGGCAGCGTCAATTCCAGCACCGTCAGCGCATCGCGCAGCCCGTCTTCGTCGAAGCTCACCATGCACTAAGTCTGGCAAAATAGCTCCAGGCCTGTCAATCGCGCATATGACCACCCAACTGCCGATCCTCCAGCCGACCCCGATTTTCACAAAGAAGGATTATCGCGAGGTCCTCATCCGCGAGATGGACGCGGGCAAGATCCCCTTGAGCCTGGGGCGGGACTGTCCCGTCAAGTGCGAGTTCTGCTACGAGCTCGATCACTCCTACCGCGAAACGCTCGATCCACCCAAGACGACCGACGAGGACTGGAAGTTCATTCTCGACTATATCAATAAGAAGCCAACGGATCCCAAACAGTTCTGGTGTCTCGGCGGCAATGAGTACATGGAGTGGACCGATCTCTTCCTCCATCCCAAGGCGATGGAGTGGGTCGAACAGTTTCTGAAATACACCGACAAAAACATTCAATTCTTTACCGTCGGTTTCGTGCACGTGCCGAAAATCCATCAATTGGCCGCGCAGTATCCCGGTCGCATCAATTTCGAGCTGTCGGTCATCACGCTGAGCGACCACCGGCAGCGGTTGATGCCGCACGCGCCGTCCGTGAAACATCTGTTAAAAGTGCTGGACGGCCCGGCGGTCTCATCGGCCAACTTCTATGCCTTCGATGCCCACACGATGTCGAAGGATGCGATGACGATCTCCGCCATCAATCAAAAGTGCGTCTTGTGGATGGGGTGTCTGACTCCCGTCCGAGGCTTGAGAGAAGACACAGTGTCGCTCATGCGGCAGGGACGCAAGTACTTGCCTGAGGAGGCGCAACGAATCTACGACGCCGGTCTGCCCAATCTCCAAACCATCCATACGGAGGCCTACATCACTGCGTTTCTCAGTCGCAAGCGGATCATCAGCCTCTTTGATTCGTTGGAATTGGACAAGAAGGATACGGTCGTCGTGGCCGGGAGCGTCTATAAAATTCTTTCGATGTTCCGGAAAAAGCGCGCACGCTTTCTCTTCGTGCCGAACGCCACCTTGGCGGGAGATTCCGATTGCACGGTGCTGCTCACCTTCGACGATATCGCCAGACGTGTGACCAAGGAAAAGGTCCTGCACATTCCCAAATGTGTCATGCAATCTGGACGGGGGCCCTATTCGGATATCATGGGCGTCACGCTCGAACAGTTCATGAAAAAAACCGGCGTGAAGGTTAAAGTCCTGCACAAGGTCGACACCCGCTTTGCGAACGAACAACTGTATCGCAACGGCTCCCTCCGGAACTATGTCGAGCAGTATCTGAAGAATCCCCTGACGCAAGCCTATGAAGCCTTGCCGCGTCCCGCATGACACCCAATGACGCGTGCCGAGTGAAGGGTGATAGTGGGTACGGGAGGGGAGTTGGTTCGGGCCCCCTCCCGTGTCGAGCATCGCTCGACTGAATGGCGACGGAATGATTCCTGTCGCGAAGCGACCCCACTTCATGGGCCAAGACCTTCATGGCCCTCTGGTACGGCTGGCGCGCCATGGCCCCGGGGTGAATGACCCGGCGGCTTCTGTCGCGCCAAGAACAAGAGGGAGGGGCGTTGGTTCGGGCCCCCTCCCGTGTCGAGCTTAGCTCGACCTCATGGAATGGACGATGTCTGAACAGCGGTCGCTGAAGTTCTATCAGGCGGATGTCTTTACCCATCAAGCCTTTGGCGGGAATCCGGTCGCGGTCTTTCCCGATGCGCAAGGGCTGACCGATTACCAGCTTCAACAAATCGCCCGCGAGATGAACCTGTCGGAAACGGTCTTCGTCTTTCCGCCGACCGATAAGAGCGCCGCGGCTCGGATCAGGATTCTCACGCCGACGCAAGAAATCCCTTTTGCGGGCCATCCTATCGTGGGGACTTTCTTCGTCCTCAGTCAGTTGGGACGATTGCCGCTTCAAGAGCCTGTCACCTGCGTCTTGCAGGAGTGCAATATCGGGCTCTTCCCGGTAGAGCTGCATGTGCGAAACGGACGGGTGCTTCGTGTGGTGATGACCCAGCCGACGCCGCGGTTCCTCGGGACGGTGGAAGACGTCGATGATCTCTATAGCGTCGCCAATGCGCTTGGTCTGGCGAAGCATTACATCGCGGAAACGAAACTCCCCGTGGAAGTCGTATCGACCGGCTTACCGGTCATGATCGTACCCGTGCGGACGCTCACGGCGGTACGGTCGATCGTGCCGGATGCCGCAGCCATCACGGAAGTGTGCCGCCAGTACGGTGCCAACGGCATCATGGTCTATACGACGATGACCGTCGAACCTCAGGCCACGGTCCACACGAGAATGTTCGCGCCTCCTATCGGCATCGTGGAGGATCCCGCCACCGGCAGCGCCAGCGGAGCCCTGGGCGCGTACCTGGTGCAAAACGGCGCGGTGGAAGTCGGGCCGACGACGGAGATCACCGCCGAACAGGGCTATGAGATCGAACGCCCCTCGAGAATTCTTATTCAGGTCGAATCGGACGATGATATGATCCAGTCGGTCAAGGTGGGGGGAGAAGTGGTCATGGTGGTGGAGGGAACGCTGACGTTCTGAATTATGAATTAGGAATGGTGAATTATGAAGTACGAGCCGGGATCTTCTGATAATTCATAATTCACCATTCCTAATTCAACATTTGCGACCGTGAGGGAGCATGAAGGCTGTCATCTTTCGCGAGCACGGCGGACCGGACAAATTGTCCTATGAGGAGGTGCCCACGCCGAAGATCGGCCCGGATGACGCCCTCGTCAAAGTCAAAGCCTGCGCCTTGAACCATCTCGACATCTGGGTCAGACAGGGCATCCCCGCCTATCCCATTCCGCTCCCCCACATTTCCGGGTCGGATGTCGCCGGCCTCATCGAAGCCGTCGGTCGGAACGTCACCACGATCAAGCCGGGGGACAAGGTCTTCGTGTCGCCTGGATTGAGTTGTTGGCAATGCGACGCCTGCCTCGCAGGGCGCGACAACTTCTGCTCCTCATACGGGATCCTCGGCGCCAAGACCGATGGTGGGTATGCCGAGTACGTCCTGGTGCCGTGGCGGAACGTGTTGCCGATCCCGGGCACCCTCTCGTTCCAACAAGCGGCGGCCTTTCCGCTCGTGTCCGTGACGGCGATGCACATGGTCGTCACCCTGGCGCAGGTCAAGCCCGGGGAGACCGTCTTGGTGATGGGAGCCGGCAGCGGTGTCGGCAGCACGGCGGTGCAAATCGCGAAGCTTGTGGGTGCCAAGGTGATCACGACCGTCGGGGCGGACGACAAGATCGGCAAGGCCGTGCTTCTCGGAGCGGACGCGGTCGTCAACCACGCGCGGGAGAATGTCGGGGAGCGGGTGAAGGGCCTGACTGAAGGCCGCGGCGTCGATGTCGTGATCGAGCACATCGGTCCGCAGGTGTGGGACGCCTGCCTGGCGTCGCTGACGAGAGGCGGCCGCTTGGTGACGTGCGGAGCCACCACCGGGGGTGAAGTCTCTCTCAACCTGCGATCCCTTTTCGCGCGTCAGCTCACGCTCAAGGGTGCCTACATGGGAACGAGGGCCGAGTTGGTCACGGCGGCCAACCTCGTGGGGCAAGGCAAGCTCACCCCGGTCATCGACCGCACCTTTCCGCTGAAGGACGCGCGTGCGGCGCAAGAACAGATGTTAAGCCGAAACTTCTTTGGTAAGATCGTGCTCGTCGTTGAATGACGGCGCCTATGACATTCACATATTTCTGAGGGAGGTCATCTGTGGGGACTGTCGCCAAGATCATGCGGAAGCATCCGAAAGCCGTCGGGCCCGCCACGTCGGTCAGCAGCGCGGCGAAGCACATGCGCGAGGACCGGATCGGTTCCTTGTTCGTCAAAGAGGGGAAAGAATTCGTCGGGATTATCACGGACACGGACATCGTGCGGCGGGCCGTCGCACAAGGGAAAGATCTCAAGAAACTGACCGTGAAACAGATTATGAGCTCGCCGATTGCCACGATCGAGGGGAGCCGAACGGTCCAGGACGCGCACGACATGATGGGCGATCTCGGCGTCCGGCACCTGGGGGTCACCGAGGCCGGCACGATCGTCGGCGTGATTTCCGTGCGGGATTTGCTGCTGTATTATCAGAAGGTGTCGGAACCGAAGATCGCACAAGACTGACGGATGCGGAAAACGTGGCCGTTTTGAAAATCCGTGGGGGCTCGCGGTTAGGAGTCGACAATGATAGCGGGCTCCGGCCGAGGATGACAGGCGGACCAACGGGATCGGAATGTTCCGCGCGTCAGGAATGTCGCTTCGCGTTACTTGGAGACCTGCTGCACGACGTGCCCCAACTCCGGCAAGATCAACTTCTCCATCGCGAGGCGGACGGCGTTTTCGGAGCCCGGGGTTGAAAAGAGTACACGGCCTTTGAGAATGCCGGCGGTCGCTCGGCTCATGATGGCCGGTGAGCCGATCTCCTGGTAGGTCAGGTAGCGAAACACCTCGCCGAAGCCGTCCAGCCTTTTCTCCAGCATGGCATCCACCGCTTCGAACGTGGAGTCTCGACGCGAGATACCTGTCCCCCCGTTGATGATGATGGCCTGGACCTTCTTGTTGGCCAAGGCGGATTTGATCTTGACTTTGATCTTGGACGGCTCGTCTTTAACAAGGTGATAGGCTACGACTGCATGACCGTGGTCTTTCAGCAGGCGTTGAATGAGATAACCGCTGGTGTCGGTCTCTGGCGTGCGGGTGTCGGAGCAGGTAATGACCACGCATCCGATGGATTGCGGGGCATGAGCTTTATGCTCTCGAGCGGCCTCGCTGCTCATGGCAGGAAGTTTTCAGTTTTTAGTTCTCAGTTCTCAGACTCTGACTGAATTCTGCTCACTGAAACCTGATAACTTCTGTTGCTAGCCACCCCAGACAGAGTCCGGGTTCAATTTCGCAGGAGGCGTGCCGTTCACGATATGCTCGTCCAGGATCGTGGCCACGTCCGATTCTGTCACTTTGGAGTACCACGTTCCGCTCGGATAAATTACGACGGTCGGCCCCTGTTCACAAGGCCCAAGACATGAGGAGGTGGTCACCAGCACTTGGCCGGGCTGGATGCCCCGCTGCATGAGCCCCATGTTGAAGGCCATGGCTAGCTGGGCGGCTCCCTGGCTTCCGCAGGAGGGTTTGGGATGGCCGGGGGGACGCATATTCGTGCAGACGAGGATATGATGTTGTGGCTTCGGCATGGGGGCTCCTTCCAAGTCACTTGGGCCTGTAGGCTTGCCACTGCTCGATGCACTCTTCCGGCATCTTCCAGTGTTTCAGACCCTTCATCACCCAGTCCAAGTAGTGCTCTTTCGGTTTGAACTTGCCGATCGGCTGCGCTGCGTGGGTCGTGACCAGTACTTTCTCGCCTTCTTCCGTCACCACGTTGACGGAGAGGTGTCGGTAGGCGCCTTGCGGAACGTCGCCTTCGAACTCATCGAAGATCTTGAGATCGGCATCCGTGATCTCAAAGACGGCGCCCCACACTTTTTCGCCGGGGGAGGGCACCACACTCGCCAAGCCGCAGCGCCACTGGGTCGACCAGCGGCAAAATTGAATCGTGTGGTCGGGCAGCCAGGCCTTAAACAAGAACTTGTGCTCGGGAGCACGCCGCGAGAGCTGTGTCGGATTCAGATTGTCCGCGTAGAAGAAAAATTTCATGGGTCAAGCGAGCCTGTACTTGTAACACAGTCTCGCGCCGCGTTGTCAAGGGGACAGGATGTCGCGAAGGGATGCATTCATCAACCTAGACGCGGAGTTTCCGGCGATCCGTGATTGACTTGGCCCGCTTCTGCTTCCTAAGATCAATTCAAGGTTCGGATCAGATGCAATCGACGTCCAAGGACGATTCTCCTCCCCCCAACGGTTCACCAGGCCGATCGGGCACGGCGGTCGTCCACTACGTTGTGTTCGCACTCTTGGCCATCGGCGGGCTGATCTATTGGTGGACAAGGCCTGCCGGCTTGAATCCCATGCTGGATCGTCAAGCGGCGGAAGCGCTCGCCCTCGTGCAAACCCATCCGGCGCAAGGCTACCCTACGATCCTCCAAGCGATGAACGAGCACGCGAGACTCAAAGCTCAGCGGGGGGAAGGCATCCGGCTCGGCGAGTGGCGCGTCATCAAGCTCGACAATGATCTCTATGAAATCCGGCTCACCATGCGCGAGCGGGGGAAGAATCAATGGTTCGAGCGTGAGTTCATCTGGCATGCCAATCTTACGACCAAGAAGGTCAACGCGGCGTCGCTTCCGGCGGATGGGTTGATGCCTGGCGGTAGAGCTCCTGCCGTGCCGCCGAGCGGCTTTCCCGGTACGCTTCCCCCCGGCTCTACGGGCTGAGCTGTCGTGAGACCAGAATCATGTCGCCTTCGATCCGGACGTCACGGCGTAGCACGTGGAAGTCCGGATTCTCCGGGCGGATGCCCGTGCGGATGTTGAAGCGCCACCCATGCCAGGGACATTTCACACAGTCTCCCTTGATGGTTCCTTCGCCCAAAGGACCACCGGCATGGGGACATGTGTTGTCGAGTGCGTAGATCATGCCGTCGATGTTGAACAGAGCCACGAACACGCCGTCGACCTCGACCCTGCGGCAGGTTCCGGGCTGGACATCTTGGAGAGAGGTCACGCGGACGTAGTCGTTCATTCGGCTATAATTTGGTAGGGAGCTCCGCACGGCGTGCGGAGCGGTACCGTGCTGTGGTGGTGGCGCCCGCAGGTTGGCCGGCGGCCTTGATTTGCCCCGGCGCTTGTGGCATAGAAACTAGCACCGTCTGGAAGGAAGACGGGTCCGGTCCGACGTGAGCGTGTAGGGAACCGCGCCTATGGAAATGACGTTGTTGCTCAATTCGACCTACGAACCGCTGCGGGTGCTGCACTGGCAAAAAGCGATCACCTTGCTTTGGCAGGGCAAGGTCGAGGTGCTGGAGGTCTACGATCGCGAGATTCACGGTGTGTCAATTTCCATCAAGTTGCCGGCTGTCATGCGTCTGTTGAAGCTGGTGAAGTTGAAGGACAACCACCGCGCGGTGAAGTTTTCCCGCATCAATATCTTTACTCGAGACGGGTATGTCTGCCAGTACTGCAACCGCAAACATCGGACCGAGGAGCTGACCTTCGACCACGTGGTGCCTATCGCCAAGGGAGGAAGAAAAACCTGGGAGAACATTGTGACATCGTGCTGGCGATGCAACAATAAAAAAAGCGGCCGCACTCCGGAAGAAGCCGGCATGAGGCTTGTGAAGAAACCGGTGAAGCCGCGCTGGAGCCCGATGGTCACGATCACGATCGGCATCCGGAATACCCCAGAAAGCTGGCGAGATTACCTCTACTGGAATGTGGAATTGGACGAGGATCCTTCCGAGAACTAGTAGACTTTGTCGATTGTGATCTCGATGTCCCGTCCGCCGGGGAGCGTCGGGTTTTTGTCGTAGCGGCCCTCCATGTCCCCCGCTCGAGGCTGACCCGCCTGTCCGTCTCGATCCACCCGGGCGATCACCTCCACCATCCCGCGAAGTTCCGATCCCTGCACCATCACGTCGGCATTCGAAATCTCGAAGGACACGGGAAAAGCAGGATGATCGATCCGTTTGACGGCGATCGGTCGCGGCATGCCGCCCGGACGTCTCACGATCACAAACAGCACATCCGTAGGTCTGATTTGATCGGCAAGGTGGGGTGCAATCTTCACCTGCCCCGCGATCCTGCCCGTCCCTTGCGGCTCGCAACTGTGCGCGAGGCCTAACCACGCAGCGAGCGCGGCCAACCCGATGATCCCCCCCGCCATTCCGAGGGTGCGAACGGAGAAGCCCGCCATCGAGGACTCCTTCACCTGCTCAGGGGAGCGGGCGCATTATACAAGGCGGGCAGCCAAAAAGGGAGAGGAGCCTGTTTACGGTCCGGAAAGTCGTAGTGTAAGATACGCGGCCCCAGTGGTCGAAGGAGGTGCCATGATAGCCAATCCAGGATTTCCGGTGTCGTTGGACGTCAAGGGATGGCCTTGCCTGGTGTTGGGCGGCGATGATGAGGCTGCCGAAAAGACCCAGCGCTTGCTCGAGGCCGGTGCCAAAGTGACGGTGATCAGCGCGACGCTGAACGATGCCTTACGGACGCTCGCGGCGTCGGCCAAGATCATCCATCGGGGCCGGACGTTCCGCGCGGGCGATCTCGACAACATGATCCTCGTCTTGAATTGTGTGCGCGGCGACCAGGACTTTGCTCGTTCGTTGCTCGCGATGGCCCGGGAGAAACGCGTGCTGCTCTGGACCGTCGATCGGCCGGAGTATTCATCTGTGATCATGCCCGCGGTCGTGGCGTGCGGCCATCTGCGCGTGGCGATCAGCACCAGTGGAGTCGCGCCGGCCCTGTCGGGGTTCATCAAGGAGGATATGGAAAAGATCTTCGGAGAGGAGTTCGCCGCGTTCGTCGAATGGCTGGGCCGGCTTCGCGAGCAGGCGAAGGCCAACGAGCCCGACGCGGAGAAGCGACGGCAATTGCTGCGTGAGGCCTTAGACGGCTTCCGGTTCATGGGCGCGGTGAAGTATCCGCAGGTCTGGCTGGAGGTGCGGGCGAAGACGGCGTCGACTGTGAAGCGTGAAACGTGAGGCATGGCGAAGTCCCGGAGCTGAAGGCTGATCGCTGACGGGAAGAGAACAGCCGGAAAGATGTTGCGACAGTATGGTCTTATTGGAATTCAGCATGTCACCGTTGGGCAAAGGCGAGAGCGTCGGCAAGTATGTCGCGCGTTCGTTGGATATCGTCGACAAGAGCGGGGTCGACTATCGGCTGAATCCGATGGGGACGGTCCTTGAAGGAGAATGGGATGAGGTTTTCGCCGTCGTGCGCCGCTGTTTCGATCGTATGCGGAAGGATTGCAACCGCATCTCCTGCACCATCAAGGTGGACTACCGCAGGGGCTATAAAGGCCGGCTCTCCGCTAAAGTAGTCAGCGTGGAAAGGCATCTGAAACGGAGGGTCAAGACTTGACTGAAGAGATTATACGGCACTGTATCTTTGTGCGTTCAGTCGTGTCTCAATAGCGACGCCGATGCGGCTACTCCGAATCTAGACGTGGTTGGAGGGTGCAAGGTGGTGTATGAAGAAAATGCCTGCAATTGTTCGTTGGCCTACCTGTTGGCAGCTATGGCGACCGGCAGCGGTATATGTCTTACCTAGCCCTGATCACCTTTGGGAGCCTTCGTGTTCAGGTCAAGACAGCATGACTGGTTGCGGCAGGGCTGTACCGGCAGCTCTTCCATCTGATTGGAGTCACGGTTCAAGACCCCTGCCACTCGGAGGATGTGACTGAGCAGGGGAGAGATAAAGGCTTGCCGCTCAACAGGAGTGGCGAGCTCTTTGTGTCCTTGCAGGAACATTCATCGTCGATTCGTGACATGGTGATCACTCAGAACGATACGTCGCCACAGCAAACTCCGCCGGTCAAGCTGCTCCCTCCTGGTCATACGATCCTCGAACGGCCTCTGATGGAATTTCGGCCGTTCGGGGTGGACGAACAGGGCAACAAGATTCGGGACACGAGCGGAGTGAGCGTCGCGGCCACGGTGCAGTACCTCGAACAGGTGGTCACCAGAGACTGCGGACGGGAGGCCGGGGCTCAGGTCGTGCTGGAGCTGTGTCGGTTGCTCAACGAACGGATCCGTGACCCCGTATATCATGTGACGCCTTCGTTTCTCAAGAACGCGTGGCACAGCTATTCGGCCGAGGCCGTCTCCTACCTCTACGAATTCTGCGAGCGGTTGTCCGGCGATCCCCTTTTTGCCTTTCATGCGGGACAAGAAAAGGCGTCTCCTGTCTTGCAGGTCCTTGCGAGGCCCTTTGCTCTGTCACAGATCTACGGGATGTTCCCATACTTTGCCGAAAAGTATGGAGCGCTCGAATGCCGGGTGGTGAAAGTGAGCAATACCTCGGCCATTCTGGCGATGAAATTCCCGGAGCGAATCTGTCGGCAATTCGGCCCCTACTTGAAACGCTGTGCGTACGGGAGGTGCCAGGCCGCCAAAGGGATCATGACGGCCGTGCCGGAACGTGTGCATGGCCTGCCGCCGGCCACCGTCGTGGATCGCGCCTGTATCGCGCGCGGGGATGAATGGTGCGAATGGGAGATCACCTGGGCTCAGAGTTCCGCTCGTGGATTCGTTCGAAGACTATGGGGCGGACTGGTCGGATTCGTGGACTCGAGCGATCGCTCCCAGGAGGGCAAAGACCTGAACGAGCGTGAAGTCCCATCTTCTTTCAGCCGGCAGCCTCCACGCCCCGTCGGCTCGACGTCGAGTGATCCCACGGAGCCACAGGAAGAAGAACGACCGGAGCTACTCTCGAAAGACCATACAATCCTTGAGCGCCCCTTCATGCTCTATCGCCCCTTCGGCGTAGACCGGACTGGACGGAAGATCCAGGACTTCAGCGGGGTGATGGTCCGAGACAACGTCGAATACCTCCAGGAGTGTGTGCGGCGAAGCAAGGGCCCGGAGGCGGCCAAGGAGACGGTCGAGGAACTGTGTCGCTTGCTCAACCAACGGATTCGGGACTCCGCGTACCATGTCACCCCGTCCTTTCTTGCCACGGTATGGAACAGCTACTCCTACGAATTCGCGTCCTACTTGCGGGAGTTTTGCCGACAGCTCTCCGGTGATCCGAACTTCCATTACAGCGTCGGAAGGGAAAAGCACATCTCTCCGCTGATTCAAACTCTCGGCCGCCCGTTCAGTTTGTCCCAGGTTCACAAGATGTATCCCTACTTCGCCCAGAAGTTTGCCAGAGGGGTGGAATGCACGCTTGTGGAGATGACCGAATGCTCGGCCGTATTGCGACTGAAGTTTGCCGCGCACGTCGAACGGCAGTTCGGGCCTTACCGAAAGGCCTGCGCCGCGATGACCTGCGAGTCGTCCAAGGGACGCATCGCCATGGTTCCCCTTCGGCTGCACAATCTCCCGATGTCGACGGTGACGGACCGACGCTGCATCGTCAACGGGGATGAGTGCTGCGAGTGGGAGGTGCGATGGAGTCCGGAGCCGGCGCGTCGAACCGGCTGGTCCCTGTGGGGGACGATCGCCGGGGCAAGCGCGTTCGTCTATCTTCGAGCCGTCCATCCTGCGATTCCGTCGGCCGAAGCCCTCGTGATTGCAGTCCTGCCGGTCCTCGTCGCGTGGCTCAGCATGAGTCGGCGGGTGCGACAGGAGGCCTTCAAGCGGGAGGCGCTCATTCAAGAACAGGTGAAGTTCGTCGAGGCCCGTCATGAGGAGCTGCGCGAAGCCTATTTGGAACAGGAGCAGACGCGGGTCCAGCTACGCCGGAAAGTCAATCAGCTCACGGCACTCCACCAAGCAGGCCTGCTGTTCAACGCCACGCTTGATCGGGAGACGTTGCTCAGCAATGTGCTGCACACCCTCGTCGAGAAGCTGCACTACGATCGCGCGATGATTACGTTTTACGATCCGGTGCGTCGCGTCAGCGGTGAGGCCCGCGTGATCGGGGTCACGCCCGAGGTCCAAGCATTCGCCAGGTCTCGGGAGATTCCCGTATCTGACCCCGACACCGTGGAAGGCATGGTCCTCCTGCAAGGAAAACCCTTGCTGATCGGCGACATTCGAGATTGGGTTGACCGGATGCACCCGCTCAATCGAAAGCTCGCGGCCCTGACCGGGACCAAGTCCGTGATCGCCGTCCCGCTCAAGACCAAGGACCGGATACTGGGGAGCCTGACGGTGGACCGCATGCAGGAGCATAGTCTGAACGAAGACGATCTGGAGCTCATGGTGACCCTGGCCAACCAGGTCGTGATCGCCTTAGACAATGTGTCCGCTTACCGACAGATCGAGGAGTTGAACGTCGGCCTCGAGGCCAAGGTGCGCGAGCGGACGGCCGAACTGGAACAGGCCGACCGACTGCGAACCTTGTTTCTCAGACACGTGTCACATGAGCTCAGAACCCCGTTGACCTCGATGAAGGGGTTCATCGAAAACATGCTGGACGGCCTGACGGGGCCCCTCACCGAAAAACAGCGAGTCTACCTCACCAGGATTCTCGACAACGAGGGCCGCCTGATCAGAATGATCGAGGACCTGCTCGACCGGACCCGTATCGAAACCGGCCGATTGGAGCTGTCTCCGAGCAACGTGGATTTGGACGCCTGTCTGGCTGAAGTCATCGAGCACCTCCGACCATTGGCCGAGGCCAAGCGGCAGACATTGGAGGTCTCCGCGGAAGGTTCGTTACCCCCCGTGTGGGCGGACCGAGACCGTCTGATTCAGATCGTGGTGAATTTGGTCCAGAACGCGATCAAGTTCACGCCGGATGGCGGACAGATTGTCGTGACGACCGTGGCCGCAGACGAGCATTTTGCGGGTATCCGCGTTCAAGACACCGGCCCTGGCATTCCGCAAGACTGTCTCGAGAAGATCTTCGACCCGTTCTTTCGCGTCACGCAGGGACAGAAGGGAGGGCCAAAGGGACTCGGACTGGGGCTCTCCATCACAAAGACCTTGGTCGAATTGCATGGGGGATCGATCAAGGCGCAGAGCGGGGAAGGGGAAGGCGCGGAATTGTTCTTCACGATTCCCTTCGTTCCTGATACAGCGGGGCGACCGCAAGTCCCGGGGTCCGGGACGAAATGCGTGCTCGTCGTCGACGACGATCTCGACCTGCAGAAGATGTTGTCGGATCGGTTGGCTGCTACAGGCTATCGGGTCCAGACTGTCGGAGATGGGCGGCAAGCGGTGGAGGCGATCCGCACCAGGGCCTTTACCGGCGTGTTGTTGGATATCGGCCTGCCGCACGTCGATGGGATCGACGTGCTGCGGCGGATCCGGCAAGAGAGCGAAGATGTTCCGGTCGTGGTCATGACCGCGTGGGGCACGCAGCAACTGGCCGTGCAGGCGATCAGCATGGGCGCCCAGGCCTACGTTCTGAAACCCTTTGACTTGGCGGAGCTCCGGCGTGTGCTGGATACCTGGTTCGGGTCAATCGAGCGGAGAGATTCGTAACGGTGTCGTCCCTGAGCTTCCTCTCCTGGGAACGAGAAAGAGGCACCGTGCCGTTCGGTGTGCCGTGGCGGCTGACGATCGGTGCAAAGGGGCGCGGGAATGGGTTCTGTTCCATCCTCGTCCTCTGCGTTGCGCTCTGGCTGTGCCTGCCTCCGGATGTCGAGGCACAGGTGCCGCGCATCCTGGGCCAGGGGGCAGCCGCGACGGGAATGGGCAATGCGTTCGCCGCGCAAGCCGACGATGCCTCCGCGCTCCACTACAATCCCGCCGGCATGACTCAACTCCGTGGCCTGGAGGTGATGTTCGGGGCGCTGCTCGCCGGCGGGACGACGGATTTCACTCAAGCCGGCACCGGCGCCACCTCGGTGGGAGACCGATACGGTCCGGTGGCCTGGCCACCGCCTGGGCACCTCTACCTGACCGCGAACCTCAAAGATCTCGGCATGAAGATCCTCGGAGATTTGACTGTCGGGATCGGCCTCACGGTTCCGTTCGGCTCGATGACCCGTTATCCGGAGAACGGCCCCCTGAGGAACATCGTCACCTACGCGACGCTGCCCCTGTTCGATATCAAGCCGACGATCGCCTATAAGGTTTCCGACTCCTTGTCGCTCGGGTTGGGAGCGGACATTTACACCTTTTCCCAGCAATTCGGGCAGGGGCAGTTCGAACGGCAATCCATCTCGCCGCTGACGGGAGCGAAGACGGAGTTTAACGGGAAAGGCACGACCGCGGGCTTTAATGTCAGTTTGCTTTATACGGCGCTGCGCAACGCCGAGGGCAAACCGCTGGCCAACGTCGCGGTGATCTACCGCAGCCGCGCGGCACTGCCTTTGAGCGGGGAGCTGCTTTCCAATGGAATGAAGGTGGCCAATGCCACATCGACCTTGGTCGCGCCCCCGATCATTTCCGGCGCCATCGCCATCTGGCCGGTCCGTGACCAGGCGCATGAGTGGAAGCTGGAGCTCGATGTAGACCATGTCGGGTGGAACTCCGACCGTGATTTGAACCTTCATTGTTCGACGGTCTGCAGTCCGACCGGGTCTGTGATTAATCAGCCACTGAACTGGCGGAGCGGCTATACGATTCTGGTCGGAACCGAGTATCGCTGGTTGCAGCCAGCCTGGTTGCCGGAATGGGAAGTGGCTCTGCGGGCCGGATACAGCCAACAACAGAATCAAATGCCCGATTCGACCTTTGACCCCGGCATTCCCGCTTCCAATAGTCACATTCCGTCAGTCGGGCTGGGATTCTTATGCAAGGAAGGCGGCTCCCTCCTCGGGCTGATGCGATGCGGCAACCTGGGGGTGGGGTCATTCAAGGCAAAGGGGATCGGCGTCGACATCGCATACGCAGCCGCCATTTACGAGGATCGTGTCGTGACGGGGAATACGGGACTGCGGGCAGCGGTGAACGGCGAGTACCGGTCGATCTTCCACACCGGCGCACTCTCGTTCAGGTTCATGTTCTAAGGCCGGCGGGTGAAGCGGGACAACAATGAGTGACTGCTGGCTCCCGGACCTGGTGCGCGACGGTCCGACGAAGAGAAGGGAGGCCCTCAGAACACGGAAAACTTGAAGTATTTGGTCGGATTCTTTTTCACTTCCGCCACGAACGCCTCTACCTCCGTGAGGAGCTTGTCGGCCCTGGCGTACAGCTCGTCGCTCGTGACAAGTTTCCCCACCGTGCCTTCTCCGCGTTCGATTTTGTTGAGCAACGCCTCCCCGCGTGAAGTCAGCGTGTCAAGCTTCTGATAGAGCGACGGGTCAGCCAACTTCACCAAGGTGCCGTTCTGATTGTTGAGACGATTCGTCAACTCCTGCAGTTCCTTGACCGCCTGGATCGCACGTGCGTAGAGCTGCTTGTCCGTGACGAGCTGTCCCACGGTGCCTTCCCCGCGCTCGACCTTTTCGAGCAGGGCGATCCCCTTCTCCGAGGCCCGGTCGAGTTTCTGCAGCACGAGCTTCGATTGGTCGTACAACTCGGGGTCGTTCACGAGTTTTCCGGTGGTGCCCTCCCCCTTTGTGACGGCGACCAGCGCCCGTTGCATTTCTTCGAGCGCGGCGTTGACTTTCTCGATCGTCACCGTGGCGCTCATGGCCAGGCTGCCGATGTCCAGCTCGGCGTTCCCGACTAAAACACTGCCGGGAGCGAGCGGGGGCCTGCCTGAGGTGCCCGGAATGACCTCAAGAAACTTGTCCCCAAGGAGGCCTAAGGCCCTGATATTGACCGAAGCGTCTTCGCGGATGTGAGGAGCCACCTCGGTCTTGACGGTAAAGGTGATTTCGACCTGCGGGCTGTCCGGTGCGATCGCGACCTTGTGCACGTTGCCGATGTCCACGCCGTTCATGCGGACAGGGCTTCCGACCTTCAGCCCCTGCGTGTGATTCACGAGCGCACGGTACCGGGCCTTGTGGGCCACGAGGCCCATGCCCTCCTCCAGATTCAGAATCATCGCCGCAAGGAATCCGATCGACAGCAAGACGAGCAATCCGATTTTTACTTGGGCCCATGTGACCTGCTCGCGTCGATTCATGGCGTGCGTCGTTCCTCCACGCGCTGGTCCCACTGGGATCCGTTCCCTTCCAGAGTTTCCCATTCCTCCGCCGGAAGGGTCGATGGGTCGAGAAAACCACGGATTGCCGGCTCCGCACGGCCTGCCAGGTCCTGGGGGGTGCCTTGAAAGACGATGCGGCCCTTCTGGATCATCACGATCCGTTCGGCCACGCGAAATGCCAAATCCAGGTCATGAGTCACCACCACCTGGGTCACCCCTTTGGCCTTGAGCTGAAGGATAAGATGACCGATTGCGAAGGCGTTAATCGGATCCAGGCCCGCAGTCGGTTCATCGTAGAGGAGGATCTTCGCCCCGCTCGCAAGCGCCCTGGCGATCCCGACGCGTTTGCGCATCCCGCCGCTCAGATCACCGGGCATCTTATCGAGTGTATCCTCCAACCCGACAAATTGCAGGCTCTGGAGGACGATGCGCTCGATCTCCTCGTCGCTGTGCCACCCTTGTTCCCAGAGCCGGTACCCAACGTTATCCCGGACCGAGAGCGAATCGAACAAGGCGGCGCCCTGGAATACCATGGCCATGCTTTGCCGGATCCGGGTCATTTCGTGTTCCTTCAGGCCGGTGATGTTCTCCCCGTCCACCAGGATGGTTCCGCGATCGGGCTTATAGAGACCCAAGACGAGCCTGAGAATCGTGGTTTTCCCCGAGCCGCTTCCGCCCAGGATCACTTTGGTCTCTCCGGATTCGACCTTGAGGCCAATGTCGTGAAGGACTTGGCGCTCCCCCAACGTGAGATCCACCGAGTCCAGCACGATGGTGTGCGTCGGCTTCGTGTTCATGGGAAGGCCATGAAGAGTTTCGTCAAGAAAAAGTCGCTGGCAAGGATCAAGATCGACGATGAGACCATGGATTGCGTGGTGGACAACCCCACTCCGACCGTGCCGCCCTTCGTGGTGAATCCGGCGTAGCATCCGACCATGGCGATCAGAAACCCAAAGACCGCCGGTTTCACAAGACCCAAGACCAGATCGCGCTGGCGCAAGGCCTCGAACGCCCAGGTCCAATAAAAGTACGAATCGATGCCGAGGTACAGTCGAGCCACCAGCCACCCGCCGACGATCGCGATCCCGTCCGTGATGATCGTGAGGAGGGGAATCATGGCAAGACAGGCCACCAGCCTCGTCGTTGCCAGTTTATGGATCGGATCCGTTCCCTCCGCGCGCATGGCGTCGATCTGCTCGGTAACGGTCATCGAGGCCAACTCGGAGGCGATCCCCGTGCCGACCCGTCCGGCGATCATCAGCGCCGCCAGCACCGGTCCGAGCTCGCGCACGACGGACGTGCTGATCAGGCGGGAGACATAGATGGTCGCTCCATACGGCTCGAGCTGCACCGCGCCCTGCAAGGCGAGCACCATGCCGGTGAAGAGTCCGGTCAAGACGACGATGAAGAGCGAGCCGAAGCCGATCCGATCCATCTGGATCAGGATATCGCGAACATAATAGGGCCGGTGAAAAATGCTTCGCAACGTCCTGAGGCAGAGGAGGGCAAAATCCTGGACGACCATGACGTAGTTGATCAGCGTCTGAGCCGAAACCAGGGTGCCGGTCATGGTCTGTCTTGTCTCACGGCCGCGAGCACATCAGTCGAGCTGCGCTCGACCCGGGAGGGGGCCCGAACCAACGCCCCTCCCTCTTGTTCTTGGCGCGACAGAAGCCGCCGGTTCATTCACCCCGGGGCCATGGCGCGCCAGCCGTACCAGAGGGCCATGAAGGTCTTGGCCCATGAAGTGGGGTCGCTTCGCGACAAGAATCATTCCGTCACCATATTCAGTCGAGCTGCGCTCGACCCGGGAGGGGGCCCAAACCAACGCCCCTCCCGTACCCACTAGTCCGATTGGTAGATGCGGGGGATGCGTGGGCCGATCCCGCACAGGATTTCATACGGTATGGTCCCGGCCAGCTCGGCCAAATCATCGGCCGTGATGGCCTCGTCGCCTTGGCGTCCGATGAGCACCACTTCCTCGCCCGGACTCGCATACGGGAGATCGGTGATGTCCACCATCATCATGTCCATGCAAATCAGCCCCACGATGGGGACACGCCTGCCCTGGATCAACACCATCCCCCGGTTGGACAATCGGCGGGAGTACCCGTCCGCGTATCCGATGGGCAGCACCGCGATCCTGGATGGTCGGGTGGCCGTGAAGCTGCAATTGTAACTCACGGAGCCGCCGCGTGGGAGCGTACGCACCTGTGCGATCGTGGTGGTCAAGGTGAGCACGGGCTTGAGCGTGGGGGCGGGCACGGTGTCCGGAAGCGTGTGATACCCGTACAGCATGATGCCGGGCCGAACCAGGGAAAAATGGGCGCCGGGGTACCGCACGATCGCCGCGCTGTTGGCCGCGTGAATGATAGGGACAGTCACGCCCGCCTCATCCAATTGGCCGAGCACCTGTCGGAAGATCCGCAGTTGGCGGTCCGTGAAATCACTGGAAGGGCCGTCAGTGTCGGCGAGGTGCGTCATCAGTCCCTCCAGTTGAAGCGCGCCTCGGAAGTGGGGCGAGTCGATCAAGCTCCGCACTTCTCCCGGCGGAAGCCCGAGGCGCCCCATGCCGGTATCGACATTCACATGGACCGGATACGAAAGACTTGTAGCCTGAGCTGCGGCAGCCAATGCAGGAACCACTCCCGCATCGCCGATGACGGGGGTCAGTTGCTGCGCAATCATGGCTGGAACTTGTTCGGGGAAGAGGGGGCCAAGGACGATGATCGGCGCGTTGATCCCCGCCTGCCGGAGCATCAACCCTTCTTCGACCGAGACCACGGCGACCCCCGACACTCCGAGTTGAACCAGGGTGCGCGTGACCTCGACCGCTCCGTGGCCGTAAGCGTTCGCCTTGACGACGGCGAGCAGATCGCAGCCGGGCGCCAGACAACGGCGGATCTGGGCGAGGTTATACGCCAGGGCAGAGAGCGAGATCGTGGCGGTCGTCGGTGAAAAGATCTTTGTGGTCGGCACGCGGTCGAACGGGCTGCGGGACGGTCGGCTGCCTAGACTTCCAGGATTTCCTGCTCCTTCTTCTTGATGATCTCGTCGACCTTCTGGACGTACTGATCGGTCAACTTCTGGATCTCTTGTTCAGCCTTGCGCAGCTCATCCTCGGTCAGCTTCGCATCTTTTTGCAGTTTCTTCAATTCTTCGTTGCCGTCGCGACGAAAGCCGCGAAGCTGGACTTTCGTGTCCTCGCCGTATTTTTTGCAGACCTTCGTAAGCTCCTTACGCCGCTCTTCGGTGAGGGGAGGTAGGGGAACACGGATGATCTTGCCGTCATTCGAAGGGTTCAATCCCAGGTTCGACGCGGCGATGGCCTTCTCGATTTCCTTGATCATGCCGGTTTCCCAAGGCTGAACGGTAATGAGGCGCACCTCCGGCGTGGCGATGTTGGCCACCTGTCTGAGCGGGGTCGGGGTTCCGTAGTAGTCGACCCTGATTCCGTCCAGAAGAGCGACGGAAGCCCGGCCCGTCCGTAGGCCGGCAAGTTCATGTTTGAGGTGCTCCAAGGCCCCTTCCATGTGCTGCGTTACCTTTAGTCGGACGGCTTGTGCATTCGACATAGGCGCCTCGTCGTTCGTCAGTGGGTACGGGAGTCGGTTCGGGCCCCCTTCCGTGTCGAGCGCAGCTCGACTGAATATGGTGACGGAATGATTCTTGTCGCGAAGCGACCCCACTTCATGGGCCAAGACCTTCATGGCCCTCTGGTACGGCTGGCGCGCCATGGCCCCGGGGTGAATGAACCGGCGGCTTCTGTCGCGCCAAGAACAAGAGGGAGGGGAGTCGGTTCGGGCCCCCTTCCGTGTCGAGCGCAGCTCGACTGAACGGGTGTCAGGTGGTCACGAGTGTGCCGATCGGCTCCCCTTCGACCACGCGTTTGAAGTTCCCTTTGTCTTTCAAGTTGAACACGATAAGCGGAAGCTTGTTGTCCATGCAGAGGCTGATGGCCGTGGAATCCATGACCTTCAGGTTCTGGTTGAGAATCGAGATGAACGGAATCGCCGAGTATTTCTTGGCCTGAGGATGCTTGAACGGGTCTGCGTCATAGATCCCGTCGACCTTGGTGCCCTTCATGATCACCTCGGCGCCGATTTCCATCGCCCGCAGCGCTGCGGCCGTATCGGTGGAGAAGTACGGGTTTCCGGTCCCGCCCGCGAAGATCACCACGCGCTTTTTCTCGAGGTGGCGGATGGCGCGTCGCCTGATGTAACCCTCGGCCAGCTGCCGCATTTCGATCGCGGACTGGACACGCGTCATGATGCCCTTCCGCTCGAGCGCGTTCTGCAGCGCCAAGGCATTGAGCATGGTGGCCAGCATTCCCATGTAGTCGGCCGACGCGCGTTCCATGCCTGAAGCGCTGGCGGCGATGCCGCGAAAGATGTTCCCGCCGCCGATGACGACGGCGACTTCTACGTCCAAGGCCACCACGGCGGCGATCTCATCCGCGAGCCCCTCGAGAACCGACGGCTGAATACCGTACCCCTGCTCACCGGCCAGCATTTCTCCGCTGACTTTGAGGAGAATGCGTCGGTATTTGGCGGAACTCATGCTTGGCCTAACTGGTAGCGGGTGAAACGGCGGATGTTCATGTTCTCGCCGATCTTCGCGATCTTCTGGTTGAGGAGATCGTTGATCGTGATGGACGGGTCTTTGATGAAGGCCTGTTCGAGCAAGCAGGTTTCCTGGTAAAACTTCTCGATCTTGCCCTCGACGATCTTGGGCCATGCTGCGGGAGGCTTCCCCATTTCTTTGGCCTGCGCTTCGTAAATGCTCTTTTCCTTCTCGACGACATCTTTGGGGACGTCTTCACGCCTCACAAACATGGGCGAGGACGCGGCGACTTGAAGCGCCACGTCGTTGACGAACGCCTTGAACTCATCGTTGCGGGCCACGAAGTCGGTCTCGCAATTGACTTCCACCAGGACGCCGATCTTGCCGCCTGCGTGGATGTACGCGTGGACGAGACCTTGATTGGTCTCCCGCCCGGCTTTTTTCTGCGCGGCGGCGAGCCCTTTCTGGCGCAAAAAGTCGACGGCTTTTGCGAGGTCATTGCCCGATTCAACGAGCGCTCTCTGGCAATCCAGGATGCCTGCCCCGGTTTTTTCCCGGAGTTCTTTGACAAGAGCGGTGTTTCCGGCCATACGAGTCTTTCTCCTATGCTGAAGAGTGGGACCGAGTCGAGAGACGGTTAGGACGCTGGGACGCCTTCTAAGCTTAGGACGGTCGACTTATCCTCAGCCGGCGGTGCGGCGGCGAATTCGGTCTCCTCCTTCTGTTGGCGCAGATGAGCGCCTTCGATGCAGGCGTCGGCGATGAGGGAGGTGATCAGCTTGATCGATCTGATCGCATCATCGTTGCCCGGAATGGGATAATCGATGTCGTCCGGGTCGCAATTCGTGTCGACGATCGCGACGACCGGGATTTCGAGACGGTTGGCCTCCTGCACCGCGATGCGCTCCACCCGAGTGTCCAGGACGAACACCGCGCCCGGCAGCGCTTTCATGTTCTTGATCCCGGTCAGATTTTTCTGCAGCTTGAGGACCTCTTTCTGGATCTGGCCCACTTCTTTCTTCGTGTGCCCGTGGTGATGTTCGTCCGCGAGGATCGCCTCCATCTTTTTCATCTTGTCGATGCTTCGGCGAATCGTCTGGAAGTTGGTCAGCATGCCGCCCAGCCAACGCTGATTGACGTAGAACATGTTGGCCCGCTTGGCCTCTTCTTCGAGCAACTCCGCCGCCTGCCGTTTGGTGCCGACGAACAGGACCGGATCCCCGTTGGCCACCGTATCGCGGATGAAGGCACAGGCTCGCTCCAAACGCTCGAGCGTCTGTTGCAAATCGATGATATAGATCCCGTTCCGTTCCCCGAAGAGGAATTTCTTCATTTTGGGGTTCCACCGGTTCGTCTGGTGCCCGAAGTGAACCCCGGCTTCCAATAAATCCTTGATCGTCACGACTCCCATGCCTTCACCTCCCCCCAAGCTTGCAGAGCACCCGCCAAGGCAGGTGAGAGGGGATCCCCCTCTTATTCTCAAGCTGCGCGGCGTGCGACACGCCGATGTGGATTTAGAATTGTCCTTTGATGTCGAGGCGTCGCGGACCCTGCCCAGCCTGATACTCGATTCTGCCACGAAGCCTGAGCACGCTAGCACAGTCCTGCTGCCTTTTCAAGTATTGGCGCGGGGATAGAACCGCTATGAGCGATAGCTCGCATTGATCCGTACGTAATCGTAGGAGAGGTCAGTCGTCCAGACGTGGGCCTGCGCGGAACCTTGGCCGAGGTCAAGGTGGATCGTGAACTCCTTCTTACGAAACACAGTGGCGATCTTTCGTTCCGCTCGGGGGCCCAACCCGCTGCCCTGCCTCACCATCGGGACCCCGTCGAATGAGAGGCTCAAGGAGCGGGATCGAAGAGGGACCCCCGCTCGTCCTGCCGCCGCCATCACGCGTCCCCAGTTCGCATCCTCGCCGAAGAGCGCAGTCTTGACCAGGTTGGATGTCGCGACGGTGTTGGCGACCCGATGCGCGTCGCCGTGGGTTTTGGCGCCGGTCACCAAAATCTTCACGATCTTGGTGACCCCCTCGCCGTCACGGCAGATCTGGAGGGCCAAGCTCTGAGAAGCCTGCGTCAGCATCGCTTGGAAGGGGCGGAAATCCGCTGAGCCTTCTGTGATGCGAACGTTCCCCGCTTCGCCGTTGGCGAGGCACAGCACGGTGTCGTTGGTGCTCGTATCGCCGTCCACCGTGATGCAGTTAAATGTCTGGTCCACGGCCGCAGTCAGCGCCCGCTGGAGTGCCGATCGGCTGATGTCCGCGTCGGTCGTCAGATAGGCGAGCATCGTCGCCATGTTGGGGTGGATCATGCCCGATCCCTTGGCCATCCCTCCGATCGTCACGGTTCGTCCGCCGAGCCGTTCCTGAAGCGCGACTTGCTTGATCCGGAGGTCGGTCGTGAGGATGGCCTTGGCGGCTTCGACACCGCCCCCTCGCCTGAGTCGGCTTGTCAGCGAAGGAAATCCCGCACGAATTCTCTCCATCCGCAACGGTTGTCCGATCACGCCCGTCGAGCCGACGAAGACCGTGTGAAGAGGCACCTGCAGGCCTTGGGCCACCAGCCGCGCCATCTCCCGCGCAGCAGCCAACCCTGCGGGTCCCGTGCAGGCATTGGCGTTCCCGCTGTTCACGATAATCGCCCGACCGCGACCACTACGAAGATGGAGTCGATCCAACACCACCGGTGCAGCCACCACCTGGTTGGTGGTGAAGACACCGGCGACCGGGCCCTCTTGTTCGGAGACCACGAGAGCCAAGTCCGGCGAGCCCGGTTTCTTGATGCCGCAGTGGATGCCCGCAGCCAAAAAGCCGCGCGGCGCGGTGATGCCTCCTCGAATCTCTCGCATCGTTATCACGGGTTGGGAAAAGAGTACGCGCTCACGGGTAGAGGCCGGGGGCGGTCAACCCAGTGTCCTCAGGGAGGCCGAGCATCAGATTCATTGCTTGAATCGCCTGACCGGCCGCACCTTTCACGAGGTTGTCCAACGCCGCGACGGTCACGACCCATCCGGACCGCGGCTCAGGAAAGACCCCTACATCGCAGTAGTTGGACCCGCGAACGTGGCGGGGGTTTGGAACGGATTGTTCGCAGAGTCGGACGAAGCGCTCGCCTTTATAGAAATCCCTGTAGAGAGTCGGAAGTGCCGTGGCATCGATGGGCCTCGAGAGTCGGCAGTAGGCCGTGCTGAGAATCCCTCTGTTCATCGGCACCAAGTGCGGAGTGAACGCGACCGTGATCGGCGCGGGACGATCCGTGGACTGCTCTCCTTGTGCGGCCAACAGACTCAATTCCTGTTCGATTTCCGGGATGTGGCGATGTTGCCCGATCTTATACGGCTCCAGCGATTCGTGCGCCTCGGGGAAATGGTAGGGGAGCGCGGGACTGCGACCCGCCCCGGATATCCCGGATTTGGCGTCGATGACGATGGTGTCGGAGGCCGCCATGCCGTGGGCGACCAGCGGCGCCAACTGCAGGATGGCGGCCGTCGGATAGCATCCCGGCGAGGCCACCAGCGAGGCCTGTGCGATCTTCGCGCGGTGCAGCTCTGGCAAGCCGTAGACTGCCTTGGTCAGGAGGTGCGGATGCGTATGCGGTTGGTTGTACCAGCGCTCATAGAGAGTGGGGTCAGTCAAGCGATAATCGGCGCTGAGGTCGATGACCTTCTTCCCGGCGTTCATGCATGCGGCAACCGGCTCGAGCGATTTGGTGTGGGGCAGGGCAAGGAACACGACATCCGCCCCTTCTGCAAGCTGTTCTGGAGCGAGCGCCTGATACACAAGCGACACGACGTTGGCCAAACTGGGAAAGACCGCGGCGATCGGCATGCCGGCTGACTTTTCCGACGTGACCGCTGTGACCTCGACGGCCGGATGGGCGGCGAGCAGGCGAACCAACTCGACGCCGGTATACCCGCTGGCTCCGGCCACGGCGACCCTGACTTTGCTCCTCACCTCTCCACCCTTTCGTCCCCGCGACCCGTTGCGGGAGAACAAAAAAGGGAAGGCTGGGAGCCTTCCCTTTTTGTGAGCTTCCTGGCTCCACGGCCATTAGGTCGAGCGGCGCTCGACACGGGAGGGGGCCCGACCCAACGCCCCTCCCGTACCCACGTTACCGCTTGGAGTATTGGAATCGCTTGCGCGCGCCTTTTTGCCCGTACTTCTTGCGCTCCTTCACCCGTGAGTCGCGGGTTAGGAGGCCTTCCTTCTTCAAAGGCTGCCGCAGCGCCGGGCTCATCGCTACCAAGGCCTTGGCGATGGCGTGCCGCAGCGCGCCGGCCTGGCCTGTCGGTCCGCCGCCCTGGACGGTGGCGCGCACTGAATATTTTCCCGCAAGACCCGCCAGCTCGAGCGGGAGCTGGATGGTCTGTCTCAGGGACAATCTAGGGAAGGCTTCTTCCAAGGGTTTGTCATTGACGACGAATTCGCTGCCGGCCGCCGAGACCCAGGCACGGGCGATTGCATACTTGCGTTTGCCGGTTGCGTACTGCGTGACCACTGCCATGCATGCACTCCTTCTTCAGAGGTTCTCGACTCGTTGTATGGTTACAGCCGGAGGGCTTCCGGTTCCTGCGCTCGATGGGGGTGCTCCGGGCCGGCATAGACCTTCAGCTTCTTTGCCATCCGTCTTCCGAGCGGTGTTTTCGGCAACATGCCGTGGATCGCCAGTTTCAACAATTGGGTCGCATCCTTTGCATGGAGATGTTCCGCCGTCGCCGATTTGAAGCCTCCGGGATAGCCGGTGTGACGGGTATAGAGTTTCGTGCGCATCTTGTCTCCGGTGAGACGAACTTTGCCTGCGTTCACGACGACTACGTGGTCGCCGCCGTCGACGTTCGGTGTAAACGTCGGTTTGTGTTTGCCGCGGAGTACGATGGCCACTCGCGAAGCGAGCCGTCCGAGCGTCTTACCCTCGGCATCGATCAGATACCATTTTCGTTTCACGTCTGTCGGCTTTTCGAGATACGTCGTCATACGATTCGCGCTCCTCGCTGGAAAATGACCGCGGTAGTCGAGGTCAGGTGTTGCGGGCTTCCGAGTTGGGGGTTTCGAACTTGGCCAACCACGCGTCGAGATGGCCGCTGCTCCGCCGTTTCAAGACGTCCTCGGTCACATAGATGGGGCAACGCACGCGCAACGCCAGGGCAATGGCGTCGCTTGGCCGTGCGTCCAGGGTTCGCTCCACCCCGCGGGAGACCACATGAATGGCCGCATAGTAGGTGCTGTTCTTGACGTCGCTTACCACGACCCGTTGAATCTTGAGGTTCAAATGCTCGGCGCAGTTCTTCATCAGGTCATGGGTCATCGGTCGGGGAGTGACCACCTCATCCATCGCCAAACGGATGGCGTTGCCCTCCGCGGCTCCCACCCAGATCGGCAACAGGTCTTTGCCCGTTTCATCGCAGAGCACAAGGATGCGCGTATCCGTATTGGGGTCTTCCAGCACCCTGTGCATGCGCAACGCTACGAGCGACTCTGAGGAATGGGTGTCGGCCGGTTCCATGGTTGGGCGCAGGTCCTATGAGTCGAGCTTGCCGAAGTCTTCCGGCTTCAGATTCTCGAGCCACTGCTCGAGCTCTTCGGACGTTTGCTTCCGCAAGACGTTTTCACTGGCGAAGATCGGTGCATTGGCCCGTAATGCCAAGGCAATGGCGTCGCTCGGCCGCGAGTCCACGGCGAATTCCGCATCCTGATAGAGGAGATGAATCTTGGCAAAATAGGTGTTTTCATTCAGATCGGTGATGACGACACTAATGACCTTCGCGTCGAACGAGTCGAGCATGGCCTTGAGAAGGTCATGCGTCATCGGGCGGGGTGCCGCGACGTTCTCCAACGCAAGACTGATGGCGCTGGCTTCGGACTTGCCGACCCAGATCGGAAGCATGTCCCCGCCATCCTCATCCCGAAGGATGACGATATACGCGTTGTTATAGGGATCGAACATCAACCCCCGGACGCGCATCTGGGCGATCATCGACACAACCTGCCTTTCTATAAATCCCGGACCGGCTGGTCTGGGAAAATCGAAGTCAATCTAGCACTCCCGATTTCGGCCTGTCAATGAACGACGGCCACGCTCTTTACTTCTCAATAGTCCGAGAAGGAGAACAGAGGACTCAAGCGGCGACGGGTGGATGATAGCCGGCGGGTCTCTCTCGACACCAAGACAGGCGGGCGCCGGCGGGTGGCTTTAGGAAGTCGGTGGCTTGTAGCTCTGGTCAAGCTTCGATGTGTCGACCTGCTCTCCCAATTTCAGGAAGGCTTTCATCTGTTTCCTGACCAACTCGCGCCCGCTTTCATCGCCGAGGTTGATTTGGTATTCGTTGATGACCATGACGCGCATGCCTTCCCATTTCTTCCAACAACTCTTGCAGACCTTTGCCTTGACCTCCGCCTCAAGCCGCCCGAGGAACAGGTTGTCCGTGATGGCTTCCCCTTTTTGGTTGCACGTGACGCATTGAACTTCCGCCATGTCTCACGATCTCCGGCGTAAAGGGAAAACAGTTGCGCGCATTCTAGCATCCGGCTCGTGAGAGCGCAAAGGGGGTGAGCGTGAATGTCATCCCGTGAGCGCCATGCTCAGCTCGGTGTCGATCATGAGCAAGCTTCACCTGGACGTACGGGTAGCCGAAGGATTGACGATCACCAGACCAAGTGCTAGAAGGATCGGCCTATCTATATGAGACGACCGCCCGGATGGCGGAACTGGCAGACGCGCCGGACTCAAAATCCGGTTCTCGCAAGAGAGTGGGAGTTCGACCCTCCCTCCGGGCACCAACGTAGGGCGAGAGAACCCTTATGAAAAGCCTTGTTTTCAGTGGAAAAGGAGCGGTGTTTCCCCCTTGACAGGACCTCCCGGTTCGCCTATAGTTCGGATCGTTCAGACAAGTGGCAAAGGATGAAACAAGCTCGGCTCATTTCTCTCCATGCACTTTAACAATAATTAATTAATCTAACCTTATTTCTAACTCACAAGGAGGCAGCACATGCGTAACATGGTTGCACTAGGAGCCGCACTCCTGTTGGTCGGCTCCGTGAGTGTTGCAATGGCGCAGGAACGCTTACAGTCCAACCAGTCCGGAATGGGCGTGGGCACCGGCGTGGGAGACATCTCCGGGTCTTCGACTCGTGTCAACACGTTCGATCGAACCAACTTCCTGGATCGTCTGTCGCAGGCCGAAACGATCTACGGCCGTGTGCTCGCCATCGATCTTCCTGGCAAGAAAATGCACCTGGAGACCGGCGGGAGTTCGCACGATGAAGGGCGCGCCGGGACCGGTACGCTGAGTACCATGACGGTCTATTTCGATGATCGCACGAATATGGACCAGATTCGGGTCCTCAATGCGGGGGATGACCTCTCCTTGCAGGTCTTCGAGGAGACAACCACCGCTCAGCCGTTCGGAACCGGGCGCAAACTGGTCCGTGAGGTAACCGTGATCCGCGGCAATGAAAAGCTCGCCGGCTTTGGCGGACTAGGTCAGCGCCCCGATCCTGTCACGGAACGCGGGATCCTTTCCACCGGTTCAGGGTATACCGGCGGGATTCCCGGCCATGTGCTTCCCGGCGTGATCTCTGAGGGTTTCGTGACCACCTCGGTCGGAGAGTTTACCGGGGCTGCGCCTTGTTGGCAGTGTGAACCGCAACCAGGCTGGGGCTATCAGACAGTCGCTCCCGAAACCAAGAAAGAGAACGTCTCGGATTACGGGAAGGATATCGCGAAACCCAATCTCGTGAAGGGTGGAAACTAGGCCTTCGTCACTCACCGAGACTACCGGCGCTACGTAGGGCAACGAGAAGGGGGCGGTTGTACAACCGCCCCCTTTTTTGTTTTGCTGTGGGTACGGGAGGGGAGGTGGTTCGGGCCCCCTCCCGTGTCGAGCACCGCTCGACTGAGCGGCGACGGAATGATTCTCGTCGCGAAGCGACCCCACTTCATGGGCCAAGACCTTCATGGCCCTGTGGTACGGCTGGCGCGCCATGGCCCCGGGGTGAATGAACCGGCGGCTTCTGTCGCGCCAAGAACAAGCGGGAGGGGAGGTGGTTCGGGCCCCCTCCCGTGTCGAGCGCCGCTCGACTTATGGTGTGTCACCCGTGGATCAATGCCTCATGCCCGCAGATCCTCCTATCGATACCCTCAGGCCGGATGAGGAACTCGACCTCCGGGGGGTCATCTGTCCGTACAACTTCGTCAAGACGAAATTGAAGCTTGAGTCGATGGCGGCGGGAAAGGTCCTGGCGGTGTTGCTCGATGACGGCGATCCCATTCGTAATGTGCCCCGGAGCGTGAGCGAGGATGGCCACACCGTGCTCTCCCAAGAGCGTGTGGATACGTCCTATCGCGTCGTCATCAGGAAAAGCTAGAAAGAAAATCGGGTCTCACGTGACTCGTTACCCTTATCCCTTTGGGGCCTTCTTGCCGCTTTGACGGCGCACAGGCGCCGCTGAATGTCAATCCTGCGGTTCGACAGGCTCACGGCCCTGAGCCAAGCCGAAGGGAGCAAGCCCCGCCCGGAAGGGCGACCTAGTCGAAGGATTGACTCGGCTTCGTAGGCGACGGCCTTCGATGACGACGGTAACCTTCTGTCGGCGGACCTCCGACCATTCCTGAGCCAGGAGTTCCGTAATGGTACCGCGATGAATCCGCTCTCCCTCCTCCGTCAGGTTGATCCCGATGAAGACGCGGCGAGGCCCAAGCGTACGCTGTAGCGCCCGGAGTGTGATCGGCAGCGCCCCGTCGGCGGGGAAGCAGATCAGCGTATGGCGACTCATGCGCCAGGGAGAAAAGATTCGTGAGAGCGCACGGAACGTGCGAGGGACTCTTCCCAGGAAGCTGAAATGATCGCCGGAAAAGCCCGAGAGGGCCAGCGCCGCAAGGGGAGCCGAGGGGCCCGGCAGGACCGTAACAGGGAGGCCGAGATCGAGCGCCCGATCCACGAGGGCGCTCCCGGGATCGAAGACTGTGGGTGTTCCGCTGTCACAAACCAGGGCCACAGACGCTCCGTCTCGGAGACGCTGTAGCAAGACCGGGACCTTGTCCGCCCACGTCTCCTGGTCGTATGTTGTTGGTGTGCCGGTGAATCCGAATCGCTCGATCAGCAGCGCCGTTACTTTGACGTCCTCCGACGCGATGATGTCGACCTTCCGAAGAACCTCGATGGCGCGCAGGGTGATGTCATGAAGATTCCCGATCGGGGTGCTGACCACGAAGAGGGTTCCCGGGGAGGCGGTGGTGGAAGGCTTGGACATGCTATCCCCGCGGATTTCTTGACTCCTTCAAAAAGGCGTCGATATAATCGCCAACTTGCCGACCCGCCGATTGGATTGTCCTCGATTGAGGCATGATTCGCATGGCCAGCGTCTTCTTCATCGCGACCATGGGGCTGTATTTTTTCAGCACCATCGGGTTCCTCGTGTATCTGGTCCGTCGCTCGGAAGCCCTGTCCACGATCGCTCTCGGAGGTGCCGCGGTGGGACTGGCCACTCACACCGTCGCGCTCGTGGCGCGGATGGTCGGCGGGGGAGCGCTGCCGTTACCGAGCTTCCACGAGGCGCTCTCATTTTTCTCCTGGGCGCTTGTCTTGATCTTCCTCGCCGTCGAGTTCCGATACCGCCTGCATGTGCTGGGGGCGTTCATCATTCCTCTCGCTCTGCTCTCGCTGGCGTCGGCTGCCGCATTGCCGGATCATGTCCCGACGCTCAAACCGGTGTTCAAGACGCTGTGGGTCCACGTCACCCTCAGCATGCTCGGAACGGTCGGCTTTGCCGTGGCGTTCGTGGCGGGTGTTATGTACTTGATCCAGGACGGCTTGCTCAAGTCGAAGCGCTTTAACGTGCTGTATTCGAAGCTTCCGGCTCTGGATTTCCTCGATCACCTGAATCAACAGTCCATCGTCTTCGGATTCCCGCTGCTGACGCTCGGGATCATTACCGGAGCCATCTCCGCCGAGATCGCCAGAGGATCTTACGTGAATTGGAATCCTGAGCAAACCTGGGCTTTGGTGACCTGGCTCTTCTATTTTGTCGTCCTCCTGGGCCGGCTCACGGTCGGCTGGCGGGCCAAGCGTGCGGCTTACCTCACGATCATCGGATTTGCGGGCGTCATTTTGACGCTGGTGGGCGTGCTCCTCAAGAGCCACGGACAGGTCTCCTGATGCACATCATCGTTGTGGGGCTCAGTCACAAGACCGCGCCGGTCGAAGTGCGGGAGAAGTTAGCCGTCCCTGAAAGCCGGCTGGGAGAGGCGCTCAGCCGGCTCTGCTCGTATCCCGGTATCAGGGAAGGGCTTCTCCTGTCGACCTGCAATCGAGTCGAAGTCTATGCCGTCGTCGACGATTTGGAGGAAGGCTACAGCCGCGTGCAGGAGTTCTTGGCGGATACCCATCTGTCGCTCTCATCGGAACAGCTCACCCCGCACCTGTACTGGCATGCCGGAGACCGGGCCATCGCCCACTTATTTCGCGTGGCGGCCAGCCTCGATTCTATGATCGTGGGGGAATCCCAAATTCTCGGCCAGCTCAAGGACGCCTTCGATGTGGCCCTGGCGCACAAGAGCACCGGTCTATTGCTCAACAAGGTCGTCAAGAAAGCGATCTCAGTGGCAAAGCGGGTGAGGACCGAGACCAAGATTGCCGCGATGGCGGTGTCGGTCAGCTATGCGGCGGTGGAGTTGGCGAAAAAGATCTTCTCTCGGCTGAGCGACCACACGGTGCTGCTCATCGGCGCCGGTGAAATGGCCAAGCTCGCGGCGAAGCATTTTCTCGCTAGCGGAGTGCGGCATATCCGGGTGACGACGCGCAATCCTCAGCATGCGACGGAGCTCTCCCAGCAGTTCGGCGGAACACCGGTTCCCTTCGACGAATTTCCGCGCGAGATGGCGTCGGCCGACATCGTGCTCGTCTCGACCGGTGCCTCTCACTACCTGATCGGAGCCGAGGACGTGCGCCGCGCGGTGAGAGCACGGATGAATCGCCCCATGATCCTGATCGACATTTCCGTTCCTCGGAACGTCGACCCGGGGGTCCGGGCCGTCGATAACGCCTTTCTGTTCGACATCGACGATCTGAAATTGCGCGTGGAGCAGAACCTCGAGGAGCGCATCCAGGAGGGCGCGAAAGCCGAACAACTGATCGTCGACGAAGTGGGGGTGCTCCGGCGCTGGCTCAAGTCCTTGGAAGTGACCCCCACCATTGTGGCGCTGAAGAATCGGACGGAAACGATCTGCCGCACCGAGCTTGAGAAGACGCTGAGCCGCATGGAGGCGCTGAACCCGCGTGATCGGGCGTTGGTCGAGGCGATGGTCTCCGCGATCGTCAATAAGTTGGTGCACGGAACGTTGGTGACCTTGAAGACGGAGGCAGCCTCCTCGAGCGGGGCGGCGTTCGTGGAGGCTGCCCGACGCTTCTTCGGTCTTGATGAGGAGCCGGTGAGCCTGGCGGCGGTTTCGGACGAGGTGCAGCAGGAGTCAAACCGGCAGTCGGCCCAGGATCGCCCACCATCGGCTGCGCCTGGAGACGCCGAAAAGGCGGTGCCGGAGCGGAGACGTGTGGGGTCGACCTGATCGACGAGGGCGGTCGACCGGAAGAGTCGTCCTGAGGGTCCGGCACACCGTGTCACGCCGCCGAATGTATCGGTAGATGACGTATGGGCAAGGCCGAGGGGGCGCGCCAGAAGCTTGCGCTGGGGACGAGGGGCAGCCGGCTCGCGCTCCAGCAAAGTGAGTGGGTGAAGAGCCGGCTGGAGGCGCTCCCCCCGGGTGTCACGATTGCTATCCGCCGGATCCAGACCTCCGGCGACAAGATTCTGGATGTCCCTCTGGCGAAGATCGGAGGGAAGGGGCTCTTCGTCAAGGAGATCGAGGAAGCGCTCCTGAGCGGCGATATCGATCTTGCGGTGCACAGCATGAAGGACGTGCCGACTCAGCTGCCGAAGGGATTGGCGATTGTGTGTGTCCCGCCACGCGAGGACGCGCGGGACGCGCTCATCAGCCGCGAGGGCCGTCCGCTCAAGGACCTCCCGCGAGGAGCGAGGATCGGGACGAGCAGCTTGCGGCGGCAGGCGCAGTTGCTCCGATACAGGCCTGATCTCCGGATCGAGATGTTGCGGGGCAATCTCGATACCCGCCTGAGAAAAGTCCGGGAGGGGGGCTTCGACGCGATCGTGCTCGCGGCGGCGGGATTGCGGCGGCTGGCCTGGGACGACAGGGTGACGGAGTACTTGCCGACGAGCATCTGTCTGCCTGCGATCGGGCAAGGAGCGTTAGGAATCGAGGGACGGGAGGAGGATACATTCCTGCGAGCGCTTGTCGCCCGCTTGGATGATCCCTCGACTCGGACGGCCGTGCTGGCAGAGCGGGCCTTCCTGCACCGTCTGGAGGGCGGATGCCAGGTGCCGATCGCTGCCCACGCGACGCTGAAGGCACGAACCGTGGTGCTGGAAGGATTGATCGCGAGCGTCGATGGCCGAGAGATCATTCAGGATCGCCTTGAAGGACCGGCCGAGGACCCGGAGCGTGTGGGACACGAGCTCGCGGAGCGACTCCTCACCCAAGGCGGCGACAAGATTCTCGCGCAGATTTACGGGCGCGCATGACACACCCGCGAGCGACGACGGGCAAGGTGTTCCTGGTCGGGGCCGGACCGGGTGATCCAAAGCTGCTGACCCTTCGCGGCAAGGAATGTCTTGAGCAAGCTCACGTGGTTCTGTACGATTACCTGGCCAATCCGGCGTTGCTCCACTGGGCTCCTGCGACAGCCGAACGGATCTACGTGGGTCGACGAGGGCGGGGGAAATACCCCGACCAGGCTGACATCAATCGTCTCTTGATCGAAAAAGCCGGGTCGGGCAGAGTGGTCGTGCGGCTGAAGGGAGGCGATCCCTTTCTGTTCGGCCGAGGGGGGGAGGAAGCGGAAGCATTGGCAGCAGCAGGGATTCCCTTCGAGATTGTCCCGGGAGTCACCGCTGCTCTCGGAGTGCCGGCTTACGCAGGCATCCCGGTGACGCACCGGACGCTCGCGTCGTCGGTGACCATCGTCACCGGCCATGAGGATCAATCCAAGGGCTCCTCGTCGTTGGACTGGGCTCGCCTGGGGGCGACCGGCGGGACGCTGGTGATCATGATGGGAACGAAAAGCCTCCCGAGGATCGTGGAGCGCCTTCAAGCGGAGGGGAAGCCTGCCTCCACTCCGGTGGCCGTCGTTCGCTTCGGTACGCGTCCGAATCAGCACACCGTGGTCGGAACCTTGGGTGACATCGTCACCAAGGCGGAAGCCGCGAAGCTGGAACCGCCCACGGTCATCGTTATAGGGGATGTGGTGCGCCTCCGAAGTCAATTGAATTGGTTCGAGCAACGGCCGCTCTTCGGCAAGCGGGTGCTCGTCACACGGCCGGCCGATCAAGCCTCGGAATTCACGGACCTGCTTGCCGCGTACGGGGCGGAAGTGGTGGAATGTCCGACCATCCAGATCCAGCCGCCGGATTCCTGGTCGCAGCTCGATGCCGCATTCCAACGTCTCCAGAATTACGACTGGCTGGTGTTCACCAGCGTCAATGGAGTCAGGCCGTTCATGGAGCGATTGCACGCGCAGGGGAAGGATTGCCGGGCGCTCGCCGGGATCCGAGTGTGTTGTATCGGGCCCCGTACGGCAGAGCAGGTGCGCGGCTACGGGTTGACGCCGGACCTCATCCCGGCGGACTACCAGGCCGAAGGCATGATTGAGGCGCTGACCGCGACGAATCTTCGTGGCCGCCGCATCCTCATCGCCCGCGCGAAGGTGGCCAGAGAGATCTTGCCGGAGGAGTTGCGGGCGCGCGGCGCCGAGGTGGAAGTCGTGCCGGTGTATCAGACGATCCTGCCGGCGGTGGATGTGCAAGCGCTGATGGACCGGTTGCAGGACGGCGCCATCGACGTCGTCACGTTCACCAGTTCGTCCACCGTGAGAAATTTCTGCGAGCTGTTCAAGACGCGGGAGGAACTGCGTCGTCTCACGGAGAGGCCGCTGGTTGCGTGTATCGGCCCGGTGACCGCACAGACGGCTCGGGAATATGGCCTGACCGTTGGGGTAATGCCCCGGGAGAACACGATCCCGGCGTTGGCGGAGGCCGTCGTACGGTATTTCGTCAAGGAAGAATCACCGCCTCCATGATCGTCGACTGAGTGCGCTGATCGTCACTGAGTACCGTCGCGCGGGCTTCAAGGAGGAATCACGAGGAATCGTCCTATCATCGAGGGAGGAGCATCTTATGGTGCCTGTGAAGTCGTTCATGGTGCCGAAAGCCAAATTCATCACGGTCGATCGCGATACGAACGTCCGCATGGCCGGTCAGATCATGCGAGACCGGAACATCGGCAGTCTGTTCGTGACGAACGGCAAGGAGATCATCGGGATCGTGACGGATACCGACATGGTACGGCGCGTCGTCGCGACGGGTGCCGACATGTTGAAGACCACGGTCGAGCAGATCATGTCCGCGCCGATCATCACGATCGAAGAAAACAAAACCCTGCTCGACGCCAACGATCTGATGGCGCAATCGCATTTGCGGCATCTCGGCGTCACGAAAAACGGGGAATTGGTGGGGATGATCTCGGTGCGGGACCTCGTGGTCTTTCTCACGAATCTTCCGAGAAAGTAGAGGATCGGCGTGGCGTTCCCGATTCAGCGGCTTCGCCGCTTGCGGCAACAAGAAACCCTGCGCAGGCTGGTCCGCGAGACCCACCTGTCGGTCGGAGATCTGGTCTATCCGCTCTTTGTCATGGAAGGCAGCGGGCGCAGCGAGGAGATCGCCTCGATGCCGGGCCAGCACCGACTGACGGTCGATCTTCTCGTGAAAGAAGCGGCGGAGGTGCAGACGCTGGGCATCCCGGCCATCATCCTGTTCGGGATTCCCGCTCGAAAAGACGAGCGGGGCTCCGCCGCCTACGACCCGCACGGCATCGTCCAGCGGGCCGTCCGCGCGGTGAAAGACCAGGTCCCCGGTTTGTGTGTGATTACCGATGTCTGTATCGACGAGTACACAACGCACGGCCATTGCGGTCTCGTGCGGGACGGACAGATTCTCAACGACGAGACCCTTGACTGTCTGCGCGCCATGGCACGGACCCACGCGGAAGCCGGCGCCGACATGGTGGCTCCCTCCGATATGATGGACGGCCGAGTCGCCGCGATCCGGAACGAATTGGACCTCGCGGGATTTGCGCAGCTTCCCATCATGGCCTACGCCGCGAAGTTCGCCTCGTGTTTCTACGCGCCCTTCAGGGACGCGGCGCATTCCAGCCCGCAATTCGGAGATCGCCAATCCTACCAGATGGATCCCGCCAACGGGCGAGAAGCGCTGCGTGAGATCGAGCTCGATGCGGCCGAGGGGGCGGACATCGTCATGGTGAAACCGGCGTTGCCCTACCTCGACGTCATCGCGGCGGCTCACGCCAGGACGCTGTTGCCGATCGCGGCGTATCAAGTAAGCGGCGAGTACAGCATGATCAAGGCAGCCGCCAAGGCGGGTTGGTTGGATGAAGGCCGCGCCATGATGGAATCGTTGCTCTCGATCAAGCGAGCCGGGGCGGATTTCATCCTGACCTATTTCGCAAAAGAGGCGGCTAAGGCGCTCCGATACACCGCGTCATGAAATTCACGCGAGGGTTGCCCGCGCATCACCGATCTCCCTATCCGGTCGTCACCATCGGAAATTTCGACGGGCAGCACCGCGGCCATCGCTGGCTGCTGCGGACGGTCGTCGAGACGGCGCGCGCCAAACAGGGCACGGCTCTCGTGGTCACGTTCGATCCGCATCCGGTGCGGATTCTGGCTCCACAGGTCGAGCTGAAGTTTCTGACCTCGAAGGAGGAGAAGTTGGCTCAATTCGAACGGGCCGGAGTGGACGAAGTCGTCCTGTTGGAGTTCACGCAGGAGCTCGCCGCGCTCACCCCCGACGCGTTCGTGAACGAGGTGCTGTGCGGCGCGATCGGTATGAAGGAGATATTCGTAGGCGAGCACTTCGCGTTCGGCAGAGAGCGAGCCGGCCGCATCGCCGATCTGGTACGACTCGGCGGGTCCCTAGGTTTCCAAGTCCATCCCCTGGCCCCGTACCGCGTGGACGGCGAAATCGTGAGCTCGAGCGCGATCCGTCGTATGGTGCAAAAGGGCGACGTGCAACGCGCCGCGACGTTCCTGGGTCGTCCTTACAGCCTCGGGGGCACAGTGACGCGTGGAAGCCGACGTGGACGCTCATTGGGATGGCCGACGGCCAATCTTCCGCTGCCGCCCGATCGCGTGATCCCGGCCGATGGGGTCTATGCGACGACCATGCACAACGAGGGTCGGACGCTTCCCTCCGTCTCCTATATCGGGACCCGTCCGACCTTCGGCTCGGGCGTCCGTCTTTTGGAGGTCTACCTACTCGATGAGCGAGTGGATCTTTACGGGGCGGAGGTCGTCGTCCGGTTCGTCGCGCGCTTACGAGGGGATCACGCGTTCGAATCGCCGGAGGCCTTGGCGGTGCAGATCAGCCTCGACGTCGAGCAGGCGAGGGAGTTGCTGGCCCACCAGAATCCCGTCGCGGTGGACGTATGACGAACCGTGGCATTGCGGAAAAGAGACGGCAGGCGAAGGCGCCCTGGCCGCCTCTGCTTCGGCGGATGACGCAACTGGTCCGTTCGCGAACCCTCTTTCGACGGGGTGACCATCTGCTGGTGGCGGTTTCTGGAGGACCGGATTCCGTCGCGTTGCTTGCCTTGCTCCATCTGCTGGCGCCGGTCTGGAACCTCAGGCTCACGGCGGTGCATTTCAACTACGGGCTTCGAGGAGTGGAATCCGACGAGGATGAGAAATTCGTCGAGCAGCTTGCGCGTCGGCTGGGTGTCGAGGTGGTGATTCAGCGGCTGGATCTCTCGCCGCGTGCCGCCGGCGCAGGGCGCGGCTCGTTGCAAGAACGAGCGCGCGACCTGCGGTACGACGCGCTGCGCACCTTAGCCCGCGAACGGTCCGCCGATCGTGTCGTCCTGGGCCACACGGCGGACGACCAACTCGAGACATTCCTCTTATGGCTCCTGCGAGGAGCGGCCGCCACCGGCCTCGCCGGGATGCCCTATGAGCGGGAAGGGCTATTCGTCCGGCCCATGCTCGACACGACGAGGGAGGAAGTGCTGGCGTATCTCGATGCTGCTGGCTTCTCGTACCGGACCGACAGCTCCAATCTGAGCGCGCGCTTTCGTCGCAATCGAATCCGCCGGGAAGTGGTGCCGGTCTTGAAGCGGCTCCTGCCGGGGGCCGCCCCGGTCATCCGACGGCAAATGGACGTGCTTCGGGAAGATGATCGGTGCCTGGACCTGCTGACCGCGCGGGTGATGGACGGGATGATGCTGAGGCGGTCGGATTTGGAGGTGGAGCTGGATCACCGGCTGTTCCTTCTCCAGCCCCTCGCCCTCCAACGGCGAGTCATCCGGCGGGTGCTCAGAGAGCTTGACCCACGGCGACATCCGCCCTCATTCCGGGTCGTGGAGCGAGCGGTGCGCCATCTTCTCGATCAATCCGGGAGCGGTCGGCCATGTCGGTACGGAGACATTGAGCTCGTGCGGGAGAAGGATGCCGTGCGTATCCGCAAGGTATGCGACGATCAGCTTGTTAGGGACACCATCCCGGTGGACCTGGAAGTCCCGGTCTCCGTTCCGGCGCGCGTTCAGTGGCGGCCGACCATGCAGGAGATCGAGTTGGCTCACGTTGATCGCAAGGCGGCCGAGCAGGCGCTCGCTTCTCATGACCGTGACACGGCGATCTTCGACGCAGACCGGATCTCATCCGCGCTCCGACTGCGGACGTGGCAGGCCGGGGATACCTTCTATCCGGTGGGGATGGGCGGCCGACGGAAAAAACTCCAGGATTTCTTCGTGGACATCAAGCTCGAGAGGACATCGCGCCATCGGGTGCCGCTCCTGGTCGCCCCGGAGGGGATTTTGTGGGTGGTCGGCTACCGACAGGACGATCGTTTCGTCGTTCGCCCGTCGACGCAACGATATGTCCTGGCGAGAGTGCGGTGCTCGTGAAGGAGGAAACGCGGGGAGGTATGGAACGGATATTCGGACGGCCGATCGTCACGCAAGAACAAATGCGCGCCCGTATCAGGGAATTGGGCCGGCAGATTACGAGTGACTATGCCGGCAAGGAGCTGGTTCTCGTCGGCGTGCTGAAAGGCGCCTACGCCTTTTATGCCGACCTCGCGCGCGCCATCCGCCTTCCCATGCGGGTGGATTTCATCGTCGTGACGAGTTACGGGAGTAAGGCCAAGACATCCGGGAAGGTCAAAATGGTCTCCGACCTCACGGAAGATATCAGGGGCAAGGATGTGTTGCTGATCGAGGATATCGTCGACTCCGGGCTCACCGTGCAGTATTTGATGACGACGCTGGCCAAGCGGAAGCCGCGATCCATCAAGGTTTGCACGCTTCTCAGCAAACCCGAACGCCGCCACGTCAACGTCACGGTCGACTATGTCGGATTCGAGATCCCCAACAGCTATGTCGTGGGGTATGGACTCGACTATCAGCAAAAGTATCGGAATCTTCCATACTTGGCCGTGCTCGACAAAGTCGATGAGCCGTCGTAGGGTCGCGGTGAATCTGTTGTCTGTCAGAATCCTCATATGTTAATATCTGCAATCGCTTAGGGCACCCCGGTGTGTTCTATGCAGGGAAGGAGTGCTGAATGAATTCGCGGGTTAAGAACCTGTTGTTCTGGGTTGTGGTGCTTCTGTTCATGGTCTTGCTGTTCAACCTGTTCAGCGTTCCGACCCATGCGCCCGAAGACGAAGTCATTTTCAGCGAATTCATGACTCAGCTCGATAAAGGCGAGGTGACCAAGGTCACGATCAAAGCGAACCATATCAGCGCGATTTTGAAAGACGGTTCCCGCATCCGAACCTATTCCGCGGAATACCCCGAGATGGTCAAAGTACTGCGTGAGAGGAACGTCCAAATCGAGGCCAGGCCGCCCGATGAAAGCCCGTGGTACATCACGTTCCTCGTCACCTGGGGGCCGTTCGTTCTGTTTCTGGGCTTGTGGTTCTTCCTCATGCGGCAGATGCAGATCGGCGGCAACAAAGCCCTCTCCTTCGGGAAGAGCCGGGCCCGGATGCTGACGGAAGAACGAAAAAAGGTGACCTTTTCGGACGTGGCGGGGATCGACGAAGCGAAAGAAGAGGTGCTGGAGATCATCGACTTTCTGAAGGATCCGAGAAAGTTCCAGAAGCTCGGCGGTCGGATTCCGAAAGGGGTGTTGATCGTCGGACCGCCGGGGACTGGCAAGACCCTCCTGGCCAAGGCCATCGCAGGCGAAGCCGGTGTCCCGTTTTTCAGCATCAGCGGGTCTGATTTCGTGGAGATGTTCGTCGGGGTCGGTGCCTCGCGCGTCCGTGACCTTTTCGAACAGGGGAAGAAACACGCGCCCTGTATCATTTTCATCGACGAGATCGATGCCGTGGGGCGACTCCGCGGGGCCGGATTAGGCGGCGGTCACGACGAGCGCGAACAGACGTTGAACCAGTTGCTGGTCGAGATGGACGGTTTCGATACGACCGAAGGCGTCATTCTCATCGCGGCCACGAACAGGCCCGACGTGTTGGATCCTGCCTTGCTCCGCCCCGGTCGCTTCGATCGTCAGGTGGTCGTCAATCGACCCGATCTGCGAGGTCGGGGCGAGATCTTGAAAGTCCACACCAAGAAAGTGCCGGTGGCGGCGGATGTCGAACTGGAAAAAATCGCCCGCGGCACTCCGGGATTCTCCGGCGCCGATCTGGAAAACCTCGTGAACGAAGCCGCCCTGTGGGCCGCGCGCCAGAACAAGAAGGAAGTCGAATTGGTCGACTTCGAGATGGCGAAAGACAAAGTGTTGATGGGGGCGGAGCGGAAGAGCATGATCTTGAGCGATGCCGAAAAGCGCACGACGGCCTACCACGAGGCGGGTCACGCGTTGATGGCCAAGCTGCTGCCCGGCACCGATCCCGTCCACAAGGTGACGATCATTCCGCGGGGCCGGGCACTCGGTGTGACGATGCAGCTTCCGACCGACGACCGCCACAATTACTCCAAAGAGTTTCTGTACAACACCCTCGCCATCCTGATGGGGGGCCGTGTGGCGGAAGAACTGGTGCTGCACAACATTACGACGGGCGCGGGCAACGACCTCGAGCGCGCGACGGACCTTGCGAGGAAGATGGTGTGCGAGTGGGGGATGAGCGAAAAACTCGGTCCCCTGACCTTCGGCAAGAAAGACGAAGAGATCTTCCTTGGCCGCGAGATTGCAACCCGCCGCGACTTTAGCGAGCAAGTGGCTCTGGAGATCGATCACGAAGTCAAGCGGCTGGTCACGGAAAATTATGAGCGGGCCAAGCGGATGCTGACTGAACACATGGCCTCGCTCAAGGCGCTTGCCGAGGCATTGTTGGAGAAGGAAGTCCTGGATGCCCCGGATATCGATCAGATCATCCTGCAAGCGTCGTCCTCACAGACCGTTCCCGCCTGACAGTTCCTTCCCGACCACAGCGTCTGCTCGCGGACGGAGGCGATGTCCGGACCCGGGGCGAAGGATGTGACTGTGGCCGTCTCCGGGAGCAGGCTTCCGTCTGCTGAGGCGGCGCCGCCTCACAAAGAAGCCCGGCCGGTCCGATCAGGAGGGAGCAAGCCGGATGAGTGCGGGACGCGACGGCGTGTATGACTGCAACCTCCTCCAAATTCGAGACCGCCTGCTTCACCTGGACGATCGATCCCTGATCGTCGGGGTTCTCAACGTCACTCCCGATTCCTTTTACGACGGGGGGAAATTCCTGACCGTCGAGGCCGCCGTGCGGCACGCGATCGAGATGGCAGAAGCGGGTGCCGACCTGATCGACATCGGTGCAGAATCATCACGACCGGGGGCGGTCCCTATCCCGGAGAGCGAGGAGCTGCGGCGTCTCGTTCCCGTCGTGGAGGCGGTGGCCAAGGCGGTGTCTGTCCCCCTGTCCGTCGATACCACCAAGGCTGCGGTGGCCCGGCGGGCGCTCGCGGCCGGAGCGTCGATCGTGAACGACATCAGCGCCGGCCGATGGGATGCCGAGATGTTCCATGTGGTCGCGGAGGACAGGGCGGGGATGGTGCTGATGCACATGCAGGGGACGCCCCAGACGATGCAGCAGTCGCCGCAGTACCGAGATGTCGTCGATGAAGTGCGTGCGTTCCTGGTCGACCGGATGGCTGCGGCGGTGCGAGCGGGCGTCAGTCCAAGAAAGATCATCCTTGACCCAGGCTTCGGATTTGGTAAGCTGCGGGAACATAATCTGGCGCTCCTGGCGCGGCTCGGTGAATTCGCGACAGCGGGACGACCGATTTTGGTCGGTCTGTCCAGGAAATCCTTTATCGGGCAACTCGTGCATCGGCCGGTCGAAGATCGGTTGCTCGGGACGGCGGTTGCCGTCGCGTTGGCGATCGAGCGGGGGGCGCGCCTGATCCGCGTCCACGACGTGGCCGTCATGCGGGATGTCGTGACCGTCGTTCAGTCCGTGCTGCGGCACGCAGAATCGCTCTCGCGGGTCTCCCATGCGTAAACTCTTCGGTACCGACGGCATTCGCGGGGTCGCGAATCTCGACCCGATGACGAGCGAGACCGCCATGCAGTTGGGCCGAGCCGCCGCGCATCTCTTCATGCGGCGAGCGGGGCGGCATCAGATCGTCATCGGCAAAGACACCCGTATCTCCGGCTACATGTTGGAATCGGCGTTGACGTCGGGCATCTGCTCGATGGGCGTGGATGTGCTGCTGGTGGGACCCATGCCGACTCCCGCGATCGCGTTTCTGACGAGAAGCCTCCGGGCGGATGCGGGCGTGGTGATTTCCGCCTCGCACAACCCCTATCAAGACAACGGCATCAAGTTTTTCTCGAGTGACGGGTTCAAGCTCCCGGATGAGATGGAGGCCCGCATCGAGCGACTCATCGTCTCGGACGAGATCCGCCACCTGCGTCCGACGGCCGATGCGATCGGCAAGGCTTACCGCATCGACGATGCCGAGGGGCGCTACATCGAGTTCGTCAAGCGCTCGCTGCCGAAAGACCTCGAGTTCCAGGGCATCAAGCTCCTCGTGGATTGTGCTCACGGGGCGGCTTACAAGGTCGCGCCCAAGGTCTTGCGTGAGCTGGGCGCCAAGGTGGAGGTCATCGGCAACCAGCCGGACGGCATGAACATCAATGCCGGGTGCGGCGCCGTGCATCCGGAGTTCCTGCAGCGGGCGGTGCTGCAGCACCAGGCGGACCTCGGGATCGCGCTGGACGGCGACGCGGACCGGGCCATCTTCGTCGACGAGCGGGGCGGCATTCTGGATGGGGACCATGTGATGGCGACGCTCGCCCTGGATCTTCACGAGCGGGGCCAGTTGGCTCGTCAAACGGTCGTCGGGACCGTCATGAGCAACTTCGGGCTTGAGCTCGCCCTCGGCAAGGCCGGAATCAAACTTGTCCGAACGCCGGTCGGCGACCGGTACCTGCTCGAGCGGATGTTGGCGGATGGGTATAACTTCGGGGGAGAACAGTCTGGTCACTTTATCTTCTTGGATCACAATACGACCGGCGATGGATTGATCTCGGCTCTCCAGGTCCTTTCCCTCATGAAACGCACCAAGCAGCCGCTCTCGGCCCTGGCCAAGGTCATGACGCGGGTGCCGCAAATCTTGGTCAATGTGCGCGTCAAGGCCAGGCGGGACTTGACCGGGGTGCCTGAAATTCAGAAGGAAATTGCGGCCTGCGAAGCGACCTTGAATGGCTGTGGACGTATAGTCGTACGCTACTCCGGTACCGAACCTCTGTTGCGGATCATGGTGGAAGGTGAGCAGGACGCCATCATCCGTCATGTGGCCGACCGGTTGGTTCAAGTGGTGCAGGCACATCTCGGCTAGCTCATCCTGCACGCTGACTGCCTGCATGACGAGATGTTGCCAGCGCTCACCGCATGTTTCATCGCCGGTCTCGTAACCGGCTCCGCCTTCCCCTTCATTCCGCTGACCGTCGGCAGCCTCCTCACCGCCGCCGCGGTGGTTCTCGCCTCCGTGTCTCAAGCCCACGACGTCCTACGGTACGGGACCCGACTCTATGCAGCCCTCTTGGTCGGGATCCTGTACTGGACGGTCTATACTCACCACGGCACTGCTCCGCCCTTCGACTTATGGTCCGAGCCGGGCCCGATCCACGTGGAGGCGAGAGTCGTCCGCCCGGTCGAATACTCGCCGGGCCGCGCAGTTCTGTTCCTCAGACCTTCCTTCGTCGAGCGACGTGACCAAGCGTTTGCGGTTCCGACGGGACTCCTCCGCGTGACGTGGCGAGAGTTCGATCGATCCGTCTATGAAGGCGATGAGGTGGAGGTGACGGCTCGGTTCCATCCTCCCACCGGCTTGATCAACCCGGGCGGCTTCAATTACGAGGACTTCTTGCGACGGCAGGGTGTCGAGGCCGTCGCCACGGTGTCCGGACCCGACGGCGTTCTCGTGAAGCGTCGCGGACAGGTCTCCACACGGTGGATGCTCTGGAATACGGTGGATGGCTGGCGGGACCGTATTCGGCAGAGTGCGACGGCGAGCCTGCCGGATCCGGCTCGCGGCATTTTCTTGGGCATCATCATCGGAGACCGAGGCGCCCTTTCGCCGGAAGTCAGAGATCTGTTCATGACATCCGGGACGGTGCACATCCTCTCGATCTCCGGTTCCCATCTGGGTCTCATTGCTTTACTTTCGTTCGCCGTCGTGAGACGGAGCCTCGTGTGGCTGCCGGCACGGGTGCTTGAAGGGATGGGTCTTTTTATGACGCCCCCTCGGCTGGCAGGCGTGGTCACGGCTGTCATCGTCACGGGCTATACCCTGTTGGCGGGATCGGAGATTGCCACGGTGCGATCGCTGATCATGATCAGCGTCCTGCTCATCGCGATATGGCTGGGCTATCGGGCACAGCTCCTCCATTCTCTGGCTGCCGCCGCCCTGATCATTCTCCTCGCCGACCCGCGCAGTCTCTTCGACATGTCGTTTCAACTGTCCTTTGTTTCCGTGCTGGCCATCGCGCTGGTTCTGCAGAGGCTGGGGGAGAAAGAACACGACGAGCGTCCACACCGGTGGCTCGGTCGGCTGCGGGGTTGGGTCATAGGGGCGACGGCTGTGACCGGAGCGGTCACGGTTGCGACGCTCCCGTTGGTGGCCCATTATTTCAACCAAGTAGCCTGGGTCGGTTTCTTCTCGAACCTGGTGGTGGTGCCGTTCGTCGGGTTGGTGCTGGTGCCGTTGGGATTGCTCTCGTCGCTGTGGCTCTTGCTCGCTGGAGGAACGTCGCTCCCCATGGCCGGTCTCCAAGAATTTTTGCTCGACGGTCTGGTCGCGATCACTCAATGGTCGGCGCAGATTCCGTACGCTGAATGGCATGTCGCAGCGCCGTCGGTCCCGGCGATGGCGCTCTACTTCGGGGCGCTGGCATTGGTTGCATGGGCCCGGTCGCCTGTCTGGCTCCTTCGCGCCGGGGCCGGCCTGGTGGTGCTGTGGATCCTATGGTGGGGATGGTCTCCGGCCCATCATGGGGCGGATGGTCTCGTCCACGTCGCCTTTCTCGACGTCGGACAAGGCGACGCCATCGTGATTCGATCGTCTGAGGGGGCGACGATTCTGATAGACGGAGGGGCGGCGTTCGAACATTTCGACATGGGGCGCGCCGTCGTGGCGCCGTTCTTGTGGAATCACGGGGTAAGACGGATCGATTACATCATCGGGACTCACCCTCAGCTCGATCACATCGGGGGGTTGGCGTGGATCATCCGGCATTTTCCAGCCTCGCACTATTGGGGGATCGGAATCCGACGGGAGGAACCCTTTTCCGTCAGGGTCAGGGGAGCGCTCGATGCGGCGGGCCTAGAAGAAGAGATCGCGATTCGAGGACAAACCGTTGTGATCGACAATGGACTGTGTCGCTTAGCGGTTCTGAATCCCGCTCGAGACGCTCTCCTTCAGAAGGATGGTCTACCTTCCACCTTCAGCGGCCATGCTCTCAACAATCGATCTCTCGTGACGCTCTTGTCCTGCGGGGTGCATACGTTTCTGTTTACCGCCGACGTGGAGACCGAGATACTCGACCTTCAGTCGGATGCGGAGTGGCCGGGGAAGGTGCGTGTCCTGAAGGTGCCCCATCATGGCGCCAAGAGTTCACTCAATCGGGAATGGATCAAGCATGTGCATCCGGAAATCGGCGTCGTGAGCGCGGGCCGCTACAATCCTTACGGACACCCTTCCCATGAGGTGATCCAAGCTTACGCAGATGAGGGTGTCCCTCTCTTCAGGACAGATCGTCACGGGGCAGTGTTGGTCAGCGCCGACGCGACGTCTCCCCGATGGTCGGTCCATACGGCGGTCGAGTGGACCCTTCGTCCGGTCACACTGCACGGCTCCTGGTGGCGGGAAGAGCGCGAAAATTGGCAGCGTCTCTTCTACCGATGGGGTGTGAGAGAGACGTAAGTTTCGATGTTCATGTGTTTTTCCAGACGTTCGTGAGAACCATATCCAGGAGCCGAACCGCACCCACTGCCTGAATTTGCTGGCATTCGATCGGCAGGTCCGCGTCCCCGTTTCTTGTCGCCCCACGAATATCTGCTAGACTTCAACTGACACGGAACGGCAGCAAACGCCCACATGGTGCCATCAATGATGTGAGTGGCGCGCACATGCCGACGGGTGGTCCGACCGTGCATCTTCGGTGTTAAAGAGGAGTCATTATGTCCAAGTTGGTCCGAATCGTCATCCAACTGCCCGTCGAGCTGAAGGAGCACCTCGATCGATTGAAACAACAGGGATACACCACGAGCGGGTTCATTCGCGCGATGCTCGAGCGGGAGCTAAGAAAGGACGAGGAGCAGGTGCCGGAGCTGAGGAAATTCGCCAATCGCGGACGGTGAGACGAGACGAGCGGGGATTCCATCAACCGAGACCGAAGACACTGCTATGGCACGCCTGTCGGAATTGATTCGTGCACAGCAAGAAGGAGCACGCCTCCCTGCCGGGCCGGCGGCAGCCTTCGCACCCGCGTTGCTGGCCGGCCGTCTCGGCTCGCCAGCAACAGCGAGCCCGGCGACTCTCGCCGCTCCAGAAGCTCAAGCCCTGTACGAAGACGCGCTGAGGGACATTGAGCGGCTCGGTCAAGCGATTCGGGCTCATCGTCCTCTTGAGGTGGGCGGCGTGGCCAGGTTTGCCGGGGCTGTGGCGGCCGCGCTTCGTGAGAGCGACGATTTACTGGAACGGGCGCTCCACAGCGGCAGCACGGCGCAACTCACGAGCAATCCCGTCAATGTGGCCATCTTGGCCGTCTGTATAGGCAGAGAATTGTGCTACAGCGATGACCAGTTGGAGCAGCTTGCCTTCGCCGGCCTGCTTCACGATGTCGGGATGTTTCTGGTCCCGGCTGAGTTGATCGAGAAGGTCGGTCCGCTGACGCCTGAGGAACGCGCGACGATCGAACGACATCCTCAGCTCGGGTACGAGCTCCTCAAGGGACTGGACCACAGGTACGCCTGGCTGGCGACGATCGTCGCTCAGGAACATGAACGTTGGCAGGGAACCGGTTATCCGCTGCGACTCAAAGGCGCGCAAATCGAAGAATTAGCCCAGATCATCGGGTTGGCGGACACCTTCGACGCCATGATTTGTCCGCGACCGTACCGTCGCGCGCGGTCCCCCCATGACGCCCTGCGGGATTTGCTGACACGGGAGAAAGCGTCCTTTCCCAAGCACCACTTGAAGGCCTTCGTGGATCACCTGGGCTTGTATCCGATCGGAACCGACGTGCGTCTCAGTAACGGGGAGGTGGGGAGAGTGAGCGCCGTGACGCGTGGGGTCCCCTTGCGGCCCATCGTCAGAATTGCGCCGGGACCCGATGGGGGAGCGGCAGGCTTGTCGAAAGTCATCGATCTGGGCCAGACCTCGCAGGTGCACATCGTCGAAGTGGTACGGACCAAAGAAGGACGGGACAATTTATGAAACCGCGTTGGTTCTCGCAACAGGCACAGTCGTTCGTCGTCGGCGTCGTTCTCGTCACCTTGATCACCGGCCCGCTGGGCTGCCGCAATCCCGCCCAATCCACTCTGCCGCCGTCGGCGATTTCTCAGAACATTGAGAATCTTCCTCCCATGCCGAAGGGGGAAGTCTACGCCGACGAAACAGTCGTCAGCCCCGACACTCCCATCGAGGGCGGGGATACCCTCGACGTAGTGATTCGCCGCGGCGCGGGTGAAGAAAAGCACACCAGCATGGTGAGAGAGAACGGACAGGTTTCCGTCGGCTTTATCGACGTCGATGTCGCTGGGCTGACGGTCCCGCAAGCGGAAGCCCGTATTCAGGAGAAAATGGGCCAATTTGTGCGCGAGCCTCGGGTGCAGGTGAATCTCAAGAAGAAAACCATGCGGGTCAAGCGGGTCTTCGTGTTCGGGGACGTCAAGAAGCCCGGAATGTATCCGCTTTCGCGGAACATGACGGTCATCCAGGCCATCGCTCAGGCGGAGAACTACAACGAGACTGCGTTGCTCGAGGAAATCCGGGTCATTCGGGGGCCGTTGCAGCGGCCGCAGATCTACACGGCCGATTTGGCCAGGCTGTATACCTACGGCGACTACAGTCGCAACCTTCCCCTCGAAGAAAACGACGTCGTGTTCGTTCCGCGAGAGCACCTGGGCGATGGGGTAGAGGCCTCGAAGAAGATCATGCCGATCGTCTACACGACGATTCTGCCGCTCTATGCGGTCTTCGTCGTCCCGACGTTTTTCCCGAGTGTGGTGTCGCGGTAAGCATCGGACCCAAGCCGGGAGCTGGAGCTCGACAATGGCCCAATATGAACTGGAGCTGATCGATTATTGGTTCATCCTCAAGAAACGAAAGTATCTGATCCTGTTCGCCGCGGGATTGGTGCTGTTGTTTACGTTCGCCTTTTCCACGTTTCTTCAGCCGGCGCCCCTCTATGAAACATTCGCGCGCGTCAAGTTCGACCGCAGCAGCACCGTAGCGCAGCAACTGCTCGAGTCCCTCACGGTCTCAAGCCCGAACGACCTGGCCTCTCAGACGGAATTCATCCGCAGCTTTCCGGTCATGGAACGAGTGGGACAGCAGCTCAACCTCATCCAGGCGGACGCCACGCCGGAAATCAGAAAATCCGCTCCGTACCTCAGCGCGATCTACGACTTGAGCCAACAAGTCAAGGCCGCTCGTGAGGCCGACACCAACATCATCAAGATCACGACATCGGGCGAAAACCCCGAGTTCATCGCGGAGCTGGCCAACGCGACGGCGGAGGCGTATCGGTTGGAGAATATTGCCACCAGAAATCGCCTCGTGACCGAGTCGCGTCGCTTCGTCGAAGACCAACTCGGGATCCTCGAACGAAAGCTCACCGATGCGGAAAACGCGCTCTTGAGGTTCAAGGAGCGGGAGGGGCAAGTGTTTCTTGCCGACGAGGCCAAGGCCGCCTTGGACGCCTACACCAAGCTGGAAGGAGAGCTCGACAGCCTCCTGCGCGTCAAAGAGGAAACGAAACGACAGATCGAAATGCTCAAGGCTCCGGATGGAAGCGGGATCGCCGGCGAGCGCATCTTCACCGAAGAACCCTTGGCGCACCTGGGGGTGCTGAACTCCAAGTTGATGGACCTGATACAGGAGCGGGCGACCGCGCTGCTCAACTATCTGCCCGAGCATCCGCAGGTCCAAGAACTCACCCGAAAGATCGCCAACGTGAAGCGGGAGATGCTCGGAGAACTGCAGTCGAAGATGAACACGCTAGTCCTCCGGGAGACGGCCCTGAAAGAGCAGATCGGCCAGTATCGCAGCCGCTACCTGGCCTTCCCGAAGGCCGCCATCATCCTGAGTCGCTTGGAACGCGACGTCAAAGTCAACTCGGACCTCTACTCGGCGCTCAAGGTGAAGCACCAGGAGCTCTTGATCAAGAGCGCCGAACGAATCGAGGAAGTCACGATCATCACGCCCGCGACCACACCGGCCGTACCCGTGAACGCCCCGAACAACAGCCTGAACTTGATGGTCGGCTCTTTGATGGGAGTCTTTCTGGGCATCGTCCTCGCGTTCGCGCGAGAGTCCTTCGACACGTCGATCGGCACCATCGAGGGCGTGGAAGACTTCCTGAAGGTGCCGGTGCTCGGCGTGATTCCGCAGTTTGACGATAAGGAACTCATCGAGGTCGCGAAGGCGGCGTTGCCGCCCAATACCTCGCGGGAAACCGTCGAGAGCCTCTCACGGTTGATTTGCCTCGTGGACCCCAAATCCGTGCTGTCGGAAAGCCTGCGATCGCTCCGAACGAACATTCAGTTCGCCAGCATGGATCGGCGGGTGAAATCGATCCTGTTTACGAGCGCCGGTCTCGGTGAAGGGAAGAGCACGAGCATCGTCAACCTGGCCATCACCTTGGCCCAGGAAGGCCAGCGGGTGCTGCTCGTCGATGCGGATCTCCGGCGCCCCATCGTGCACCAGAGGCTGGGCTTGGAGCGCGAGCCGGGCCTCACGGACGCCCTACTGGGAACGGTACCGTGGTCGCGGGCGGTGCGCTCGGCCACCGATCTGATGCTCGGGAAAATCGGGTTGGATCGCGTCGTCAACAGCCCCGGCCTCGACAACCTGTCGATCATGACCAGCGGGTCGGCGACGGCGAATCCGAGCGAATGCCTCAACTTGAACAAGATCAAGAACCTGATCGCCGAGATGCAAGAGCAGTACGATCTCGTCCTGTTCGACACGCCGCCGATCCTGCCGGTGACGGACGCGGTCGCGATCAGCTCGCGTGTGGACGGCACGATCCTCGTCTATCAAGTCGGGCGGATCGGCCGGAACGCGCTGCGACGCGCCAAATTCCTCCTCGATCATGCTCAAGCGAACATTCTGGGCGTGGTCCTGACGAACGTGCGGGCCGAAGTGACGCCCGAATCCGTGTACTATCGGTACGACTATCGGTGACCGCGCACCGGCGGGCGGACACGACGGACCACTCTAGAAATCGGAGGGGTCTCTCACCGGCAACGGCTGCGAGTCCGCAATTGCAACAGAAACGTTCATGAATAATGTGGGCTAGGATTCTCTCGTGTACGACGCGGCCTCCCGGTCATCAGATCCTGATTTCTGGCTGCCCTTCCTCTTAGCGGCTCCGTTCGCGCTACTTCTCGTCCTCGTCAAACCGACCACAAGCCTCCTCGTCGTTCTTGCTGCCATCCCCCTCGTCTTGGCCTTCATGTCTCCCGTGAGCGGGCTCTTCGTGCTGGTCTTCTCCATGCTGCTGGGCCCTGAGGTCCTCGTCGGAGGCGTCGGGAGCGGGACCACGCTCGGGCGCGGCGTCACGCTCAGGTTCGATGATTTCATGCTGGTGCTGGTCGGGTTGGGATGGGTGGCTCGTCTGGCCGTCGTCAGGTCGGAGCGCGTGCTGCTGCGGACGCCCCTTAATCGCATGATCATGCTGTATATAGGAAGCTGCGTCTTTGCCACCCTGATCGGCTTGTTCACCGGCAAGGTCAAACCGATCGGCGGGTTCTTCTTCCTCCTGAAATACTACGAATACTTCTTCTTGTACTTCATGGCGGTGCACTTGGTGCAGGACCAGGCACAAATTCGCCGTTTCGTGAATGCCAGCTTCCTCACCTGCGCGCTGGTCTCTCTGTATGCCATCTCGCAGATTCCATCGGGTGAACGTGTCTCGGCCCCCTTCGAAGGAGAAACGGGAGAGCCCAACACGCTCGGCGGTTATCTGGTGCTCATGATGGCGATCGTAGTCGCGCTCGTCCTCACACCCGGGGCGGTGACGAAGAAAGGGCCCTTGTTGGCGCTTCTGGGACTCCAGAGCATCGCCCTCCAGGCCACTTTGTCAAGGGCCTCGTTCCTCGCAGCGGGCGTCGTGACAGTTGCCGTCTTGCTCTATCTCCGACGGCGAAGCCCCATGTTGATCGGGATCTTGTTGATGGGGCTTGTCGTCTTTCCCTTTATTGCGCCCAAGGCCGTCGTCGACCGGGTCGCGTATACCTTCACGCAACCGCAGGAGGAGGGACAAATCCAGATCGGAAAAGTCAGGGTCGATACATCGACGTCCGAACGGCTGCAGTCGTGGAGACACGGGCTGGAGGTCTGGATCAAATCCCCGCTCTGGGGATATGGCGTGACCGGGGGCCCGTTCATGGACGCCATGTATCCGCGGGTTCTGACCGAGGCCGGGCTCTTGGGTCTCTGTGCGTTCCTCGCGCTCCAATGGGGGATCTTCCGGACTGCCAAGACGTCGATGGAGCAGGTCAGGGATCCCTATATCCGCGGGCTCAGCCTCGGCGTCTTGCTCGGGCTGATCGGACTCGTCGTCCACTCGGTCGGATCGAACACATTCATCATCGTGCGAATCATGGAGCCGTTTTGGTTGTTCACCGCGCTCATGGTGAGGGCTTCGATGCTCGATCGGGCCGGACAGGAAACAGTTATACCTTCCCAATCCCCTCGATTGCGGGCATGATGAAGGCGCAACCTTCGTCAGCCTGACCGTCATGCCGGTAAGTCGAGATGGCGATTTCGTCAAGCGTCCGACGTCAACCCACTCCAGAGTCGAGCGCCGCGTCGAGTCCGTCTTCCCATGGGGGAAGTGAGAACCTGCGTCGACGGACGCTGCACGGCGGCGCGCTGTTGGGGATTCAACGGATCGTCGCGATCTTCATCTCCGCCCTCGGGGGAATCGCCCTGGCGCGATTGCTGCTCCCTGAGCTGTTTGGCCTCTACACAGTCGCGTGGTTTGTCGTCAACCTGGCTGTGGCGCTCGGAGACGTCGGCCTCGGGACGGTTCTGGTCCAGCGTCGCACGATCGATGAAAATCAGCACGTCGCGCGTGCCTTTACGGTGGGCTTGTGCGTCGGTGTGCTGGTCGCGGGGCTTGTGTGGGGGCTGGCGCCGCTCGCCGTGTCGCTGCTTGGGCTGGATGAGCAGTCGGCAGGACTTATCCGATGTCTGGCCGTGCTGGCTCTCTTCGCGGCTTTCCGCATGCCCCCCGCCGTTCTACTGGAACGCCGCCTCGACTATCGGGCTTTGACGATCGCCGACTTGGCCGAGATCAGCACCTATTATGCGGTCGCCATTCTGACAGCCACGGCAGGCTTAGGAGTCTGGAGCCTGGTCATCGGGGCGGTGCTCAGCAAAGTCGTGTCCGTCGGATTGCTCTGGAAAATGGCCGGCTGGTCCCCGCGTCTGCAGTGGCAGTGGAAAGAGATCGGCGTCCTCCTGCGCGCGGGCATGCCGATCCAGGGGGCATGCCTCTCGGTGACACTTCGCGATGTCAGCATGCCCGTCATCGTCACGCCGTGGAGCGGCGTCGTCGGCGTGGGGTATCTCAATTGGGCCGGGACCTTGGCCTTCCTCCCCCTCCAGTTGGTCAGCCTGGCCGGAAAAGTGCTGCTTCCTTCACTCGCACGGTTGCAGGGAGATGCCGGGCGATTCGCCCTGGCGACGGAACAGGCGATCAACAGGGTCGCGGTCTTCTTGTTTCCCGCGATTCTGTTCCTGATGGCCGCGGCGGACCCCTTGGTGTCCCTGGTTTACGGAAGCGCCTGGGTTCCAGCCGTTCCCGCGCTCTACCTGTATGGTGTGGCGGCGGCGGTGGGAGGACTCTCGAACCTCTGCATTCACGCGTTGTATGGCCTGGGCCGGTCCCGCGAAGTGTTCTGGCTGAACGTCATCTGGGCGGCCTTGGTATGGTGTCTGAGCCTCCTGTTCGTCCCCTGGTGGGGGTTTACCGGCTTTGCGGCGGCCAGCGCCTGTGCGGCAGCGCTCAGTATCAGCGTGCTGTGGGTCCTCCGCCGAACGGTCCCGCTTCACCTGAGCCGGGCCATCGGGATTCCGTTCTGCTCCGCCGCGGTCGTGGCCGCGCTGTTGTATGTCGCCTGTCAGTTGTTTGTTCGGGATCTGTTCGGTCTTGCGCTGAGCGGTGCGCTCGCCCTCGTATGCCACTTGCTGCTCGCCGCCTGGCTGGCCGGTCCCCTCTGGCGCGCGGGGGTGTGGGACGATCTGCGAACTGCTCTTGGGGCCCGCCTATAACCATGGAGAGAGTTCGATGAAACTCAAGGAGTCGTGGCGATTGTTTTCCGATGAACAGGTCCGTGCCTTTCTCCGCACGGGAGTCGAGGGCAAAGACCATCCTTCCCGGCAAAAAACCCTGGAGCTGTTGAAGGACATGACCTCCGTCCTGGATGTCGGGTGCGGGACCGGGGTGCTGTACGAGCTGATTCGGGAGCGTCGGCTTCCCGTCGATTATCTGGGGCTGGATGTGACCGAGCGGTTCGTCGAGGAGGCCCGGCGTCGGTTTCCGGAAGCCCACGCTCGGTTTCAGCAAGGATCGTTATTCGACCTGAACGGCGTGGCTCGCCGGTTCGATGCCGTCGTCGCGCGGCATGTCCTGGAGCATCTGCCGGATTACGAGCCGGCGGTGCAGCGATTGTATGAGCGGGCCGCGAAGAAGTTGATCATCGTGTTTTATCTTCCGCCCAAGCCTCTCCGGTTCCGGCGCAAAGTTGATGAACGACTCGAACGGGGGTTTTACACGCACACCTATGATGCAGGGCGATGGCTTGATCACCTCATCAACGAATTGACACCAGGGCCGCGCGAAATCCGAATCCATCCCCGACAGGGGAGCAGCGATCCCAGCTTCAGGTGGGGGGATCGGGAGAACGTGATCTATGAAGTACTCCCGCCGTCACCCGATCCGTCGGAATGAGGGTGAGCCATGACACCGGTGGTCAGCCTGGTCATCGCTGCGTACAACCACGTGAGCGTGCTCCGCGAGGCACTGGAAAGCGCCCTCGCACAAACGTACCCTGCCTGCGAAGTCGTCGTCGTGGATGACGGATCCACGGACGACACGCCGAACCTCCTCAAGCGGTATCAAGACAAAGTTCGTACCGTCCGGCAGGCCAACAAAGGGCTGGCCGCCGCCAGGAACCGCGGCGTGTCCACTGCCCAAGGGGAGTACGTCGCCTTCCTGGACGCGGACGACCTTCTCCATAGGACCAAGCTCGCCGAACAGGTCGCGTTTCTGGAGGCCCGCCCGGAGATCGGGTGGACCTACTGCGACGTGGAGCTGGCTAATCAACAAACGGGTGAATGCCGGTCGGCCTCTGATCGGTTCGGGTACGCGGCGAGACGGTTGGATGGAGATCTGTTCGAGGAACTGATCGCAGGCAACTTTATCCCCGCCATCTCGCCCATGATCCGCCGCACCCTCTTCGAGAAGGTCGGCGCGTTCGATGAATCGCTGACGGCGCTGGAGGATTGGGATCTATGGCTCAGATTGTCCCTGATCGCGCCCGCCGCATACCTGCCCCGGGTGCTGGCGACCTATCGACTGTTCCAGGGAGGCATGAGCCAGGATCGGGCCCGGATGGACCGCAATCGCTATCGAGTGGTGGAAAAGATGAATCGTCTCACAGGAAACCCCTTGGCGAGACTGGGCACGAACGGCCGCCGTCTGGTTGCAGATATGCACAATTGGTTTGCCTATGAGGCCTACAACGAGAACAATTGGGAAGAAGCGGTTGAGCGCCTTCGTCTGTCCTTGAGGACATGGCCCTGGCAGGGGCATGCCCCGCTCATGCTCGGCACGAGCCTCTGGAAACGGTGTCGGTATGGGAGCTGACGTCGCCGTCGCGGTGGTGACCTACAACACCAGACCGTTGACACTCGCCTGTCTGGCTGCAGTGGAACGAGCCGCCGAGTCGTTCAACGTCGAATTGACGCTCGTGGATAACGGATCGACCGACGGCACCGCAGAGGCGGTCCGTTCCGCATATCCCCGATGGCGGATTCTGATACTGCCGGACAATCCCGGCTACGGCGCGGCGCTGAATCGCGCATTCACGGGCAGCGACTGTCCGTATCTGCTTGCGTTGAACGCCGATGTTGTCTTGGACAGGGGAGCGTTGATGACATTGCTGGACTTTGCCGGCACCCAGCCGGATTGTGGTGTGGTCGCACCCCAACTCCGCTATCCGGGAGGGAAACCGCAACCTTCCGGGAAACGCATCCAATCGCTCGGCTTCGCGCTCGCTGAGGTGCTTTGGCTCCACGAATTGCTGCCGGAGAATCGCCTGGTTCGACGGCTGTATTACCTCGATGATCTTCGTTCTTCAGTTACGACGGTGGACGCGGTGTCCGGCGCCGCCATGCTCATCCGCCGTGACGCCTACCGGAGGGTGGGCGGATTCGACGAAGGCTTCCGCATGTACTTCGAAGAGACCGATTTCTGTCTTCGCCTGAAACAATGCGGGTATCGCTCGATGGTCTACGAGCATGCGACAGCCGTGCACCGGCACGGCGCGAGCACCAGCGGGACCGCTGCCCGCCAGGTGGACTACTATCTCAGTTACATCAGGTTCTTTCACAAGCATCGGGGGGTCTGGGCGACTCGGCTTCTGACCGTGGCGGTGTGGATCCGTGCGGTCGTTCGGTACGTGGGGTCCTATCTTCTGTGTCCCCCCTTCTCCTCGGCCCAGAGGGCGCAATTGCGTGGGCGGCTCGAGGTGTGCCTCGAACTCTTGCGGTCGCTGCGCGCCGGCGCGGGTCCGGCGGAGCTCCGCGGATGAACGTGATGATGGTCGAAACAGGAGGCTGGGGAGGCCTCGCCCACTATGCGTGGAACCTTTGCCAAGCGCTCGCCGAGACCGGCGCGAAGGTGACGCTGTTGACCAACCGTCGGTATGAGCTCCGAGGCCTGCCGCGAGGCTTTACCGTCGAGGCGAAGCTTGACGCGCAGATCGGTTTCCCCAGGAACGCCTGGCTGGTGTACCGGCTGATGCGAAGCCTCAAACCGGATGTCATGCATGTTCAAAGTCCGCTCTCCACTCGGTTCGACTCGCTCCTCTGGCCGTGGGTGAGGCGGCGGGCGCCGCTCGTGTTCACGGCGCACAATGTGCGGCGTCATGAGCCCGAGGACCGGCATCACCGACACCAGTGGGCGTGGTATCGCCATGCCGAGGCCGTGGTGGTGCATACGAAGGAAAGCGTCGATGAAGTTCGGGCGGCGATCGGGGATCAGGTGCGGACCGTCGTGATCCATCATGGCGATTACACGTTTTTCGCCGACCGCATGCAGGCCTCTGCGGCCGACGCCCGACGTGGGCTCGACTTGCCGGTCGAGGGTCAGATCGTTCTCGCCTTCGGCGCCATCCGTCCGTACAAGGGCCTGAAGGATCTGATCCGGGCGATGCCCGCGATTCGCCGCCGTTGTCCAAGCGCGCGACTGGTCATCGCAGGGCCTCTGCTCATCGGGAACGGGCACGAATATCGAGCCGCGATCGTGCAGGCGAAGGCCGAAGGCTATGTCCACTTCCGGCCCGAATACGTGCCGTTCGATCAAGTCGGGCTCTATTTCCACGCGGCCGATGTTGCCGTGTACAACTACGAGGATGTGACGGACAGCGGCGCCGTGCGGATCGCTTGCAGTCAACGGGTGCCGGTGGTGGCGACCGCCGTCGGCGGATTTCGCGAGTTCCTCACGGACAAAGTCTCCGGTCGGTTGATTCCTCCACGCGATCCGGCCGCCTTGGCGGCGGCAGTCTGTGAAGTCCTGCAGGATCCCGAGAGCGCGAGAAAAATGGCCGACGCGGCCTTGGAGATGTCGCGGCAGCAATGGCCTTGGTCCGCCAGCGCGCGCGCGACGGTCAGGCTCTATCAGACGGTGTGTGAGCGCAGGAAGCAGTGAAGTGATGCCTATGACCTTACACACGGATACGCAAGTTTCACGCGGACAGTCAGGTCCGTCGGCGATGACGCAGCCGGGCGTGCATGCTCGCGTGTTGCGATGGTTTCCCGGCTCTCGTCCGCTCACCGTGCTGGATGCCGGTGCCGGGGAAGGAGCGCTCAGTCAAGCTCTGGCCCAATCAGTGTGTGAAATGGGTCACCTACGCGACCAGACGGAGGGATCATGTCGCACTGGCGATGTTGGATCGGGCCCTGGTCTACGGGGAGGATCTCATCGTCCGAGCGGAGCGTGCCGCATGAGTCGTGTCCGCGAAGGTCTCTCGGTCGTGCTGATTACCCGGAACGAGGCTGCCAGGATCGCCCGCTGTTTGGAGGGCGTGCGGTGGGCCGACGAGCTGATCGTCGTGGACCAATTCAGCGACGACGACACGCAGGCGATCTGTCGCAGGTTCGGTGCCCGCGTTGTGGTGCGCGAGATGACGAAGGGGTTCGGCGAGCAAAAGAACTTCGCGATCAACCAAGCCACTCAGCCGTGGATTCTCAGCCTCGATGCCGACGAGGTGGTGACCGAGGCGTTGAAGAGCGAGATCGAACAGGTTTTGAAGACGGCCGGTCCCCAGGTGGGTTATCGCATGCCGAGGCTCACCAATTACCTGGGACGATTCATCCGCCATTGCGGCTGGTATCCACGGCCGGTCCTCAGGCTGTTCCGCCGCGGGTACGGCCGGTTCACGGACGCAATGGTGCACGAGGAACTGCTCGTGGATGGGCCGGTCGGGGACCTCCGAGGGGATCTGCTCCACTTCAGCTACGACACGAGCGCGGATCACATCCGCAAGCTCCTGCTCTACTCGGGATTGGACGCGCGCATGGTGCACCAACGTGGCAGGCGGTTCCGACCGCTGACCTGGGTCTGGTACCTCGCCGGTCGACCGCTGCTGATCATGGTCAGGAAATACCTTCTTCAAGGCGGGATCCGAGAAGGCCGCGAAGGGTTGATTCTGTCGATTATGGCGGGAGTGGTGTCGTTCGTAACCTATGCGAAGGCCTGGTCCCTGTCACAGGAGGCCTCGAATCCGACGTGACAGCGGCTAAGCTCATCGAGGAGACGTCGGAATCCATCTCGGTTCGCTCACCAGCGGACCACATGACTGGAGTCATCGCCCTGCCTGTGGAGAAAGGCCCAACGGCGCGTCGCTGCGCGGTCCTTCACATCGCCAACTATCCCGATCGTGTCGGAGGCGGAGAGGAAAGTCTCTTGGGGTTGGTACAAGGGCTTCACAGCCAAGGGTACCGAGTTCAGGTCCTGGTGCCGGGCGAAGGAGATCTCGTGCCGGCCTTACGTCATCTCCGGGTCCCATTGACGATCCAGCGCTTTCCATGCGTTCGGCCCTGGACGCTGCGGCCGATGGTCCTGGCCATCAGGGCGCTGCGAAGGCTCGTGCAGGAGACGGGCATCGACGTGATCCATGCTCACGGCAGCCGTGGCGCGCTCTATGCGGGACTTGCGATGCGGGGTCGGTCCGTTCCGCTCGTGTGGCACGTCCGCGTCGCGCGACGCGATCCATGGCTCGATCCCCTGCTGACTCGGTTGGCCTCGGCCATCGTCGTCAATTCGCGAGCGACGGCAGGACGTTTTACCGGATGGTCCCGCAGGTCGGGCAAGATGCAGATCGTGTACAACGGCGTCGATCTGGAGCGCTTCTCCGAGATCAAAGGCGGGTCCGTGGATCGGCGGCGGTTGGGAGTTTCTACAGAGACCAAGCTGGTGGCCTACGTCGGTCGGGTCGAGGAAGCCAAAGGGGTCGATCTCTTGCTCCAGGCTGCCGAGTTGGTCGCCCGTTCGATCGCAGACGTTCGGTTCCTGATCGTTGGGGACGGGCCGCAGCGTCCGCCGCTCGAGGCCTGGTGCCGACGTCGGAGTCTCCCGGTCACCTTCCTCGGCCGGCGGTCCGATGTCCCCGAGTTCTTGTCCCTCTGCGGAGCGGTAGTGTTGCCTTCTCGGCACGAAGGCTTCGGCCGTATTCTGATCGAAGCCATGGCGGCCGGAGTGCCGGTGGTGGCGACCGCCGTGGGGGGCGTGCCCGAGGTCTGTGAGTCGGGAAAGACCGGCTTGCTGGTCCCTCCGGAGGATCCTGCGGCCATGGCAGAGGCGATCATCGATACCCTGACGAACGAGTCGGCGACGCGGGCGCGAGTGGCGCAAGCGAGAGCGGACGTCCGGGCTCGATTCTCTCTTGATCAACACGTGGTAAGCATGATGCGGCTCTATGACAGTCTTCTCGGACGTTGACAGAAATCCTGTCGGCTCAATCGATGTCGGCGCGATCGCATCTCCGCGCGCCGCCTTCCGGGACTCTCTCTTGCTCGGCGTGGTCATGGTCGTGGCGTTCTCGCTGCGCGCGTGGGTCCTGGTGTCGATGCGTGTGATCGAGACCGACGGAGTCCAGTATGCCTGGATCGCTCAACGTTTCAGCACCACCGGTTCTCCCGCCGATCAGCTCTTTCATCCGCTCTATCCGCTCTTGATCGCGCTGGTCCAGCCGGTGACGCAGGATTACGAGCTGGCAGGACGATGGATCTCGGTCGCGTTCGGCACGCTCACGGTCTTCCCGGCGTATTGGCTGGCGCGATGTCTTCTGGGGGTGGAAGCCGCTCGACTCACGGCCGTCTTCGTCGCCGTTCACCCCATGCTCGTCCAGCAGGGGAGCGCCGTGCTCACCGAAGCGACCTATACTTTTTTCATCGTGACGGGAGTCTGGGCCGGATGGCACAGCCTGTTCGGGAGCGGGCGTTGGTGGTGGATCGGAGCCGGTGCTTTGTTGGGGCTCTCTTATCTGACTCGTCCGGAGGGAGCGTTGTATATGGGAGGCCTGCTTCTGCTGGGCGGCCTCGCGGTCTTTCGGATGAAGAGCAAATGGGCTGTCATCCGGTACCAGCTCGCCGCGGTCGGCGTATTTATCCTGTTGGCCGGTCCCTACCTCCTCTACTTGAAACAGCAGTTGGGCTATTGGACGCTCACAGGCAAGATCTCGCACGCGCTCCACCAAGATCATCAGATTCTGGTTTCCGACGGCGAGTCGGACCTGGCCTCCATGGCCCGTCACCTCGGGAGGACGCTCCGTGAGCTCGCGGTAAACGGGGTGGTGTTCGAGAAGCACGCGCTTCCGGACTTGTTGCCGGGGCTGTTGCTCCTTGTTGTTCTCCCGGGCGTACTCCGCAATCTCGGCTCTGCAAAGTGGTGGACACAGGAAGGGTGGTTGCTCCTCGCGACGATCCCTCCCTTTGCGACGCTGTTCTTTCACGTCGAGGCCCGTGTGTTTGCTCCCGCGCTACCGTTCTGGCTCGCGCTCGCGGCTGCCGGAACCCTCTGGGCCGGCGCCAGGATGGGGGAAGGGCCTTTTCCTTTCGTGAAGGGGGTGCACGCCCTGTCGGCGCTGGTATTGCTGTCGATCCTCCCATGGACGCTCAAGCCCATCTTTAAGCCGGATATCGGTGCCGAGCTGTACAAACAAGTCGCCGCCTGGATCGTTGAGACCCAACCGCCCGAAGCGGTCATCATGGATCGCAAGCCCTTCATCGCCTTCTATTCAGGCAGACCGCACGTTCCCTTGCCGGATCTGGCCTCCGCCAGGCTGAGCGCGGAAGCCCAAAAGGCGGGGGCCACGATCGTAGTCTTGGACGGTCGAACCCTGGCGGATCGCGCTGGATTGCTTCCGTTGGTGACGCATCAGCCGCCGGCAGGGCTCGGTTGGGTGCGTGATTTTGTGGCGGCGGATGGAAGCCGCATCCGCTTGCTGCAGGTGGTACGGGCGAAACCGGTCGGGAGCTCGTAAATGCGACTTGGCATAGACGGCCGCGAGTTGATCTCCAGCGCGAGAACCGGGATCGGGCGTTACGTGATCGAGGTGGTCAAGACGGCCAGGCGGGAGGGATGGGACTGCGTCGTGTACGGAAACCAATCGACAGTCTTCCCCGATGCAGCGGCGGTGACCGGAGCGATGAGGCTCTACGAGTGGAGCCGTCCCTGGTGGGATCAAATCAGTCTCAGGCGGCGACTCCGAAAAGATCGTATTGATGTCTTTCTATCTCCCTACTATAAAGGGCCGGTGTTTGCCCCTTGTCCGGTCGTGCTCACCATCCATGATCTGTTTTTCATCGGCTATCTCGGCCGCTCGCGTGCATGGCGGGACAACCTGATGACGACGCTCGCGAAGCTTTATGCCGCTACGGCAGCCGCCATCATCGCGGACTCGCACTACTCCAAGCGCGCGATCGTGGCTCGACTCGGCGTCGATGCCGCAAGGATCCGGGTGATCCCGGTCGGGCTGGGGGAGGAATTCCGGCCCGCGACCCTCTCACCGCAGGTGGCGTCGAAGTACGGGCTCGTGCCTCCCTACCTGCTGTATGTGGGAAATTTCAAGCCGCATAAAAATCTCGACACGCTGCTCGAAGCCTTTGCCCTGCTGCCTCGTGCGGAACGACGAAGATTGCAGTTGGTGCTCGCAGGGGGAGATGCGGCGAATCGACCGGCGTTGGAGGACCGCGCGCGCCGGTTGGGGATCGACCACCACGTCCGATTTCCCGGTTTGATCGCCGACGGCGATCTGCCGCAGGTGTACAGCGGTGCGACGCTCTTTGTCTTGCCTTCGTTCGAAGAAGGGTTCGGCTTGCCGGCGTTGGAAGCGATGGCCTGTGGCGCGCCTGTGGCGGCCGCCGAACACGCGGCCATTCCCGAGGTCGTCGGTACGGCAGGACTGTTCTTCGATCCGGAAAAGCCCCGCGCGCTGGCCGACACATTGCTGCTGCTGCTGAACGATGCGGGAGCGCGCGAGCGTGTTCGGACCGCAGGCTTGCAACGCGCGCAAGAGTTTTCAGTGGACAAAACGTCAGGGGCTGTGCTGGCTCTCTTGACCGAGGTGGCTGAGAAAGGTCGGGCTGCATGAGGCCGGCGGTGTCAACGTGTCCTTGCGGCGCGACCGCGCACTGGTCCGCCACGATTGACACGGCACGGCCCTGGACGCGCTGTGCGCGCTGCGGCCTGCTGGCACCCGCCACGCGGCCGGATCAGCAGGAGCTCCGTCGCTGGTACCGAGAGCAATACTGGGAGCTCTTCCGGTCCGAGCACGAGACGACGGCGAGGGACAATCTTTACCAGCACGTGCTCTCGAAATTGGGAAGGGCGTTGAGCCGGCCAGGCCTGTTGGTGGACGTAGGATGCGGGATGGGAGGCCTACTGGTCGCGGCGGCACGTCGCGGGTGGAAGGGGATCGGATTCGAGCCCTCGACGGAGGCGGTCGCGGCTGCGCAAATGCAGGGGCTGGACGTCCGCGAAGGGGCGTGGCCGCCCGGCGGCTTGCCGGATGACTCCGCCGACGCGATCGTGTTCATCAATGTCCTCGACCACCTGGCTGATCCGTTCGGCGCGTTGGCCGAGGCGCGTCGAGTTCTGCGACCGGGCGGTGTCGTTCTGATCCGGGTGCCGAACGGTCCGCTCCATCGAGCGCTTCGCAATTGGTCACCCTCGTCGAAGGTCCGAGGCCTGACCGTCCAACATCTATACGGGTTCGGGCGGCGCGCGCTCGCGTTCCACCTGCGCCGCGGCGGCTTCGGGGCGATCGATATCCGAACGGCGCCGCCGACCCAATCGGACGCCTATGCGGTTGCCGGTCGGGAGTCATTTCCCTTGCGCCGGATGGCGAAGCGCGTGGATCGATGGGCCTATCGCGCCTCGGTCGCAATCGGAGCCGATCGGTTGGGATGGGGACCCTCCATCGAGGCGCTCGCGGTGAAACGTTGCGAATAGGAGGGAGGTCGCGATGTCGGTGCGACGGTGGCGAGAGCGATTGAAATTCGGCGAGATCGTGGCGGTCCTGGCGCTGGTGGGGGCCCTGTTGGCCTTGTTGATGGCTCTGCTGTTGCGGAACTTCACCGTTCAGCCGTTGAAGGGCTATGAGCCGAAGGACCTCGAGCGCGGGAGACATCTTGAAAAGCAGCAAGTCGGTCGGTGAACAGCAGGATGATACTTCGGAGTAACCACTGATGTGCGGGATCTGCGGGTATACGGAAGCCGGACCGCCTGATCAATTGGATCGGATGCTCCGGCTCTTGGTCCATCGGGGGCCGGATGAGCAGGGTGTCCACCGGGAATCGGGTGTCTCGCTCGGAGCCAGGCGTCTGAGCGTGATCGACCCGGAAGGGGGACACCAGCCGATCTCCAACGAAGACGGAACGGTCTGGGTGGCCTTGAACGGGGAGATCTACAACTTCGAAGACCTCCGCACGGAGCTCCAGCTCAAGGGCCATCGATTCGCGACTCGCTGCGACACGGAAGTGCTGGCGCATCTCTACGAGGAAGAAGGAGCGGAACTGCCCCATCGCCTCAGGGGGATGTTTGCCTTCGCCCTCTGGGATCGGGCGCAAGAGACGCTGCTCTTGGCGCGCGACCGCTTCGGCATCAAGCCGCTCTATTACGCCATCCATGATGGGAAACAGGGACGCCCGCGGGTCACCTTTGCTTCGGAGCTGCCCGCGCTCCTCCAAGGCATCGGGCATCGGGAGGTTCGTCCGCAGGCGCTGCTGGACTATCTTACGTTTCTCTACGTGCCCGCTCCCGAAACCCTTTATGAAGGGATTTATCAATTACGCCCCGGCGAAGTCCTCCAGTTCAGTCGCGGTCGGGTTTCGTTCACGAGGTACGCGCACCTTGGGGATCTGCGAGGCGGCGCTGTCACCGACTCGCTGGAGGAAACGACGGAGCGCTACCTCCAGCTTTTGGAGCGGACGGTCCAGGCCCACCTCGTCAGCGATGTCCCGATCGGGCTCCTATTATCCGGGGGACTCGATTCCGCTGCGATCCTGGCGGCGATGCGTCGTACCTCCAATGGTCCCATCCGGACCTTTTCCATCGGGTACGAAGCGTCGGCGGACGCCTCGTACGACGAACTCAAGCGGGCGCGGCTGCTGGCCCGCCACTTCGGGGCTGAGCACACGGAAGAGCGCCTGCGCCCGGATGCGGTCTCGCTGGTCCCGCAGGTCGTCGCAGCCTTGGGGGAACCGCTCGCGGATGCCTCCGCCATCCCCACCTATCTGATTGCTCAGGTGGCGCGGCGCACCGTCACGGTTGCGCTCTCCGGGGTCGGCGGAGACGAATTGTTCGGCGGCTATCCACGCTATGTAGGTATCCGCTGGGCCGCGCGGTACGCGCGACTGCCGAACCTTTTCCGCCGAGGGGCGGCGCGCATGGCCCGGTGGGTACCCGAAGGCGACACGGCGCGTGATCAGATGGGACGGCTCAAACGGTTTCTATCGTTCGGCGCCCAGCCGCCCGCTGCCCAGTATGTTCACTGGACGACATTTCTACCCGAAGCCTGGAGACCGTCGGCGCTTGCGCCGGAGCTGTACGAGCAACTCCAGCCCTCCCTGGCTGAACGGGTCCGTGAGCGGTTGTTCGAGCAATGGCCGTCCGCGGATCCGTCGGATCGCGCCATGGCGGTCGATCTCCAAACTTATCTCCCGGACGATTTGCTTCGACTCGCGGACCGGATGAGTATGGCGCACTCGTTGGAACTGCGTGTCCCATTCTGTGATCCCGCGCTGCTTGCGTTTGCGCTGAGCCTGCCGCCTCACCGGAGATTTGCCGGGGGACTCCAGAAAGGGTTCGTCCGGCAGGCGCTCCGGGGCGTGCTCCCTGAGGCGATTCTCACCGGTCCGAAACAGGGGTTCCAGGTACCGCTCGCACGGTGGCTTCGCGAGGACTTGCGCGAGATGGTGCACGATGTGTTGGACGAAACGTCGATCCGGCATGGAGGGTGGCTGAACCCGGCCTATGTGCGATGGCTTTTGCAGCACCACGGGAGCGGGCGGCGCAACTTGGCGGATCAGATCTATGCGGTGCTCGTCCTCGAGCTCTGGCGGCAGCAGGCGCGGGCGATTTCCAGCCAGGGCGCGCACGAACGAGCGGTGGCGATATGAATATCGTGATCCTGGCCGAAGTGTCGGCGAAGCGAGTGATCGGCGGGGCGGAGCGGGTCCTGCGCCAGCAAGCTTCGGGTTTGGCCGACTTGGGGCACCGGGTGACGATCCTGACTCGCGCGCCGCGTGGCGATTCGAGAGCCTGTGTGGATATCGGGTCCATCAAGGAGTACCGGTACGATGTCTCCCGACAACACGAGATCACCTTCGTGCAATCCTCGGTGGCTGAGTCGGTGCGGGTGTTCGACCAGGTCTGCGCGGCGCATCCTCCGGACGCGGTCCTTATCCACCAGGCCTTGGCCGGCCTGGGTCCCATCACGCGGCGCTTCGCGACGGCGCCGGTCTGGGTCTACGTGTGTCTCTCGCTGGCCCACGAAGAGTACCTGACCAGGAACGACCGGCCGCCCTCGCTCCTGGGCGGCGTCCGTCGCCGGGTGAATTCCTGGGCGCGCCGACGGATCGAAGGCTCCGTGATGCGACGCTGCCACCGGGTGCTCGTGTTGAGCGAATTCATGCGTAAACGGGTCGTCGGCATCCACGCCGTGCCGGAGCAGGAGGTCCATCTGGTTCCCGGAGCCGCCGATCCGGCGCAGTTTACACCGGCCACCGACCGCGCGGCAGTGCGCGACGCTCTCAAGCTGCCGCGTCGAGGCCTGCTGTTCTTTACGGTGAGAAATCTCGTCCCTCGCATGGGGCTCGATAACCTGGTGCGGGCCGTGGCCGCGCTGCCCACGGAGGTCCGGCAGGATCTGTTGGTCCTGATCGGCGGCGACGGGCCGTTGCGACCGTATCTCGAGAGCTTGATTCGTGAGCATCATCTGTTTCCGCATGTCCGTCTCCTCGGATTCGTTCGGGAGGAGCAGCTCACGGCCTACTATCAAGCGGCGGATCTCGTGCTCATGCCGACGGCCCAGCTCGAGGGGTTCGGCTTGGTGACCGTCGAGGCCCTCGCCTGCGGCACGCCGGTACTGGGGACGCCGGTGGCGGCGACGCCGGAAATCCTGTTGAAAGTAGATCGCAGCCTGGTTGCCGAGGGAGCCGATGCCTTGTCTTTGGCGAGGTCATTGCGGCGCCTCATCCGTCGATTTCGAGAGAACCCGGAGTTTCATGGGCAGCTCGCGCGCCGCGGACGATTGCTGGTCGAGCGGGAGTACAACTGGCGCCAGCACTGCCTGATGATCGAGCAGGTCTTGCAGAGCAGTTCCTCCGACCAGTACCAAGCTGCGGCCTAAACGATGGAACGTGCCAAAGTCATCCACGTCATCACCAGGCTGGACAACGGGGGATCGGCGCAGAATACGCTGCTCACGGCGATTCGCCACGACCGGCCCCGCTTCGAGCCGCTCGTCGTGGTGGGGGATGCCGGGCCCTGGAACGACCAAGGAGGACGACAGGCGACCGAAGCCAATTGTCGGAAGCTCGAGAAGGCGGGCGTCCGCTGGACGATGATTCCCTCGCTTGGACGAACCATCCAGCCGCTGCGTGACGTCTCGACGTTCTGGTCCCTCGTGAGACTCTTCAGACGGGAACGGCCGCATGTGGTCCATACCCACACGTCGAAAGCCGGCGTGCTCGGGCGACTCGCGGCGTGGTTCGCGCGCGTTCCGGTCGTGGTGCACACACCGCACGGGCACGTGTTTTACGGCCACTTCGGACGACTCGCTTCATGGCTGTTCCTCCAAGTCGAACGACTCCTCGCTCCCATGAGCACGAAGCTCATCGCGCTGACGGAGGCGGAGCGGGACGAGCACCTGGCGCGGGCGGTAGGAACGTCGCGACAGTTCGCCGTCGTGCCCAGCGGGATCGAGCTTTCCCGATTCCGTAACGTCGAGAAGAGGCGCCCTTCGTGGTTCGCCTGTTCTGATGAGGCGACGGTGATCGGATCGGTCGGATGGTTTACGCCCGTCAAGGGTCATGCCTACCTAATCGAGGCGTTCGCGAAGGTCAGGGCTCGTGTGCGGAACGTGTTTCTCGTGCTGGTCGGAAACGGCCGCGAGCTCGAAAACTTGATGGCGCTGTCGAAGCGCTTGGAGTTGGAGCAGGCAATCCGATTCATCACCGACTGTCAGGACGTCGCACAGTGCCTGGCCGGCATGGATCTCTACGTCCAGCCGTCACTGAATGAAGGCATGGGGCGCGCGTTGATCGAAGCGATGGCCGCCGGTCTTCCGGTCATCGCCACGAGTGTGGGAGGCATTCCTGCCGTGGTAGAGGATCGGCGAAACGGCCTGTTGGTGCCTCCTGGAGATGTCCAAGCGCTCGCCGCCGCGCTTTTCGCCCTGCTGGACTCGCCCGAATTGGCACGGACTCTGGCCGCGGCCGCCGGCCGGACGGTCGGGGAGCGGTTCGGCGCCGGTGCAATGGTTGAGGCGATCGAAGCGCACTATGACCAGGCGCTGCGGGAGGCGCGCATCGCATGAGGCGACAGAGGAAACCGTGGCTCGGTTTCTCGTTCTCCATCGTGCTCCTAGCCGGTCTTACCGCTCAGGGGAGTCCCTGTCGTGCCGGTCAGCCGGAGGCATCTCCGACTCATTCCCTTGAGCCACGGCCGTTGCTGACGGCAATCCATGTGCACAGTACGGCGAGCACGGGCACCTTGAGCCTGGAATCGATGGCGCGACGCGCCGAACGCCTCGGGCTGGATGCCGTCATCCTGTCGGACAACTTCGTGTTGCGGTACGAGTATGGGCTGAGACCGCTGGAGACTATCATCAAGCGCGCGATAACCTTTCCCTCGGTGATGGAATATGGCCTGGAGCGGTACCTGGCCGAAGCCGAAGAGGTGCGGGCCCGCCATCCCAACCTCGTGATCGTCCCCGGCGTCGAGGTCGCACCCCATTATTTTTGGTCGGGGTCTGTGTGGAACGGCACGCTGACGATGCACAATGCCCAAAAAAATCTGCTCGTCGTCGGATTGAAGCAGCCGGAGGCCTATCGAGAGCTTCCCGTGCTGGGCAATGTGGAATCCTATCGGTTCGGACTCGTGGGCCTGGTTCCCGCGACCTCGCTGCTCCTCGTGATTCCCGCGGCCTGGCTGTGGGTTTCTCCGGCGAACCCCGGTGCGGCGGGCAGGCGAGCGATCGCGCTCTGTCTTCTCATTGCGGCGGGATTCTGCTTGTTGACCGCCTGGCCTTTCAAGGAACCACAGTTCAGTCCCTACGACGGACGCGTGGGCTATGCACCGTATCAAGCCGTCATCGATGCCGCCCGATCGAAGGGAGGAACCGTTCTATGGTCCATGCCGGATGCCAAAGATTTCAGCACCCACTCCTTCGGCCGGATGGGAACCGTGACGGTCAAGACCGATCCCTATCAGGAAGCGCTCGTGCTCACGACCGGCTATCACGGATTCGGCGGGCTCTACCAAGAGGCCCGAACCGCCGTCAATCCCGGTGGAATCTGGGACCAGGTCATCGAGCTGTATGTGACCGGCCAGCGAGCGTTGCCGCCGGTGATGGTGGGCGAGAGCGCTTTTCATAGCCCGGACCATGCCCATAAAGAATTGGATCAAGTGTTGACGGTCGTGTGGGCAAGAGATCGGACGGAGGCAGGCCTCCTGGATGCGCTCAGGCAGGGCCGCAGCTACGCGGTCGAACAGCACCGCAAGGAGTTCCGTCTTGTGCTGGACGAGTTCCAGCTCCGCTGTCCCTCTTGTGAACGTAGTGCCGGCCCCGGCGAGACGCTCAATGCCCCGGACGCGCGCCTCGTGGTGTCGCGCGTGGCGGTGAGCGCGACGGACCAGAAGCGCCACCCGGTTACCGTGACGCTGGTCCGCTCCGGCGAGGTTGTGTCAAGGGTGAAGGGAGAGACGCCGTTCCTCGCGGAGATTGCCGATCCCACGGCACCCTCGGGGCGGCCGCTTTCCTACAGGGTTGCGGTCACCGGAGGTGGAGAGATCCTGTCCAATCCTGTATTCGTCAGACCAGGGCCGGTCTGATGGCAATCTGAACGACGATGAGAGTGACGATCCACCAACCGCAATTTCTTCCATGGCTGGGCTATCTGGACAAGATCGACCAGGCCGACCGCTTCATCGTGCTGGACAACGTGCAGTTCAAGAAGAACGAGTGGCAGAACCGTAACCGCATTCGGACGGCTCAGGGATGGCAGTGGCTGACCGTTCCGGTGCTCCACGATTTCGGCCAGCTCGTGCGCGACGTACGCATCAATCGGACCGCCCGCTGGCGGGACCAACACCTTCGCGCACTGGAGATGCACTATGCGAAAGCCCCGTTCCGCAACCGGTATCTGGGCGAGTTGGCCGGTCTGTACCGAGAGCCCTGGGAACGATTGAGCGACCTGAACGTGGCAGTCATCCGCTGGCTGCTCGGCGCGTTCGGGATCGAGACGCCGATGTCTCTGGCGTCCGAATTCACCTCGCGGGAAGACGCGACGGAACGCTTGATCGATCTCTGCAAAGCGGTCGGCGCAGGCAGATACTTGGCGGGCGCCGGCGCGGAAGGCTACATGGATAAGGAGAAATTCGAAGCGTCCGGGTTGATGCTCGAAACGCAGGCCTTCCGCCACCCGGTCTACCGACAGTGTTATGAACCGTTCACGCCCGGAATGGCGGCGGTCGATCTCCTGTTTACCTGTGGTCCGCAGGCGTTGCAATGCTTACGGATGTTCAGAGCCGGGACCGTGATGGAGTCGGTCGCCTGAGGTCTGTGTCGGGAGAGGAGGAAGCTATGGCAGTGGATCGCTCCAGCCCCATGCGCATTCTCGCGATCGGGGCCCATCCGGATGACATCGAAGCCGGCTGCGGCGGCGCGCTGGTCAAGTATGCCCGCAACGGCCACCGGGTCTTTCTGATGGTCATGACCGAGGGCGAGCAAGGTGCTTCGAGCGGCGTCCGGAAGTTCGAGCAGGAGCAGGCGGCCAAGATGCTGTGCGCGGAACGGATCTATTGGGGCGGGTATCGGGACACGGAAGTACCCATGGGCCGGGAGCTGATTCAGACCATCGAGCGCGTCGTCAGAGACGTAGACCCGCATTTCATCTTCGTCCATTATCAGGACGATACACATCAAGATCATCGCCACATCGCCGAGAGCACGCTCACCGCGACGCGCTATACGCGCAACGTCTTGTTCTACGAGGGCCCCACCAGCCAGAACTTCGCGCCGACGGTGTTCATCGACATCGATACCGTACTGGAGGACAAGATCGCAGCCATCGCCGCGCATGCGTCGCAAGTCAAGAAGACGAACATTGAAGGCTTGACGATCGTGGACATGATTCGCTCCGCCGCGCACTTCCGCGGCATCCAAGGCCGGGTGCGCAACGCCGAGGGGTTCGTCCCCCTGCGGCTGTTCATCAACATCGAAGGGTAAGCCCGACTTCGCAATGATCCCCCATTCGCGACCCCTGCTGGCCTACGAAGAGGTGCGCGCCGTCACGGAGGTGCTGCGATCGGGCCACGTGGCGCAGGGACGGATGGTGGAGCAGTTCGAACGAGCGATGGCCGGCTACCTGGGTCTGCAAGGCGGCGTGGCGGTCAGCTCCGGCACCGCGGCGCTCGAAGTGGCCTTGCGCGCGCTCGGTGTGACGGTCGGCGATGAGGTCGTCCTGCCCAGTTACGTCTGCGCCGCGCCCTGGTTGGCCCTCACCCGTCTGGGCGCCGTGCCCAGGCTCGTGGACATCGAGCGGGACACCTACAATCTCGATCCCGCCGCGGTAGCAAGCGCGGTGACCGCCAAGACGCGCGCGATCATCGTGCCCCACCTCTTCGGCCTACCGGCCAACCTGACGGCGTTGCAGGAGTTGCGCGTTCCGTTGATCGAGGACTGCGCCCAGACCCTGGGTGCGAGAGAGCAGGGACGATCGGTCGGGTCGGTCGGGGCTGTCACGGTCTGCTCGTTCTACGCGACGAAGCTGCTCTGTACCGGCGAAGGCGGCATGGTGCTCTCGAACGATGCGGGGGTGATCGAGCGGGCCAGGGCATTACGCGAGTACGACGAAGCAACGACACTCACGCCGGGCTCGTTCAATTACAAGATGACGGACCTGCAAGCGGCCATCGGGCTGAGCCAGTTGGATCGATTGCCGGCCCTGCTCGCTCGACGCACCGCCATCGCCTCCGAATACGGGTCGGCCCTGAAGGGAAAGGCCACGTTGCCGCCGTATGTGCCGGCTGGCTTGACGCACGTCTATTATCGGTACGTCGTCCGATTGGCCGCGGACCGGGAACGGGCGCAGGACATCGCTTCCTGCTTGTCCCGATTCGAGGAGCGTGGTATCCAATGTCGGAAGCCCGTATTTCGCCCGTTGCATCGCGCTCTCGCGCTAGAAGGGTTCCCGGTCAGCGACGACGCGGATGCCGCGGCGATCTCGATCCCGCTCTATCCGGCGTTGACGGATGAGGACGTAATGAAGGTGTTACAGGCGATTCGTGAGGAGTTGCCGTGAAGGCCCTCGAATCGGAGCTGTCCCCCCTGGTGTTCCGCAGCACGTGGCGCTGGTTCACCCCGGCGGCCGTGGGCGCGATGTTCGGGGTGCTCGCGCTGACGGTGCCCGTGATCCGCCAGCTCTTCGTCGTCGAAGGCCTGCGGTGGCTCTACATTTTTCTCTTCGCGTTCCTGGGCGCCGGCGCGCTGACCCCGGTCATGATGTATGTCGGCCACTCCTGGGGGCTCGTCGATCAGCCCTCTGACCGCAAGATCCACACCCAGCCCACGCCGCGCCTGGGTGGCGTAGCGGTGTACCTGGGGTTCATCGGCTCGGTGCTCTTGAACTCGATTCTCCCCGACGGGATGCCGGCCATATTGGCCGCCAGCTCGCTGCTGCTCGTGGTGGGCATCGTGGACGATGTCCGCGACATCTCGGCCTCCACGAAATTGCTGGTGCAAGTGGTGGCGGCCGGGATCGTGATCTTGAGCGGCAAGGTGCTCAGCCTGTTCCCTGCCGGTCCCATCGGCGACATGGCGAACGTGAGTCTCACGTTGGTCTGGATCATCGGCATCACGAACGCGTTCAATTTTTTTGACGGCATGGACGGGCTGGCCACGGGGCTGGCCGTGCTGATGGCGGGGTTCATGGGAGTGGTGGCCTTCGAGACCAACCAGCCCAGCTTGGGGTGGCTGGCCGTCGCGATCGTGGGCGCGGGCCTGGGCTTTTTGCCCTACAACTTGCGGTGGAAGAAGCCGGCCGTCGTGTTTCTCGGCGATGGGGGCTCGATGTTCCTCGGATTTACCCTTGCCTGCCTGGCCGTCAAAGGGAACTGGGCCGACAACAATCCCATCGTGTCATTCAGCAACCCGCTGCTGATCTTCGGCGTGCTCATCTATGACATGATCCACATCACCGTCGAACGGATCGCGACCGGCAAAGTGAAATCGGTCCAGGACTGGCTGGCGTACGTGGGGAAGGATCATCTCCACCATCGCCTCGAACGGGCCTTGGGCGGCCGCTATGCCAGCATCGCCATGATCTTCATCCTCACCATCTGCCTGGGCCTCGCGGCCCTCGCCCTGCGGCATGCGGGGACACTCGAGGCCGTCCTCCTGTTGACGCAAGCCTGCCTGATCGTCATCATGGTAACGATACTCGAGCTCTCCGCTCGGCGCTCTTCACACTGACGCCCGCGGCCGGGCTCCTCCCTCTTTCTCCTCCACGTGGTACGCGGAGGGCCGAAGGGTTGTACCGGCTGACGCCCGCGGCCGGGCTGCTTCCTCTTTCTCCTCTCCCCCAGGGGGAGAGGAGAAAGGTGAGGGGAGTTGGAGAATACCATGGTCCCCACGGTTGAATGGAAAGACGGCGTCGTTCGGCTCCTCGATCAGAGCCGGTTGCCCTCTCATGTCGAGTTTCTCGACTGTTACGATTACCAGTCGGTGGCGCAGGCGATCCGCGACCTGAAGGTCCGCGGGGCGCCGGCGATCGGCGTGACGGCGGCGATGGGCGTCGCCCTGGGCGCCCGCCATCTGCGCGTCGCCGGATACGATGAGTTCGCGAAGGCGGTGCACGACATCTGCCACGTGCTGGCCGCCACCAGACCGACCGCGGTGAACCTCTTCTGGGCGATCGAGCGGATGAAGCGCAAGGTCGAGGCCCTGCGCGACCGGCCCGTCGATCACATCAAGCAGGAACTGGTGGAGGAAGCGCAGCGCATCTTGGAAGAGGATATCGCGCTCTGCAAGGCGATCGGCCGGCATGGGGCGGCGCTCATCGGGGACGGCGCCACGATCCTCACGCACTGTAACGCAGGAGCCCTGGCGACGGCCGGATACGGCACGGCGCTGGGGGTTATCCGCGCGGCATGGGAGCAAGGGAAAAAGATCTCAGTCATCGCCGACGAAACGCGGCCAGTGTTGCAGGGCGCGAGACTCACGGCCTGGGAGCTCATGCAGGACGGCATCCCGGTCACGCTGATCACGGACAACATGGCCGGGACGCTGATGCGACAAGGACACATCCAGCTCTGTATCGTCGGAGCGGATAGGATTGCGGCCAACGGCGACGTCGCCAACAAGATCGGGACGTACTCGGTCGCCATGCTCGCGAAGGCCCATGGGATTCCATTTTACGTTGCGGCGCCCTATTCGACGATCGATTTGGCGACCCCATCCGGCGACAAGATTCCAATCGAGCAACGCAATCCCACAGAGGTGACTTCAGTGCATGGAAGCCATCCCATCGCGCCGCAGGGCGTCGCAGTCTTCAATCCCGCCTTCGACGTGACGCCTGCCGAGCTCATCACCGGCATCATCACCGAACGCGGCGTCTTCAATCCGTCTCAACTCGCGTCACAGTTTCGCTCTTAAGGGACTCGTGGTGGAGCCAAGATGACCGGCTCCGTCGTCGTCGGCGGTGTCTATGCCCGTGCCGGGAGGGGGACACTGGCTTTCCTTTCTATCGTGGAAGGGGTAACGGAGCGTTATGTCCAAGACAACCGCACAGGTCTTAACGCGCATTATTCATGAACGCTTCTGCTGCAATCGCGGATTCGCCGCTGCGACAAG
>JBBIJI010000004.1:0-774 GCA_037446055.1 Nitrospiraceae bacterium
AAATCGCTTCAATGGGGCCGCAGCATCGCTGCTGCGGAATCGCGCGCCGCCGGAGGTCCGGACGAAGACGGGCGAACGGCTTCAATGGGGCCGCAGCATCGCTGCTGCGGAATCGTCGCGGCCGAAGGCCGGGATGCCGCACTATTTTTGCGCTTCAATGGGGCCGCAGCATCGCTGCTGCGGAATCCGACCGTCATGCCCAGATCCCGCGCCAGCACGAAGGGGCTTCAATGGGGCCGCAGCATCGCTGCTGCGGAATCCGCCGCGCCGCCGCCCACGCGATGGTCAACTCGTCGCTTCAATGGGGCCGCAGCATCGCTGCTGCGGAATCCGAAGCGCACCGGGACGTTCGCCGCGGCCTGGGTGGCGCTTCAATGGGGCCGCAGCATCGCTGCTGCGGAATCGGCGGGAGCGCGACGGTCAGGCAGGGACCGCGATGAGCTTCAATGGGGCCGCAGCATCGCTGCTGCGGAATCCACGAGCTGCGCGCGACCTGTTCGCATTTGGTCGCGGCTTCAATGGGGCCGCAGCATCGCTGCTGCGGAATCCGCGCGCGCTTGAGGAGGCCGAACGACAGGCCTCCGAGCTTCAATGGGGCCGCAGCATCGCTGCTGCGGAATCGACGAGCAGGCGCAGACCTGGACGCTCGCGCGATGCGCTTCAATGGGGCCGCAGCATCGCTGCTGCGGAATCGGCCTGGGCGCGCGTGCGCCAAGCCGACTGGCTCACGGTGCTTCAATGGGGCCGCAGCATCGCTGCTGCGGAATCGCGCCC